>CAZSDJ010000010.1:0-45007 GCA_964605645.1 uncultured Planctomycetia bacterium
GTTATCGGGGGAAACTCCAAGTCTGAAAGATTAGCTAAATTTTCTTTTATCCATTTGCCATAAGGAGCTTGATTAGCTATTTCTTCTTTTATAGCTTGATCTTGAATAATTTTTCGTTTTTTGGTGTCGATAAAGAAAATCTTACCCGGCTGAAGACGGCCGGAATAAAGGATATCATTAGCTTTTGTATCCAATACCCCTACCTCCGAAGCCATAATTACTTTATTTGTTTTTGTCACAATATAGCGAGCCGGCCTTAATCCATTTCTATCTAAAACTGCACCAATATTAAGGCCATCTGTAAAAGCAATCGCCGCCGGGCCATCCCAAGGTTCACAAAAACAAGCATGATAACGATAAAAATCTTTCAATTTATCGTCCATAAGCAGATCATTTTCCCAAGCACCGGGGATAAGCATCATCATTGAATGTGCCAGCGGCCTTCCCGATAAAGATAAAAGCTCAAAGGCATTATCGATAATTGCAGAGTCACTGGCCCCTTCAGTAAGGACTGGTTTTATTTTATTGATCTCATTGCCAAAAATTTTAGATGCCAGTTGGCTTTCGCGCGCCTTCATCCAATTAATATTTCCTCTTAAAGTATTTATTTCACCATTGTGAGCTAAAAACCGAAAAGGTTGAGCCAAGTCCCAGGAAGGAAAAGTATTAGTACTGTAGCGAGAATGAACTAAAGTTAACGCTGTTTTTAAAGATTTATTTTTTAAATCTAGGAAAAATTCTTCTACTTGTTCCGGAGTTAATAACCCTTTATAAGAAAGAGTACGGCTTGATAAATTACTGATATAGAAAAATGAATTTTGCTTTAAATGTTGACTGAGAATATCTCTCTCAACGCGCTTACGAATTAAATAAAGTTTTCTTTCAAAATCTATCTGGCTGAGCTCTTGGTTGCTTTTTTTAATAAACAAATGCCAAATAGAAGGTTCACTCTCTCTTGCATCTTCCCCGATTACAGAGTTGTCTACCGGTACTCTCCGCCAAGCAAGAAGAACTTGGCCTTCTTCTGAAATTATATTTTTAAAAATATCTTTACAAATTCTTTGCTCTCGTTTATTTCTGGGAAGAAAAATTAAACCTACCCCATAATTGCCTTCTTGAGGAAGATTAACGTTTTGTTCTAATAAAGAATTTCTTAAAAATTTATCCGGAATTTGTATTAATATCCCTGCTCCATCACCGGTATTAGGATCAGCGCCAACTGCGCCGCGATGCGAAAGTTTTTTTAACACAGTTAATCCATCTTTTAAGATAAAATTAGTTCTTTTACCTTCTAGGCTACAAACAAACCCCACCCCACAAGCATCTTTCTCGTAAGCCGGATCATATAAACCTTGTTTTTGGGGGAAATTGTGATTATTCATTAATCATGCTACTGCTTTAGTCTTATTTTTTGCATCGACAATTTTTATAAAATTATTACAAAAACTTCTACTTTGATCTAAATATCTATCTTGATATCTAAAATACTGCTCAAGAATCGCTTCTTTATTTAAGTTTGATTGATAATGATTAAACCAACTAACAATTTGTTGCTTGTTCATTTCCGGGTGAAATTGAAGGCCCCAGCTGTTTTGGCCAACTCGAAATGCTTGGTTCTTACAATCTTTACCAGTCGCGAGATGAACAGATTTTTTTGGTAAATCAAAACTATCCTGATGCCACTGAAAAACTATCAATTCTTTTTCTAACCCTGCAAATAAAAGATCCTCTGTAGCATTTTTAAGCAAATCAACTTCATACCATCCAATCTCTTCTTGTTTTGCTTTTTTTACTTTAGCTCCAGAAACCTTGGCTAAAAGTTGCGCCCCAAGGCAAATCCCCAAAATAGGGATTTGCCTTTGTAGCGCTTCTTTTAAATAATCTTCTTCCTCTTTTAAAAAAGGATATTTTTTTTCTTGGTAAACATTCATCGGGCCGCCAAGCACTATTACCCCTTTATACTTATCCATAGATGGTAATGCCTGATTGTCTTCCATGCTCACAATATTTAGTTTTATTTTTCTTTTCCTAAGCAAAAAACTAAATACGCCAAGGCCTTCAATATTTACCTGTTTAATAACTAAAATCATCTTTATCCAATAGCTTCGCTGCCTCTTTGCCCGGTTCTGATTCTTATCGACTCAGATAAATCAACAACAAAAATTTTGCCATCGCCAATGTTGCCGGAACGAGCTCCTTTAATTATGGCATCAATTGTCGGTTCAACAAAATCTTCATTAACGGCCACCTCAAGCCTTATCTTTTTTAAAAGATTGACCTCATGGATAACCCCCCGGTAAGTTTCAGCATAACCTTTCTGCCGGCCGCAACCAAGAGCATTGGTAACCGTCATCTTATGGACATCTGCATCAAATAATGCCTTTTTTACATCCGGTAATTTGTGAGGCTGAATCATTGCTATTATTAACTTCATATTATTTACCTCCTTATTCAGTCGTAAATATCTGAAACCCTGCATAAGACTCCATGCCGTGTTCACCGATATCAAGCCCTTTTAGCTCTTCTTCTTTGGTTACTCGCAAGCCTGCTGTAAGCTTAATCAATCCAAACAAAATCAGAGCAGTAATTGAAACCCAGGCAAACACCGAAATAACACCTACAAACTGGGTAATAAATTGATTTAATCCTCCGCCAAAAAAAAGCCCGTTGACTCCGCCGTAAGATTCTTGAGCAAATAAACCCACAGCTAAAGTACCCCAGGCACCACAAACTCCATGAACCGAAACTGCACCAACCGGATCATCAATATGAAGCACTTTGTCGATAAACTCAACACTAAAAACTACCAACACCCCGCCCAATGCACCGATTATTATTGCACTTAACGGTGAAACGTTGCCGCATCCGGCTGTAATCGCAACCAGTCCGGCTAATGCACCGTTTAGGGCCATGCTGGTATCGGGCTTGCCAAATCTTAACCAAGCAGTAAACATAGCTGCTATAGCTGCCGCTGCTGCTGCCAAAGTAGTAGTAACAGCAATAGTTGCTATACTTAAATCCGTACCGGCGGTAGTACTGCCGGCATTAAAACCAAACCAGCCAAACCAAAGAATAAACACCCCTAAAGAAGCTAAAGGAATATTGTGCCCCGGTATCGCATTAGAGCTGCCGTCTTTTTTGTACTTACCGATTCTTGGCCCAAGCAATAACGCTCCGATTAAAGCTGCCCAACCTCCGACAGAATGGACTACGGTTGAGCCGGCAAAATCAATCATTCCTTTGGCCGACAACCAGCCTCCACCCCAAATCCAGTGGCCCACAACCGGGTAAATTATAGCTGTGACGAATACACTGTAGATAAGGTAAGAGCTGAATTTTGTCCGCTCGGCCATCGAGCCTGATACGATAGTTGCAGCAGTGGCCGCAAAGACTGCTTGAAAAATCCAATAAGCAAACTGCCATAGGCCTTGAGAGGTCGAAGGATTAGCTGAGCTTAGAAAAAAACCTGTTGTTCCGAATAATCCAAACGCGCTGGCGCCAAACATCACAGCAAACCCAATAGCCCAATAAGCAAGCGAACCGATTGAGAAATCCATGAGGTTCTTCATTATAATGTTAGAAGCATTCTTAGCACGGGTAAAACCGGTCTCAACCATGGCAAAGCCTGCCTGCATAAAAAACACCAAAAATGCCGCCAATAATGTCCAGACTGTATCAATAGCAGTAGCATTACCGGCCGCTGTTGGTTCGCCGGCAAAGACTAAGGGAATAAACCCTGAAAAAATTGCCATTAAACTAAAAACTAAACTTAATTTTCGTAACATACTTATCACCTCCTGTTAAAAAGCATAACTAAGTTCGACACCGCCCCAAATCTCTTCATCACCGTTGTTAATTTTTTCTTCATGATTGATAGTGTAATTAAAGCTGGGTGATATGCTGAAATTTTTAAAAACATAAGATGTTGAAAGCGAAAGTTCAGTGGCATACAGAGAATTCGGTTCTAAATCTGCGACACCGTCATTACCCCAATTAACCACACCAAAACTTAAGGTCTGGCCTTCCTGGAATAAAGCTACAGACGGTAAGGGAATCTCTGTTCCTAAGCCCCAGGAATAGTACCAACCTTCATCAGGGCCGCCGGATTTAGTTTTGAAATCATAGCCGGCAAACAGATCAAAAGATACATCTAATCCTATCCCCGGAATTTTCGCTAAATTAAGTGAAATCCACGGTTCTTGAACATCTGAGGTACTTGAAGTATTGGGAAAATCAAAGTAAGTGTAGCCAAGAGAAAGATTCAAGTCTTTATAGATGGCTTTGGAAAGTGTAATAGTGTAATCTAACTCTTCTCCATCTTCGTGGCCGGCACTAACCGGAAAAGACCCCCAAATATTAAATGCTAAATCTATATCAGAAATAAGCTCTGGTAAATTAACATCAATACTCGGTTGATATGCTCCGTCGTTATCCGCATATAAATCTTGACCGCGCCAAATATAACGGCTCACATATGTTTGACTTGCTGTTATTTCTACTTCTTGATTGCCAATTTCCAAGGCAAAACAATTACCGGAAAAAATTATAGTAGCTATTAGTAACCCCGTTAAATGAAAAAATGTTTTTTTCATAATTCCTCCTAAAATAAAAAAACCCTTCTTATAAAAGACTTCATTTGTCTTATTAAAAAGGGCTGCCTTGCCTAACTAACTACTTTGTTTTTCCCAGCAATCGCTGCTGTTTACTTTTTGCCTATCTCATTGGCTAAAATTATCGCTTCCGCAATATCCTTCATCGGTACGCGTTTATCCATACTAGAACTTCTGATTATCTTGTAAGCTTGATTTTCATCGAGATTTTGATTCCGCATCAAAATCCCTTTTGCTTTCTCAACCTTTTTTCTTGTTTCCAGCTCTTCTTGAACAATCTTTGTTTTTACCATCAGTTCTGTATTCTCGATAGCTACTGCCGCTTGGTTCGCTACCGTGCTCATCAATTCAATGTCAGATTTCGTAAATTTATATTCTGAAGTTGTGTAACAATTAATCACCCCAATCAATTTCTTCTTCACCATCATCGGCACACTAATCATTGAAACTAATTTTTCTTTTTTGGCTAATTCTTTTTCTTTATAGCGAGCATCCTCTAATACATTGGGAATAATTAAAGGTGCCTTTTCTTTAGCTACCAGGCCAACAACACCTTCACCGTATTTGATACTTCTTTCCTTAAGGTAAGCGTCACTCATAGCCTGCGTTGCTCTAATCCTTAACTCCCTTCTTTTATCATCCAGCAGCCAGAGTGAACAAATTTTTGCCTTCATCATGTTGGCAGTTAAAGTAACTATCAGCTTCAGCACATCTTCTAAGTACAATTCACTGGTGATGGCCTTACTAATCTTACTTAAAGTATTGATGTATTGTTTGTACGATGATTTTGGCATTTTTTAACCTCTAACTTCTACCTTCTGTTTTCTAACATTTCTTCTAAAGAGTCGGTAAATAGGTGTCTAATTCATATCCGTGAACTTGCATCCGATACTCATCCCATTCCACTCTTTTACCGTAGAGAAGATTATTATAAATATGGTCTCCTAAGGTTTCCCGCAAAAGATTACTTTTCTCAGCAATCTCAATGGCTTCAATTAAACTTCCCGGTAAACATTTTATCCCCATTTCTTTCATCTCTTCTCTGGTTAAGCGATAAACATCCCTTTCTAACGGTTCAACAGTCTTATAGTTCTCTTCTATCCCTTTCAGGCCTGCTGCCAGCATACAAGCAGAAGCAAGGTATGGATTGCAAGCAGGATCCGGAGAACGAAATTCTATTCTCGTTGCTTTTTCTTTACCCGGTTTATACATTGGAACTCTTACCAAAGCACTTCTATTTCTTCTCGCCCAGCAAAGATAGACTGGAGCTTCATAGCCCGGGACAAGCCTTTTGTAAGAATTAACCCATTGATTGCAAACAAAAGTTATTTCTTGTGCATGTTTTAAGGTACCGGCAATATATGCTTTTGCTTCTTCAGATAAATGGTATTTATCATTGGGGTTAAAAAAAGCATTTTTATCACCCTTGAAAAGAGACTGATGAACATGCATCCCGCTTCCATTTTGTCCAAAGATCGGTTTGGGCATAAAGGTAGCATAAAAACCATGTTTTTGTGCTACTTCTTTAACTACCATCCGATAAAGCATCATCGTGTCTGCCATCGAAAGCGCTTCTTGATAACGAAGATCAATTTCATGCTGGGAAGGTGCTACCTCATGATGAGAATATTCAACTTGGATACCCATTTGTTCTAAGGTGAGAATTATTTCTCGTCTGACTTCATTACCGGCATCTAAAGTGGTAATGTCAAAATAGCCCCCTTCATCTAAAATTTCTGTTCCTTTTTCATTACGAAAAATAAAGAATTCAAGTTCAGGCCCAATGTAGAAATCATAATCTTTTTCCTTTGCCTTTTTTAGCATTTTTTTTAATATATAGCGGCTATCTCCTTCGTAAGGAGTCCGGTCCGGTTTTAAAATATCACAAAGCATCCCTGCCACCGCTTTTTCTTTCGGGCGATAAGGTAGGATTCTAAAAGTTGAAGGATCCGGCATCGCTACCATGTCTGATTCATCAATTCGGGCAAAACCTTGGATAGAAGAGCCATCAAAGCCCATCCCATCTTCCAGGGCATTTTCAAGTTCTTCCTTGGTGATAGCAAAACCTTTCATTTGCCCGTTAATATCAGCAAACCAAAGTCTGATAAACTTTACATCATTTTCTTTAACAGCTTTTAAAACATCTTTTTTTGTAAAATCTTTTCTGTTCATTTCACACTCCTTTTCTTAAAGTTTTTGAAAAATTTTACCACTATTTATTGTAGCAACCTTTTCCATTAAATCAAGGCCTGAAACTGCAAATCTCTGAAAAAAACCGGCTTCGGTAAGTTACTGCTTTGTTTGGTAGGCACCTACGGCGCGCTAAAAATAAAAAACCCTTGACACCTAAATGAATGCCAAGGGCAACTTTGCCTTATTAACGTCACTGTCACATTAAAATTAACATAATAAAAAACAGTTGTCAAGCTTTTTTAAAAAAAAGGAGACATTCTCATGTCTCCTTAATCCAAGAATAGGGTTTTAATGACAATTAATATATACAATATTTAATTGCCCCCTTTCAAGGTTAAATCAACTTATAATGTAACCGTTTACTTAAATTGGTTAATTAGTTAAAATGTTTTTTGCTTCTTTATCATTTTTATCGCTGATATATTTTAAGCCTGTTTCTTTTTCGGTTTCTCTATTGCCCGCATAAATATCATCACGATTAATCTCCGGTAAGGAAAATTTTCTTGCTCCGGCCATCAGCTGCTGCAAGCCCGCTCCTAATTTATCCGATAAAGTCCAGGCAGCAATTGCACCCAGAGGAATATTCTTCATTTCATCTTTGCCTACTTTTTTCTGAACATCTGCATATCCTGCAAAAATTTCATCAGCAGTAGTCCCAAACTTAGCAACAGAAGCAGGAAGTTTATCCCAATTGCCATTAAGTTGTTCTTTTTTGTCCGGACTTAAAACCCCTTCAATATTAGACCCCAGAAATCCCGGAATCATTAACCCTCGCCCCATGCAAACTAATTTTGTAAACGGTGCTCCTAAGGCAAGAGCTTTAAAGATATGGTCTTCCCGGGCTAGTCCTCCCGCAAAAGCCATATCCACTACATCTTGGCCTTTATCCGCTAAAATTTTGGCATACTGATAAGCTTTAGAGTGCAAGTTTATGGAAGGGACCCCCCAGCTCTGCATCATATTCCAAGGGCTCATCCCCGTACCTCCACCGGAACCATCGATAGTCAGTAAGTCTAATTTAGCTTCTGTGGCATATTTAATCGCCATCGCTAAAGCTTTCATACCGTAAGACCCGGTTTTTAAAGAAATCCTCTTATAACCTAATTTACGCAGATAAGCTACAGAATCGGTAAAATTCTTTTTAACTTCACCCTCTGACTGTAAAGATGTATAGCCTAGGCGGCTATGACGGGCAAAAGCTTTAATTGCCTTATGTTGAAAAGCTTCTTGAACTTCCGGAATAGTTGGATCGGGATCCACTACATAACCTCTATTCTTTAAAAATAAAGCATAATCTAATGAATTAACCTGAATCTCTCCGCCGATGTCTTTTGCCCCCTGACCCCATTTAAGCTCAATAATCACTTTATCGCCAAATTTATCGATTACATACTCTGCCACACCGTTGCGAGTATCTTCCACGTTAAGTTGAACAATTATTGCCCCATAGCCATCGTAGTAGCGCAAAAAAGTATTAATCCTGCGATCGAGTTCCGGTGCTTTTTTAATTTTGCCATTCTCAATTACAGCTTGCTTGTCAACGCCAACTACATTCTCTCCGACCACAATCGGATAACCTACCAGAGCTGCTCCGATTGCAAATGACTCCCAATACTTAGCAGCAATAAATGTAGAACCTAGAGCTCCGGTCATAATCGGCACTCTTGCTTTTGTTTTTACTTCTTTACCAAATGAAGTTTCAATTGATGCATTCGGAAAAATACAATCATCTTCAGAACTGGTTAGCCCTTCTTTTTGCCCTTTTGAACCATAATTGTAACCGTCAATTCTGATTGTTTCATAGGCAACACCCAAGTGTTTTGTATTTGACGCGCCGGATGTAATAGAACCAAAATCACGCGGATAAAGCATTTTCCGCCCTTTCAAGCAAGACAACCACGTCTCACATTTGCCGCGACAATCTGACTGACAAAGGGTACAAAGACCCGATTCTGCTGATTGGCCACGATTAACTACCCCTAAAGCATCATTCATTTTTGGCCATTGAACCATTAAAAACCTCCTGTTTAATGAATAGATGATTTATAAAATTTTACTAAATTTTATAAATCATAGGGCGTAGGCCCGTCTATGAATTAAATCCTTGACATTTTGCCATAGCAACAATTGCAAGGCAAAAAGTCAAGGGTCAAATTCAACTACAGGCTTATGTCCGCTCGCTCTACTTTCTTCATAAGCCTAAGTTTCATTTGATAAAAAAAATAGCGTCCTCCCTCATATTAATTTATGAGAAAGGACGCCTTTGTCCTGGTATTAATTTATCAATATATTATTAGATGTCAAGAGTTTTAATTAGCTTCGGATTTTAAATCAACTCACCTTTGATGCTTTCGGCAGCTTTTTTTGCCATGCCCATGGCCTCAATTATTGTGCCTTCTCCTCCCACGATATCTCCGCCAGCATAAACATTAGAAATTGAAGTTTCCATCTTTTTATCAACAATAATATCGCCCCACTTATCTGTTTTTAAAGAAGGGGTAAGGCTTGTTAGGAGCTTATTTGGACGTAATCCAATTGCAACGATTGCCAGATCAGATTTAATCTTAAAATCACTTCCCTCTTTTACAATCGGACGCCTTCTTCCTGATGAATCCGGTTGGCCCAATTTACACTTTAGATTTTTAACTTCTTTAATAAATCCTTTATCATCAGAAATAAATTCAGCTGGTTGAGTTAAAAAATGAAAATTAACGCCTTCTTCTTGAGCATGCTTTATCTCAAGGCGCCTGGCCGGCATCTCTAGCTTTGTTCTTCTGTAAAGAATAGATACATTTGGTTTAATTCCGTTTATTACCTGCATGCGTAAGGCAACACGAGCAGAATCAATTGCAGTATTTCCTCCTCCAATTACAATTATATTTTTCCCAATATTAACTGGGGTTTGATACTGAGGAAATTTATCCGCCTGCATTAAATTAACTCTAGTTAAAAACTCATTAGCTGAATAAACATTAGCGGAATTTTCACCTTTTATGCCTAAAAAAGAAGGCACCCCGGCACCTAAACCTAAAAAAATAACCGCAAATTCTTTTTTTAACTCTGCTAAGGTTATAGTTCTGCCGACAACTGTATTCTGAATAATATTAACTCCAATATTTTTTAAATAATTTATTTCATGATCTAATATATTTTCTGGCAGGCGAAAAGAAGGGATACCGTAGCGCAAAACACCTCCGTTTTGGTGAAGGCTTTCAAAAATAGTAACCTTTATCCCGACTCGAGCCAGCTCTCCCGCAATGCATAAACCAGCCGGGCCAGAACCTACTACAGCAACTTTATAATTAGCTAATTTTGAATCAACTCGAGCGGGAAGCTGCAACTTATGCTTTATGCCATAATCACCAACAAACCTTTCCAGAAAATGAATATTAATACTATTTTCTGAGGCAGAATTAGCTCCTTCTTTGGTAAGCACACAAGCCTTGCGGCATTGGTATTCAGCCGGGCAAACCCGGCCGCAGATTGAAGGAAAATTATTTTTTTCTTTGATAGTGTAAAAGGCTGCTTTAAAATCGCCGGCTGCAACCTGGTGAATAAATTTTTTGATATTAATCCCTACCGGACAGCCTGCAATACAGGTAGGGTTTTTGCACTGCAAACATCTTTTAGCTTCTGCTACAGCTTCTTTTTCGCTATATCCAGATACTACTTCCCTAAAGCTTTTGATTCTTTCTTGAACCGGTAGTTCAACAGAAGATACTTTATTGGTCATGAATACCTAATTTACAAACATGTTTTTCTTTATCTTCATACATTGTATTTCGTTTTACAGCCTCTTGCCAATCTATGCTCTGGGCATCAAATTCAGGGCCGTCAATGCAAGTAAATTTGGTTTGGCCGCCTACTGTAACCCGGCAACAGCCACACATACCGGTTGCATCAACCATTAACACGGACAACGAAACAAGAGTTTTAATTTTTTTTTCTTTAGTTTTCTTTGCAACCTCGCGCATCATCAGCAGCGGGCCCACCGCATAAACTAAATCATATTTTTGTGTATTTATCAACTTATCTAGTGTATCGGTAACAAAGCCTTTTTCCCCCGATGAACCGTCATCAGTTACAGCATATAATTTATCAGCTACCCCTTTTAGTTCCTTTTCTAAAATCAGCAGTTCTTTTGTTCTTGCCCCAATAATCACAATAACCGCGTTGCCAGCTTCTCTATAGGCTTTTGCCACCGGATAAATTTCAGCAATACCCACCCCGCCACCAACTAAAATTATTTTTCCATAATTTTTTATTTTTGTAGAATGCCCCAGGGGGCCAGTAATTGAATAGAAACTATCTCCTTCTGTAAGCCTTCCAATCTGTTTTGTGCTAAAACCAGCTTCTTGCACTATTAAAGTAATGGCCTTTTTTTTATTATCACTATTAACTAAAGTTAAAGGAATTCGTTCTGATTTTTCAGTTGCCATAACAACAACAAATTGACCTGGTTTTGCTTTTTTAGCAATGAGCGGGTGTTTAACTTCAAGCTGAATAATTTTTGTCTTATCCGTTTTTGCAATTATATTTTTTTTTGTTATATTCATTATAAAGAAGATTTAATAAAAATTTCTAAACCAAGTACGCCATGGACTACTAAACCAACTACCGCACCGGCAATCACAACCCCAATCAATATTGCACAAAATGCCTTTCTGGTTCTTATTTCCAAAAGATTAGCGGCTACGGTTCCGGTCCAGGCTCCGGTTACGGGAAGCGGGATTGCAACTAACAAAACTAAGCCCCAAAAACCCCATTTTTTTACACTTTCCGACTTTCGTTCCACTCTCCTAAACCACCAGGAAAAAAATTTCCCGATAACTGCTACATTCTCTAATTTATGAAAAAAGAGTTTAAAAAATAAAAGTAAAGGCAGAACCGGGATCAGGTTCCCCAATACTGACAAAAAATATACTTTATAAATAGATAATTCAAAAACTTTTACCCCCAACGGGATTGCGCCTCTAAGCTCAAATATCGGTAACATTGCAACTCCGATTACCATCAGTTCCTGCTTTATTGCTAAAAATAAATCAGGCAAGTTCATCCCATCCTTGTTCGCCAACTAAAGGCACAAACACACAGCCACAAATTAGCTTTGAACTAAATTTATCTTTGCCTCTTTTTTCAACTACAGTTAATTCCTGACTAAAGCGAGACCCCACCGGGATCACCAATTTACCGCCAACTTTCAACTGCTCTAGTAAGCTTTCTGGTAATTTTGGAGCAGCAGCAGTTACGATAATCTTATCGTAAGGCGCAAATTCCGGCCAGCCTAAAGTACCATCTCCTATTTTCATTTTTAGAGGATATCCCAAAGAGTTAATCTTTTCTTTTGCCTGTTCGGCTAAATTAGGATATCTTTCTACTCCATAAACTTTAGCGCCGATATTCAGTAAAATTGCCGCTTGATAGCCGGAGCCGGTCCCGACTTCTAAAATCTTATCGCCAGCTTCAGCTTCAAGCAGTTCCGTCATCAGGGCCACAATATAGGGTTGTGAAATTGTTTGGCCTCTACCGATTGAAAGAGGGCTGTCTTGATAAGCGTATTCTTTGACGGGCTCAGGAACAAATATTTCGCGGGGAACTTCTCGAAAAGCTTGCAAAACTTTGGAGTCATTGATGTCTCTACTCGCCAATTGATCAGAAACCATTTTTTGGCGTAAAAGTTTAAAATCTTTTTTATTCATTTTTTAGCCTTAAAATAAATTTAATAAAACGGAAAGTATCAGAAATTGGCTTTATTTTGCTGAATACATTCTTATGATAAATACTTTTAATTGGGATGCTTTTTATTGAGTAACCTAATTGGGAAGCATTGATTAGCATTTCTGATTCTATTTCAAATTTTTTTGTCTTAATGGTTAGATTTTCTATAACCTCTTTTTTAATCAATCGATAGCCGCATTGGGAATCAGGGATATTTTGTTTTGCTATCTTTGAAATCAACCAGGACATAAATTTATTGGTAATAATTCTGGTTTTTGGCATGCCTTTGGGATTTTCCATTCTGTTTCCAATTACAAATCGGCTCCCTTGCTTGGCTTCCTGGATAAATTTATCTAAATCAGCGGGACTGTGCTGGCCGTCAGCATCCATGGTGATTAAACAATCAAAATATTTATTATCAATTAAATAATCAATCCCTTTGCGCAAAGTCAGGCCTTTGCCAAAATTAATTTGATTTTTTATTACGATATCAGCATGTTTTTTAGCAACTTGATAAGTATTATCAGTTGAACCATCATCAATAACTAGTATTGATAAGTTTTTTTCTTTTATTTCAGAAAGAAAACTGCCTAAATCTTTAGCTTCATTGTAAGCGGGAATTATTGCCCAAATATCCATAATTATATACTATAAGTCACATGTCACAAGTCACATGTTATATGTTATATGCTTCGGTAAAAGCCCCAAAACAAACTCCCTACTTTTTGGCGAAGAGTTTTTAATTTTCCATAATCATTTTGATTAAGATAACCTAGTTTTAAACTAAAATCAATGAGATATTCTGTTTCCGCTAAAGATCCTAAAGCAATATTCACAAATTGTTTTAATTCTTTCTTTCCTTGTCTACCTGTACCTTCTGCAAGATTAGTGGGTATTGATAAAGCTGCCCTTCTTAATTGAGAAGTAATTCCATAAATTTCTTCTTTAGGAAATTCTTTAGTTTTTATATATCCCTGGTAAGCTAATTCATTTGCCTCTTGCCATGCGATTAATTTTTTGTACCCTGTTTCTTTTTCTTTCATATTATTCTTAACATTTGACCTATGACGTATGACTTTTAAACCCTAGCAATTACCAGGTTAATGCCAGTATTTCTGGAACAGGTACCATTGATCCGGGTATTTTTTTAGGTATTTTTCTAGTACCAATACATAATTTTTCAGTATTTCTTCTTCCCAATCTTTGCTTTTTTTATCATATTTTATTGCATCTTCAAATATAAGACGGTAATAATACTTCTGTTCGCGGACAAAAAATGCGGGGATGATAGCGCTGTCAGATTTTTTTGCAAAAAATGGAGCCCCCCGCGGGATATAGGCAGAGCGGGAAAATACCTTTTCTTTTCTGCCGGAATGAGAAAAATCCCTGTCTCCTAACAACGCTAAAAGCCTGCCTTCTTTTAAGGCTGATATACTTTTTTTTACTGCCAATCCAGTTGGGATCACATCAATCCCAACCCTGCTTCGCTGTTTATTGAAAAAATTATTAGTCCGTAAATCAAGATGGGGCAAAGCTACCACAGACAATGGATAACCTAAAATAGACATTACCGCCCCACCCAACTCATAATTTCCCAGATGAGCAGTTAATAAGATTGCTCCCTGTTTTTTTTTGATTAATTGATCAACAAATTGTAAACCTTCAAATTTTATATATTTTTTAATAAATTTTTGATTTAATCGCAAATAACGAAAAAAATCAGTTAGGTAGTAAGCAAAATTAATAAATACTTTTTTCGCAATCTTTTTTTGTTTTTGTTCGCCTTCAACTAAGTATTTCAGATTATAAAAAACTGCATCCCGGTCTTGCTGCGACAAATAAAAATGAGCTAACGCAAAAAACTTTGCTATTTTATAAGAAATAGTTCTGGGAAAACTTAAAGCAATGATTTTTCCTAAAATAAAAAGATAATACATTATTGAATAAGCTTAAATACTAAATCTGCTATTTTCTGAGAAGAATCGCCTAAGGAATTTTTTCCCGCATTTTCTTTTAAAATTTTTAATTCTGAAAAATCCTCCAGTAAATGAGTTACTTTTTCATTTACCTGGTTGCAGCTTTCTGCTCTCATAACTGCATTTCTTCTCAGTAAAAAATCTACATTGCGTTCTTCTTGGCCGGGGATAGGGTTGGTGATGATTATCGCCATTTTTTTGGTCAAAGCCTCTGCAATAGTAATTCCGCCGGCTTTAGTAATAATTATGTCACAAAAATCCATCATTTTATTTATATATTCTACATAACTAAAAACAAATAATGGTTTTTTTATTTTATTTTTTATTTTCCTTAACTTTCGATAAAGAAATTTATTTTTACCGCAAATTACAATCATCTGAAAATCATAACTTAATTGATCCAGATTTTTTACAATTTGCTCAATGGGCCCGATCCCTAATCCTCCTCCCATAACTAAAATTGATTTTAAATCGGGGGAAAAACCTAATCCTTTAGCAATTTCACCTTTCGAATAATCTTTAGTAAATTCAATTGAAATCGGAATGCCAAAAACAGCTATTTTTTCTTCATCAACTCCTTCTTTGATTAAAGTCTGCCTGGCCTCTTCTGAGGCCACAACATATTTATCTACAAAAGGATGCATCCAAAAACGATGTGGGTGAAAATCCGTGACAACAGCAACAAGCGGTATTTTTACTTTATATTTTTTTTTATAATCCGCAATCATCCCACAAGGAAAAGCCTGGGTAGTGATAAAACAATCCGGTTTTTCAATTTTGATATATTTCCTTAATTTTCGAAAGCAAACATAATTAATGATTGTATGCCAAATACGAAGGCGTTTTACTAACTGCTCTTTGTCATAAGCTTTTCCCCACAGAGAAGGAATTTTCTTGATTACAATTTTATAAATCACATCTATTACCTTTTCGGTACGAGGATAAAAATATTGAAAGCTATTCAAGTTAATAACCTTAGCATTTTTTTTTCTATCCAAAATTGCTTCTTTAATGTTTAAGGCCGCTTGGCTATGGCCGCCAAAATTAGAAATATGAAAGATATGGATTATTGGATTTTTGATCATAATTTTATTGCTTAACTATATCATAAAAAATTAGGAGGGTAAATATTTTTTGCCTTCAGCGTAAGGATTAAGCGATTTTTTAATTTCTAAATTTGATTGGTTCAAACTTAAATCTACCACTTGATTTGAAGAATCTGAAACTATTTTAACTTTTGGAGAAAAAATATAATGAGGATTTTGCTCTAGGACACAACCAATTTTATCATTATTTAATAAAACCACAGTACCATTAGGCCAAACTCCCATAAATTTAAAAAAAAGATCAAAAAGTTCGGGGTGAAATTGTGAGCCCCGTCCTTTTTTCATTATTTTATAAATGAGTTCCGGCGGAAAGTTATTTTTATAACTGCGCCTTTGGCTTAAAGCATCGTAAACATCACAAAGAGAAATTAACATTGATACAAAATGCAAGCGATGAGAAAAATTGAGCTTAGGATAACCGCTCAAGTCAAATCTTAAATGATGTTCCAAGGCTACTACCGGCGCTAACTTACCTATTTTATCAACATAATTAAGTAAAAGAGTTGCTCCTAAAAGTGAGTGACTTTTTATCTGTTCAAACTCTTCTTTTCCAAGCTTGCCACCTTTCAGTATTTTATTTGAAATGTACAGTTTTCCGATATCATGAAAAAGAGAAGCCATCCCGATTTCTCTACATTCAGTATCGGGAAAACCTAAGTTTTTAGAAAAATGTACTGCTAAAAAAGATACATTCAAAAGATGCGAAAAGGTAGTAACGTCTTTGCCTTTTAATTTCGATAATTTTAAAATCTCTTGGTAGTAATAGCCTAATCCCTTCACTACACTTTCGACTATACTCTCTATATTTACCATTTTTATAGATTCATTTTCGATTATACTATCCAAAGAAGAAACAATATAAGAAAGGGCTTTGCTGTAAATTGAATCAGCTGATATCTCGCCGAGTTTCTCTTTTTTCTTCTTTTCTTTCTGTAGATTCTTTAGTTTTCCAACTTTAATATTGTTTATATTTTCTGAATTTAGATAATCTTCTAAATTAGTTTTCTTTTCTTCAGTTTTCAAGAAATATGAAAAAAATGCTTTTAATTCTTCTTTAGTCAAACCTTTTCCAAAAATTAGTTTTTCGCAATCTTTACCAGCTAATGTCTCTATTAAACCACTTAATTTTTTACTTAAATCAAAAAAGATTTCGTCTCCACTAGTTAATTCATTGCCAACAATAGCAATAATTAACTGCTCTTGAGAATCTAAGGCTGATTGTAAGCTTTGGTATGTATCATTTAAGGCTTTATCAAATTCAAGATGCTTACAACCATACATCTTAGCTAACTGGAAACAAGAGGCAAATACTTTTAAAAAATTACTGATTTTATTTTGCATCATAAGAGTTTAACACTTCTCTAGCTTTCTTTCTTATTTTTTTATTCCAAAAAAATTTATATTTAGATAATTTCTCTAAATAGGGCCTCGCTTCCGGGATATAAAACCGGGAAACTATTCTCAGGTTTTCAAGGATAAATCTAGAATTAATCCCCAAAATATTTTTTATCAAAAGCAGCTCTTTAGCTAATTGTTTGTGTAATTGTTTAAAATTTGAAACCACTTCAGCCGCTTTCTTACGCAAATAAAAGCTTTTATCTGTGAGAATTGAAAATAAAAAATCCTCATCTATTTGATCTTTATTCTCTAATCCTTCTAATACTTTGACTTTTCCAAAAACTGTAGTCAAATTAAATAAATATTTTAAAATATCTGCAGCAAATGGATTTTTTATGTTTTGAAGAGAGTCGATCATTTTTTTTAAAAAAACAGAATCACTTTGTTTTTCTCTTATTTTTTTATAAAGTTTATTAATTCTTTGAGGAAAAAATTTAAAATACAACTTTAGAGTTAGACTATTGAATTTATTTTCCTCTATTTTGTTTAAATAAAACTCGGAATCTAATGTCGATGACTTTAATACCTCGAATAAAAAACTGAACTTATAAAATTGATCGTTATTAAAAATTTCTGCCTCTGCTTGCTGAAAAATAGTATAAGCTTTATCAAACAACTCTTTATTAAAACTTGAGTCTTGCAGTTTTTTCTTATAAATATTTACAAAATCAGTTACATAATCTAAATTTTCCCTAAAATTATTTTTAAGTTCCTGGCAAATTTTTTCCGTAATAATTTTGAGCCTTTGGGTATTATTTTCATAAAATAGTAAATCAAGAAGAATTAATCGATAGTTATCATCTAATTGTTTATAATCAAGATATTTTTTTCCTTTGCTGTTTTTCCCACCAACATCTAGTTGTAAATTTTTTCTATAAATAGGTATGGCTCCTTCTTCTTGAGAAGAAGATAATAAATCTCTAATTTTTTTGAAATTAATATTTTCTTTTTCTTTATTAACCGCTTCCCCCAACATTTCTGCTGTTTTTTTATGTACATCAATAGGAACTAAGGATGAAAAAAGATTAAATGTCGAAGGCTCGATGCCTTGATTTGTTTTAAATAATTTCAATAATAACTTAGTTAAATCTTCGGGGCTCAAAGAAGAAAATATTTCTTTAAACTTTTTTTTATTCTCTAATTTAAATAACTTCTTGAGTTTATCTTTATCGTTTCCGGCATTTTTTAAAAATGAGTTTACTAATTTCTTTGACAATCTTTCATCTTTTAAAACTTCCTTAAGGCCATATTTATCTGTGTTATTGTTTTTATGGCCGCTCTCCTCTTCGTTAAGTAGATAGCCCCATATATCTTTTACTGCTTTGCCCTTTCCCCTTAATAACTGAGAATAATCTAATTCTTTAACTTTAATCTTTTCTATTTTTTTATTTTTTAATATCTTACTTACCCCTCCTCTTGATAAAATCTCTTTTTCACTTGCTGATACAACTAACAGGAAATTAGATAAGCCTTCACTGGTAAAACCTTTTTCAAATATTATAATTTTTATTTTTTTCCGGTGGAGAGAATCAGCTAAACCTTTAGATAAAGCTATTTTGCTAAGATCCTTAGAATCAACAATCAAGGTGTTTGGTTTAATTTTAATCGAAAAAAAATCTTTTTCAGCTAACAAGTCTTCAATCTTTTTTTTCAATTCTTTTATTGATTTTATAAAAATTGGATGGCTAAGGAAATAAATTGAGCAGTTTGTCAGGGCAACTTTGAAATTTTTTATAAAATCTTGATATCTATCGTCGTCCATAATAGTTTGGATAATATTTATTAAAAATACTCATGATAAACTTTTTTAATCTTAGCCAAAAAAGATCGTTCTTCTTTATGATTTCTTTCCAGCGGTTTCCGGTAACCATAATAAGCACACCCAAAAGAAGATGATTCGTGCCGGTCAACAGGCACTTCTATATCGTAAGGCAATAGCTGCCTAATATAATTATAAAATCCATCTTTTGTAGTTAAGGGCCCAATAAAGGTAAAAACAAAATCACTCTGTTCTTCTGTTTTAATATTTTCGAACGAATTATCAATGATTGATTTGATATTTTTTGAAAAAATTTCTTTTAAAAAATTACCTAAAACTTTAATGCTTAAATTGAGATAACTATCTTCTTTTTTAATAGTTATCTCCTTAAAATAAGGGATAGTCTTAAAGGAACCATAGCGTGCTAAAATCTGGAAAGATAAAACAGGAGATATGGAATATTTATCAGAAAGTTCTTTAATGATTTCTTTAATGCTGAAATCGAATGTTTTTTCAACTATCTTTCCTTTTCCATCTTGAATTACTACATAACTTTTAAAATTATTAACGCTGATTACGATTTGTTTATTTTGGAAAGAACCGGCCCCCTCTGAAAGAATACTTATTTTATGTGCTACAAACCCTGCCAAATTCCTTTCGATATTATAAAAAATATCGGAAATTTCTTTATAAAAAGCATCTTTTACATAAATGAGTAAAGCATTTACTCTTATTTTATTGGTTAAGATGCCAAGCGGCACAGTTTTTGCACGAATCCCTTCAGTTTGACAATTAAGAATAATATTGTGAATACAATGGTGATCCCATTCTAAAAATTTATTTTCAATATATTTTTTAACATAATTAATAACCGCAGTTTTTATCTTCTTTTTTTTTGAAAAAACTATTGTTTCATTTATTTCTAATTCTTGCGCTAAGTTTGGAGGTAATTCAATAAAAATTTTAATTACAGATGTTGAATATTTTTGTTCAACTTCAACTATAGTGCGCTCAATGGTTTCAATATTATTTTTTAACTTCTTTATAAAATCTTGCTCAAGCGTTAATGCAATCTCTTTTCCCGCGAGTGGCATTAAAGTTTTCTTTTTGATATTTGCAAAGCTCAGAAAAGCTTTATCGTCTTCAATAGAGATTCCACAAATAGTTTGCATAACTATCTTTTAAAACCAACTGCTACTTTTTCAAAACGAAAATCTATATACCTTATCAGTGATAATTTATCTTTTAACTTTTGTGCTATTAATTTATTCAACAGGTCTATCTTTTTGGCAATCTCCTCTCGGCTTATAATAATTTTAATTCGGTTTTGAGAATATTTATCATTTGTTAAATAAAAATATATTGCTTCCGAAGAAACAATATTGATATCCGCCAATCTAAACTGATAATCCTGATCAAGGGAATTAATAATTTCTAATAATTCTTTCTCCTTGATGATTTCGATCAATTCGAAAGCATCTTCTAAATTTAAATCAGCAATCTTGCCCCCTTTATCAAGATCTTGTTTAAAAGGAGCAGTAGTTATTATTGGAAAATCTGAAAAATAATCTTGGTTTCCTCTGCTAACTACTACAGCTTCTTTATCAATCAAGTAAAATTCCCGAGCTCTAACCTGAGCTAGAGGCTTTCTTTTTTCAACTTGTATTTTAATAATATTAGGAAATTTTTTTATAACTTTAATATTTTTATATTCTGGATATTTATTTTTTAGATAAGAGTGAAAATTGGCTAAATTAATATTAAAAATTGTTTCTCCTTCTAATTTGTTTCCTATCTTTTTATCAATTTTTAAGTTAGATCTAAAGCTTTTTTTATTAATCTTAAAAAAATCTGCATTATAAATCTGATAAAAAAATAATCCAATAACCGCTAAAAATAAAAGAACTATCAAAACCCCTCCTAAAAATTTAATTGTTAGCAATTTAGGTAATATCTTTTTTTTATTTCTTCGCCTTCGCGCCATACTTTATCAACTCCTATTTAAATTAAAATCTTATTTTGCCGAAAACATTCCTCT
Organism: uncultured Planctomycetia bacterium; assembly: GCA_964605645.1. GTDB lineage: Bacteria > Omnitrophota > Gorgyraeia > Duberdicusellales > 4484-171 > PXAH01. Next base: position 20,799 of record CAZSDJ010000010.1, read on the forward strand.
TGTTATTGCCTTTTGCAAAAAAGCATTAATTAACTGATAAAAACTTATCCCGGAACCGGAGGCCGAAAGCGGCAATAGGCTCTGCTCGGTCAAGCCCGGTATTGAATTAACTTCCAAAACATATGGAGTATCACCTTTTAATTTGATATCCACCCGCGAAAAATCACGGCAACCTAACGCTTTGTGGGCCGCTAAAGCTACTTGTTGAACTTTTTGGTATAATTTTTTCTCTAACTTAGCCGGTGCCAGATACTTTGATTTCCCTTTAGTATATTTATTTTTAAAATCAAAATAGCCTTGCTTAGGGACAATTTCAACTACAGCCAAGGGATTTTGATTTAAAATGCCAACTGTCAATTCATTTCCTTCTATATAGTTTTCCGCTATCGCCACTTTATCAAATCGAAAAGCTTCTGTTAATGCCTTTTTTAGATCTTTGCTTCCATTGACAATTGAAACCCCCAGGCTTGAACCAGAAAAAGAAGGCTTAATCACAACCGGATAACTGATGTTCTCTTTATGATTACAGTCTTTTGCTGAAAATAAAAAATAAGATGGTGTCGGTATATTGTTGTAACGAAACTTTTTTTTAGCAGCTACCTTGTTCATTGCCAAAAAACTTGCTTCTGGGCCTGAACCTGTATAAACTAAAGAAATTTCTTCTAAAATTTTTTGGATTTTTCCATCTTCACCAAATGAACCGTGTAAAGCTATAAATGCTACATCTATATCAGCCTTTTTTATATCTTTTTTTATCGTTTCAGGATTTGAAGTTTTTATTTCAATAAATTTAGTTTTAATATTTTTTTGAACTAAAGTAGTAAAAACTTGCTTGCCGGAACGTAAGGAGATCTCTCTTTCCTCGGAAACTCCTCCTGCCAAAACACCCACTTTAATTTTTGTTAATTCCATCTTTGAATTTCTTCTTCTAAAACGATCCCTTCTTTTCTAAAAACGGTATCTTTTATGTGTTGAATCAAATAATCTATATCTTGATAAGAACCATTTCCTAAATTTAAAATAAAATTAGCATGCTTGTTCGAAACCTTGACATCTCCTTTACGAATACCTTTCAGGCCAACTTTTTCAATTAATGCTCCTGCTGTTTGAGGATATGGATTTTTAAAAATTGATCCACAATTCGGAAAAGAAAAATCTTGTAAAACAATGCGTTTTTGGATTATATTTTTGATTTTTTGTTTTATTTTCCCTCCATTTTTAAAAAATTTAAAATAAGCTTTTAGGATTACTTTGTCGCAAAGATTTGAATACCGGTAGCCATACTCTATCTCACTTTTTTTAATTTCTTGGATTATCCCTGTTTCTTTTTCCATCACTTCTACTTTTTGCAAATAATCAAAAATACTACTTCCAAATGATGAAGCAGAAGAAGAAAGCATCCCTCCGATTGTCGCAGGTATCCCGGCTAAACCTTCTAAACCTGACAAGTTTTTATTAATACAATATTTTATCAGAAACGAAAGTAAAGTTGAAGCACCAACTTCTAAAATACCCTCTTTTTGCCTTATTAACTTAAAATCACCAGTTAACTTTACAATTGGTTTTTTTATTAAATTATCTTTAATTAATAGATTTGAACCATTACCTAATATATAAAATTGGCCTCCTAGTTCATTTAAAAACATTGATAATTTATTTTTATTTTTAACGAAAAATAAATATTGAGCCTGTCCTCCTATCCCTAAAGTAGTTAGTGGCCCTAAATCAATGTTTTTTTTTGTTTTTATTTTTTTTAAATTCATCAATAATTATATCCAATTTTTTATCTATATCGCCGGCCCCTAAACCAATTACTAAATCTCCTTTTTTAATCATTCGCAATACAGCCGGAGTTAATTGATCCACTCCCAAATAACTTACCTGATTTAAGCCGGCTGCGTTCATTGCTTTAACTAATTTTTGGCTATTTACCTGTGGATTAAAGTATTCCGAAGCTTGATAAATATCTGTTACTACAGCCAAATCAGCCAGTTTCAAACAGCGGGAAAATTCTTTAAACAAAGATTTAACCCGAGAAGGCCGATGGGGCTGTAAAATCACAAATAATCTTTGCGTCGAGAATGATTTAGCTGCCTCCAATGTCGCCTTAATTTCAGTAGGATGATGGGCGTAATCGTCAATAAAGGTTACATCGTCTATCTTTTCTTTTATTTGAAAACGCCTCTTTGTCCCCTTAAAATTAATTAAGTATCTTTTGATCTTCTTTAAATCTATATCTAAATAATCAAAAATTGATAGTACGGCTAATATATTCTTACAATTATGTTTTCCCAATAAAGAACTTTTCACTTCAAAAAGTGATTTTTGATTTTTGTATAAATCAAAACAGCTAAATCCTTGCTTTGACCTTATGTTAACTGCTCTTAAACAGCAGCTTGAATTAATTCCAAAAGAAATCCCTTTTACTTTTTTTATCAAACTTTTAACTGCAGGTTGATCTGTGCAGCCAAAAACTTTTTTCTTAGTATTTTTTGCAAATTTCAAAAAAGATTTTTTAATATTTTCAAAATCCCCATAATAGTTAATATGCTCTTTATCAATATTGGTAATCACCGAAAGATAGGGTTGATAATCAAGGAATGTCCCATCACTTTCGTCAATTTCAATAATTGAAAACCCTTCCCCCCAAGAAGCGGGCAACGACCCATCTATGGGCACCCCACCAATAAATACAGTTGGATTATATCCTATCTTTTTAAAAAGATAACTCAATAGAGAAACTACTGTAGTTTTCCCATGGCTTCCGGCCACAGCTATTATTTTTGTATCTTTGCATAAATAAGATAAAAGCGTACCTCTTTTTACAACTTCTATCCCTTTATCCCTCGCGGTGGCCAGTTCATCATTATCTAAACTAATGGCCGAAGAATAGCAAATTAAATTTGTTTTTTGACCAATATTTTCTTTTGCATGGCCGATAAAAACCTTAATATTTCTTTTCTCTAATTTCTTAATTTTACTGGTTTTGAGAATGTCAGAGCCTTGGACAATAAACCCCCTGTCTTGCAAAAGACAGGCTAAGCCACTCATCCCGGCGCCGCCGATACCAATTAAATGAATTTTTTTTACTTTCGGTAAAATTTCGTCCACCTTTTTTCCAATTCATCAATATTTTTCAATTGATAATAGGTCTTCGACAAAGCTTTTTCAACATTGTTTTCATTCTTTAGATTCCAAAGAAATTGTGAAAAACGATGCTTTTGATATCTTTCAACCAAAAAATTTACAATTGAAAAAGATTGTAGATAAAATTTATTAACATAATCATCTGACTTATTTTTTAATATTAAAGTGTTTACATTGGTTACTTCTCTTAAAGGGAGGTACTCACCTTTATTGATTAATGTTTCCAAGGCGTAATCCCGCTTCTTATAATGTCCCCCGGCATACTTATCTTCAATATAAGTAGCCATCCCTTCATCCAGCCAAAGCGGCAAATTATTATTTTTTAAATATTCACGAAAGATAATATGAGTAAGCTCATGTGCTAAAATCGAAATAAAATTTTTTTGGCTTGGATAAGTATAAATTATTTTATCCCAATAAGAAACACAAGCAGATGACCATTCGGGGCAATTGAAATTTTTTAGATATTGTTCTTTATCTTTAGCTATAAAGATTACAGCCCGATTATCCCAAAGCCAAAGCTTGTCACGAACTAAGTTGAATTCTTGAGTAATTTTTCTGTAAAAATATTCTCCTTTTTGTTTAACTTTGCTTGCATACTGCCTCTCTACTCCTTGTTGATAATTAACAATAAAATGAGTGCTTTTTAGTTGATTAAAATCATTACTTTTTGCATATACGAATTGTGGAAAAGAGAAAAACTGAGTAGATAATAAACAAAGATTAATTGATAAAATCAAAAGAAAATTCTTCATAGTTTACCTCAAAATTTATTTTTTGCCAATTGTGTTTCATGCTGCTCCTTAAATTAACATCTGAAATCATTGTTTGTAGATAGTTTTCGAATTTGGAAAAATCAAAATTATTTTGATCTAATACAAAGGCAGCCTTTTTTTTAACTAAATAGCAGGCATTCGCATTTTGGTGGCCGCCGGCTCCCGGATGAGGGATTATGATTGACGGGATATTATAAAAAGAAATTTCTCCTAAAGTTATGGCACCTGCTCTCGATATAATAAGATCAGCGATATTATAGAAAATAGCCATGTCTTGGCAAAAATCATTAATAATTTTATTATTTTTTATTTTTTTATAAAATTGAAGCATCCTCTGATAATCCTTTTTGCCGGTAATATGGATTATTTGATATGATACTTGATTATGGTTTTGGATAAAATTAAAAAAAATGTTATTTATAAAATTAGAACCCTGGCTGCCCCCGAAACAAAAAACGATAGGTTTTTCATTAAAACCTAATGTTTTTTTTATCTTTTTTTTATCTAGCCTTACTATATTTTTATTTAAAGGGACCCCTATTAGCTTCTGCTTTCGACTTTTATCCAAAGGAGGAATTCCTCTTAAAATTATTTTTACAAAGCAAGCAAGGAACCTGTTTGCCTTTCCCATTTTTGCATTTGGTTCATAAATATAAATATTATTTGTAAAAAAGCGACTAAATAAAATTAAAAAAATACTGTCTCTTCCTCCAAATCCGATAACATAATCAGGACGCACTTTGAAAAGGATATATAATGATTCTATAAATCTTACAAGTAATTCAATTACAATGTTACGCGATTTAAAAATTATTCCTAATCTAGAATATCCTTTATTTTTAATATAATTTTTAAAGATCGATGAACTTGTAAAGAAAAAAATATTACTAGTCTTTGATTTTTTTTCTTTTATTTTATCAGCAATCACCAAAGCCGGATAAACATGGCCGCCGCTTCTCTCCGATACTAATAGAAATCTCATATTTAAATTTACTTATTTTTTAGGTTTTCTCTTGATGCATTAAAAAATAACCCTAACAACATGTAATGAACAACTAAATTAGTGCCACCATAGCTGATAAAAGGAAGGGGCATCCCCTTGGTGGGCAATAACCCAGAAGTAACCCCTAAATTAATAAAAATTTCAAGAAGAAAAACAAGTGTTATGCCAAAAAGTATACCTCTTTTAAACTGATCTGCAACTAAATACGAGATTTTAAACAATTTATGAATAATCACAAAAAACACAAATAAAATCCCTAAAGTTGCAAAAAGACCTAATTCTTCTGCAATTATCGAAAAAATAAAATCAGTATGAGCGGCCGGCAAAAAAAATAATTTTTGGCTGCCTTCACCAAAACCGACGCCAAACAACCCGCCGCGGCCATAAGCTAATTGGGATTGAATAATTTGAAAACCCGCACCTTGCGGGTCTGCAAATGGATCAAAGTAAGTTATTATTCTTCTAATTCGATAAGGATATAATTTTATTAAAAAAAAGAAACTTGCTACACAACCTAAAATGATAACTGCTAAATGCTTAATTTTTGCACCGAAACAATATGCAAAAATCAAAAACCAGGCAACCCAAAAAACTGCATTACCTAAATCAGGCTGTAATAGCAATAATAAGCAGATCGAAATTAAAATTATACTTATCGGGATAAAACCATAATATAAATTTTTTAAAATTACTTTTTTTCTGCTGTAATAATCTGCGTAATAAATAAGAAAAAATATTTTTAACAACTCCGATGGTTGAAAATTAAACCCCCCTAATTCAATCCATCTCCGAGCGCCTCCCACTTTTTGCCCCAGAAAAGGGATAATACATAAAATCGCAATTAGCACCAATAACATTGTTTTACTATGGCGGCGAAAAAAATTTAAATCCAGGAATAAAAATCCATAAAATGAAAAAAGTGATATTATAAAAAACAAAATTTGTTTCTTAAAAAAATAAGCCGGGTCACCTTGATATTTTAAAGCATAAAAGCTTGATGATTCATAAATAAAAAGCAATCCAACAAGAGTTAAACTAAAAATCAGAAAAAAAATGATTCTTCGCTCTTTGCGTAAAGAATTAAGTTTTAAAAAATAATTTAAAAAATTTTTCATTAAAAAATACTATTTACTATTTCAATATATTTTTGCCCTCTTTTTTTGTAATTAGAGAACATGTCAAAACTAGAACACATTGGAGAAAAAAGTACCGTATCACCGGGTTTTGCCTCCCGGTATGAGAACAATACTGCTTCCTTTAGTGATCTAAATTCTTCACACTTTATTTTACCGTTTAATGCATTTTTAATTTTAACAGCTGCCTCGCCGATTAAATTTATTTTCTTTATCTTCCGCCGATAATTGCCTAAAGCCGTATAGTCAAAACCCTTGTCTTTACCTCCCGCAATTAATATTATCGGCGCCTTAACTAGATTAAGTGCAAATAAAGTTGATGTTGGATTAGTTGCTTTAGAATCATTAATGAAATTTATTTTGTTGATTGTCCTTACTGGCTGTCGCCGATGCGGCAATCTTTTATATCCAGAAAAAATTGATAAACAATCTGCTTTATTAAAATTAAAAATTTGCCCAATTCGATACACTGCTGAAAAATTTTTATTGTCAAATTGATCATTAAAATATATTTTTTTAGATCTTATTTGAGAAAAAAAAATTTTCGGTAAATTAATCCTCTTATTGATAATCGCCCAATCATCTTTTTGTTGATTCTGAAAAATTTTCATTTTAACCTTTGCGTAATTATCAAAATTTTGATGACGGTCAAGATGATCAGGTTCAATATTGAGCAGCATTGCAATATTTGCCCGAAATTTTGTAATTGTTTCCAATTGAAATGAACTTACTTCTAAAATTATCAGATCTTTTGGTTTCGTATCCAGGACAAAATCAGAAAAAGGACGGCCGATATTACCCCCTAAATAAACTTTTTTTTTCTTTTTTTTCAATAATAAATAGGTTAAGTGAGAAGCCGTGGTTTTCCCATTTGTTCCAGTTATCGCAATAATTTTTGCATTCGTAAAATAAGAAGCAAATTCCAATTCGCCCAGATAAGGAATGCAATTTTTTAAAACAATCTCGCCCAATTTTTTTTTAAACAAATCTATGCCCGGGCTAACTATAATTAATTCTGATTCTGAAATAAATTCTTTTGAATGATTTCCAAATTCAAAGCTAACTCCCTTTTTCCGAAAATCATTTATGATTTTAGAAGAAAAATGTTTTTGTTCTTGTTCCTCGCTGACCTTGATTTTTTTGTTTAACTTCAATAACATCTTTGCTAACGAAATACCGGTTTTACCCCATCCCGCTATACAAATAATTTTTTTATTTTTTATATCCATCTTTTATATATTTTTTACCGATTAAAGAAAATAATGTCAATTTTAACGTAACTTCAAGGTAAGTAATGCCATGCAGGCACAGATAATTGTAACAATCCAAAACCGGACGATTATTTTTGGTTCCGGCCAGCCTTTGAGTTGAAAATGATGATGGATTGGAGCCGCTTTAAATACCCTTTTTTTTCTTAATTTTACAGATGCTATTTGTAAAATCACACTCAAAGCCTCCAGTACAAATAATCCTCCGCTTAAAAAAAGAATAAATTCTTTTTTTATTATTAAAGCAACTGCACCAATAATTCCTCCTAATGCTAAAGCTCCTACATCTCCCATAAAAACTTGAGCCGGATATGAATTAAACCAGAGAAATGCTAAGCCGGCGCCGGCTAGGCTCAAGGTTAAAATTGTTAATTCACCTGCACCTTTTATATAAGGGATAAAAAGATAATTGGCAAAATTAATGTGTCCAACTAAATAGGCTAATAAAGAAAAAATGATTGCATTAATCACTAAGCTGCCAATTGCCAATCCATCAAGGCCATCAGTAAAATTAACTGCATTGGAAGTAGCAACTATCAGAAGCATTGCCCAAAATATATAAAAATAGCCTAAATTTAAAACTAAATTTTTAAAAAAAGGCAGGCTCCAGCTAGGCTCTATCTCTTTATAAAAATATATAAAAACACCTAAAATCAATCCGATTAAACTTTGCCATAATAATTTTTTAATTCTAGTTAATCCTTTACCTTTTTTAATTTTAAAAGAATCATCGACAAAACCTAAAACAGCCAAAGCTCCCATTGTAAACAGCACAGCCCATACCAATAAATTATCTAATCTGGCCCAAAGTAAAGTAGAAAAAAGTATCGAAAAAACAATCAGTATGCCGCCCATTGTCGGTGTACCCTTTTTATCTTTATGCAAAGTTTCAAGGTGCAGGTGCCCGTACATATCAATATTTTCAATAATTTGTAATTTATGAAGCCTCTTTATCAGAGGGCGCCAAAAAATAAAAACTAGAAAAAAAGAGGTAAAAAATGCACAACCGGCCCTAAAAGTTATGTATTTTGTAACATTAAAAATAAAAAAATATCTTGATAATGGATATAGTAGATGGTAAAGCATAATAAATTTAGATTTTAGATTATACCATGTTTATGCTATTCATAAATAATGTTAGCAATCCTAATGCCAAATTACTAATTTCTAATTAACTTAATCAAATCCCAATACTTAAAAGAAAAAATATCTAAATCGGGTGCAAAATAAAATTTTGCTACTTTAAGCATTGATTTCTATTAGAAATTAGGTTAATTAGAGCATTTAGAAATTTACTTATTAACACATGCTAGTACATATTGTATCAAAAACTGGCAATTATTATAGATATTTAACTATCTTTTCTAGCTGCATCTGTCGGGATCCTTTTAAAAAAATTAGGCATTTATTTACTTTTGCCTTATTTTTTAAAAAATCTGCTATTTTTTTATAAGAAGAAAAATGAAAAGCATTTTTACAATTTAATTTTTTTAACTCTTTGTTTGTTGTTTTTGTATAATTTCCATAAGTAAGAAAATAATCAGCTCTGGTTTTAAAGATTTGAGAAGCTAATTTACGATGGTAATAGGTTGTTTTTTTTCCCAGCTCAAGCATATCGGCAGCAACTACAATTTTAGGTAATTTAAAATAATTGAGTACCGACAAAGATTTTTGAAAAGAATAAGGACTTGCATTATAAGCATCATTTAAAATAATATAATTGCCAACTTTATTTTCTTCCATCCGCATCGGAGGAAAATTATCAAAACGGCCCAGGCGTAAAACAATATCTCGAAGCGAAAACCCTAAGACAGTTGCGGCTAAAATAGCTGCCAGATAATTATCAATAAAATTTACAAAACGAAGCGGGATAACTAAATCATACTTGTTTACTATTTTAAAATAAACTTTATCGTTTTTCCTTTTAACAAACCGGTAATAAAGATCATTTTTTTTATTTTTCCCAAACCAAAATGTTTTATTTTTCAATTTTATTTTTGAAAGCAGCGGGTCACTCCCATTTAAAATGGCTTTAGTTTTTTTATTGTCCTTAAAAAGAGAGAGTTTTTCTTCTTTGATATTTTTTAAACTCTCTAAACCTTGTAAATGTGTGGGCCGAATACAGGTAATTACACCTATCTCCGGCCTAATTGCTTTGGCTAAATCACTAATTTCTCCTTTTTTATTTGTGCCGAGTTCAAAAATTATTAAATCGTGATCTTGGTATGAAAAAATAGTTTTTGCTACCCCAAAAATATTATTTTCAGTAGCTTTGTTCGTTAAGACTTTTTTGTAAGGATTGATCAGGAAAGCTAACATCTCTTTGGTGGTAGTTTTACCTAAAGACCCGGTTATTGCTATAATTGTTGCTTTATTATATCTTTTCCGTAAAAATAAAATTATTTTTTTTAGTGCGGCAAAGGTATCTTCAACAATGAATTGAACCACTTTGGGCTTAGTATCAATATATTTTTCGGATATGATTAATGCTGCCCCTTTCTTTGCGGCTTCCGCAATAAAATCATGCCCATCTTTATACTTGCCTTTTAAGGCAATAAACATATCTCCCTTTTTTGTTAAGCGAGAATCCAAACAAAATCCCTTTACTTTTTTAAAATGATAAAGGTTGTAAATCTGATATGGTTTTATAATTTTTTCGAAAATTTTAAAATTTGCAATTATCATAATCTTTAATAACTTTTGCATCTTTAAATGAAACTTTTTTATGAGAAAAAATCTGATACCCTTCGTGCCCTTTTCCCGCTACCAATACACAACTTTTTTGGCCGGATTTTACATCTTTTACATACAAATCTATGCTTTTTTTAATTGCTTTTTCCCGATCTACTATAATTTTAAATTTATCGTTTGCACATCCTTTCTTTATTTGTTTGCAAATACTTAAGGGATTCTCTCCTCTGGGATTATCGGAGGTAATAATAGTAAAATCGGCTAATTGCGAAGAGATCTTTCCCATTACTTCTCTCTTCCCTTTATCCCGCTGGCCGCCACAACCAAAAACTGATATTATCCTTTGATACCCTATTTGTTTTAGAGAAAAAAGAATATTTTTGAGGCCTGCTGGTGTATGCGCATAATCTACGAATATATTAGGCAAAACCTCTTGGAAACGTCCTTCTACTCTCTTTAAAAACGAAATTTGTTTCACTAATCCCTGTAATGAAAAACCTAATGAATGCGCTGCTGAAACAGCTGCTAAAACATTTAAAACATTGTAATATCCCGGTATTTTAAAGGATAAAGGAAAAACTTTATTTTTGTGGCATAAATTAAATTCTGTTTTATTCCTGGAAAACTTTATATCTTTAGCTTGATAATCTGCTTTTTTTATTCCATAAGATATTGTTTTATTTAAAATTAATAATAATTTTTTCCCATAATTACAATCTTTATTGATGATCGAATAATTTTTCTTATTTTGTATAAAAAAACTCTTTTTAGTATTAAAATAAGTTTTCATTGTTTTATGATAATCAAGATGGTCCCGGCTTAAATTTGTAAAAACACTCCTCTGAAATCTAATTCCTCTTATTCGCCCTTGATCTATCCCGTGTGAGGACACCTCAATAATTAAATATTCAATATCCTCATTGCTTGCTTTTTTAATCATCTTCGACAGCCTCAAAAACCCTGCAGTAGTGTGGCTTGCATTGTATTTAACTGAATTAAAAAAATAACCCACAGTAGTAAGCAGAGCGACTTTTTTACCCAATCCCTTCAATAGCTGGTATAAAAAATAAGCTGTGGAAGTTTTTCCATTGGTACCGGTAATTCCAATAATTTTAAGGTTAGGTTTAGGCTTATAAAATTTTTTAGCAGTTCTATAAAAACAGCCCTCAACTCCTTTTAAATAGATAACTGGTTTATTTTTGACTAAGTTGTTAATATTATCTTTATTTTTTATGTCTGCGACATAAGCTGCTACCCTTGGTTCAATTTTTGTTAAAACTGAAAAAATATTAAAATTAGGCCTTTCTATCACGAAAAACAGGCTATTTTTTACAAGATCCCGAGAATCATCTGCTAGATCTGATACTGCTAAATCCCTAATTTTAGGATTATCTACTGATTTTAAAATATCTTTTATTTTCATTTTATTCCAATATTCTATAACTAATAATTTTTTCTGCAATTTTTTTAAATAACGGCGCTGCAACAACTCCTCCAAAATGTGATTTTTGCGGTTCATCAATAGTTACCCCAATTACAAGCGGCCGCTTTTTGCTGCTAATAAATCCAATAAAATTTGCTCGGTGTTTGCTAGGCGAATAAGAATTTTGTTTTACATCGAATTTTTGGGCTGTCCCCGTTTTACCGCCAATATCTTCTCCTTTAATTCTTGCTCTTTTCCCTGTCCCCTGATTGACAACTTCAACTAAAATCTCTCGTGCTTCCTCTGCCACTTTTCTTGGTAAAATATTTTTTTTAGAAAATTTGATTTCACGGCAAATATTGTGTGAACATAATTCTTTACCTAAATGCGGCGTTACTAAATTGCCGCCATTGGCAATAACGGCAAAAGCCCTTGTCAGTTGAAGTAAATTAACTCCTATCCCTTGTCCAATAGGTATTATATATCTTGCGGTTCTTGACCATTTATCTACCGTTAAAAGCTTGCCTCTTGTTTCACCCGGAAAATCAATACCGGTTTTTTTGCCAAACCCCATTTTTTGAATATAGTGATATATCTTGTGATGGCCAACATTTATGGCTATTTTAGCTACACCGATATTACTTGATTTATAAAAAACTTCTCCAAAAGAAAGTTCTCCGTAGGGACGCCAATCATTTAAAATAGTACCGGGGATTTTGTAACGGCCTTGTTCGCAATTTATTTTGTTTATTTTTTTATCTTCCGAAATTGCCGCAACCAAAATCACGGCTTTAAATACTGAACCCGGTTCAAACATATCTATAACTGCACTATTTTTTTGAAAATAACGATTGCTATCTGTAGTATCTGTTCTGTTAAAATTCACTAAAGCTAGTATCTCACCATTTTTGGCATCCATTACCACTACAGCGCCTTTTTTAGCCTGATAATTTTCAACTGTTTCTTGTAAAAACTGTTTAGCCCAAAATTGAACTCTAGTATCCAAGGTTAAAACTAAATCAGTTCCTCCTTGCGGCTCTGTTAGAGAAGGAGTTAATATCAAGTATTGAGAGGAAGAGTCGCGCAGCACCTTTGCCCAACCTTTTTTGCCCTGTAGATACTGATCGTAGTAAAGTTCAATGCCTTCTAGCCCGTTATTATCAATATCAACAATCCCTAAAACAGAAGAAAATAGATCGTGTTCCGGGTAAAATCTCTGATTTTCCTTTACAAACCCAATCCCCAACAAATTTAAATTTTCAATATCTTTCTTTTTTTTCCAGGAGACCTTCCTTTTAACCCAAACAAAGCGGCGATTCTTTTTATTCAACTTTATTAATAATTCTTTTTTAGAAATGTCTAATTGTTTTGAAAGAATTTCAGCATATTTTTCTTTATTTTTTACATAAAATGGATCAGCAAAAACAGAATAAAAGTGAATACTTTTGGCAAGAAAATCTCGGTTCCGATCAAGAATGTTGCCTCTTTTCCCTTGAATTTTAAAGATTCCGTAATGTTGCTTTTTAGCCAGTTTTTTAAAAAAATCTTGTCGGTAAACTTGAAGGTAAATAATTTTAAGAGAAAGGATTAAAAATAAAAAAACAGCTAGCAAATATATAATACTAAATCGAGAAAATTTTTTTTTGCTCACTTGTTTAATCTTTAAAAAATTATTATAAAAATCTATCTAGTCAACTGAATAAAGATGGGTATTATTATTCTTTCGCGAAAACATCAGCAACTGGCGTTGAGGGCCTGATATTTTCAAAGAATGACCGGCTTGCGTTGTTGTTAACTTCATTTTGCGCATCAAGTTTAAATACTAAAAGCTTTTCTTTTTCCGGTGATGAAAAATTTTGCACTAAAACCCACTTGTTTACCGACGATAAAGACACTTTCTTTGTAAAATTATGCACTAAATAATCTTTTTGAGCTGCAAGTTCTTGATAATGATTATAATTATCTTGCAAGCAAAAAGCAGTTGTATAAATTTGCACTTTTTGATGAAGATATATTGAAAGAAAAATAAAAATAATTAAAGTTAAAATTAGAGGTGATGTTTTTTTCATTACTTAATTACCCTATTCTTTCTGCTATCCTTAATTTCGCCGAACGCGAAGCCGGATTGATATTTTTTTCCGTTTCTGTTGGCACTTTAGGTTTTTTCGTAATAATTTTCAGCATATTTTGCGCCGCAAAACGTTTAAAAGTATGTTTTATTATCCTATCTTCTAAAGAATGAAATGATATAACTCCAATCCTGCCGCCAATTTTTAAATAATTGATTGCTTTTGGTAAGGCTATTTTTAAGGTTTCCAGTTCACGATTAACTGCTATTCTTAAAGCTTGAAAAATTCTGGTTGCCGGATGAATGCGAGCAAAACGTGCTTTCGGCGGCACACTTTTTTCGACAATCTTAGCTAATTCTACAGTTGTAGATACAGAACCGTGCTTTCTCTGCGTTACTACTGCCTCGGCAATTTGCCGCGAATAACGTTCTTCGCCAAATTGTTTAAAAATATTGAATAATTCACGCTCACTCAAATTATTGACTAAATCAAAAGCAGTAAGCAGTTTCTCTTGATCCATTCTCATATCCAGCGGGCCTTCGCCTAAAAAACTAAAACCTCTTTTTGGATTTAGTAATTGATAGGTGGATATACCTAAATCAAAAAATAAAATATCTGCTTTTTTTATATCAAATTCTTCACAAATTTTATCGAAATTTAAAAAATTTTCTTGAGCTAAAACAAATCTGCCTTCAAAAGGTTTGAGCTTCCAATAAGCTTCTTTTAAGGATTGACTATCTTTATCAATCCCGATGTAAAAAGCACCGCTTTTGTTTGCTTCCATAATCTTATAACCATGTGAACCCAGGCCAACTGTACAATCAACAATAGTTTCTCGCTGAAAAACTTGTAAACCATCAAGAACTTCTCTCCACATAACTGGATAATGATGGATTTTTTTCATTTTATCTAAAGGTTTTGCAGTAAGCATAACTTAAAGCCATCCAATCTTTTTTCTAATCTGTTTGCTAGTTAATGAAGTTAAATCTAATTCACCGGAATTGCTGTCACAAATAGAAAAACCGGAAAGGTGAACTATTGAAGAGCCGACAAGTACCTTTTGATCACGATTAGATTTCACTCGCCTGCCCTTTCGCTTACTAGTACTTTTGTTCATAGAACCTCCTTTTTGTCCAAACCGCCAGCCAACTCTTTATATCTGAAAAAGATCTTCAGCCATTTTTTCAAAATTGGTTTTATTTTTTGAGTAAAATTGGTTCCACCTGTTTTGATCCCAAATTTCTATTCTATTCCCCACACCAATAATAACTACTTCCTTTTTTATGTCGGCAAATTGTTTTAAATTTTGAGGAAGGCCGATCCGGCCCTGAGGCGCTACTTCTATCTCTAGAGCCCCACTAAAAAAAATACGATTAAAAAAGCGTGGTTTTTGATTTGTAAAAGAAAGTGCTTGTAATTTTTCTTCTAATTCTTTCCATACTGGTTTTGAGTATAAAAAAAGACAGCCGTCGAGGCCGCGAGTAAGATAAAAATAAAAATTTTCTTCTTTTTTTATCTTTTCTCTGAATTTGGCAGGGAGGATGATCCTATCTTTTTTATCTAAGGTATGTAAATATTGGCCGTACCACATTGGTTCACCTCAAAGAATAATTATTTAGTAACAATCATTCCACTTTATGCCACTTTATGCCACAAAGTTAATATAACGCTAACCAAAACGGCTGTCAAGGGATAAACAGAAATAAATTCTTCAAACACAAGGGATTGTGTAAATTAATTGGCAGGGATACTATATTTTGAGGTAATATTTTTTATATCTTTTTGAATTTGCTGGGTTAATTTTAGTTTTGATTTAAAAACTAATTCATTTCTGATTTTAGCCAGAAAACTGATCTCGATAATTTGGCCTAAAATATTTTTTGAAAAATTTATTAAATGAACTTCGCAACCTTCTTCTCCGATATTAACAGCTGAAAGAATCTTTTTCCCTTTAATCCGGCTGTAAGCAGCATATACTCCCGGCCCGGGTAAAACATAATCAAAAGTACCTAAATTTGCAGTAGGAAATCCTAACTGCCGCCCCAAGCCTTTGCCTTTTTTAACTTGGCCTTTTATCGTGTAATTTCTTCCTAAGAATTTTTTTGCCTGAGAAACTGCAGAAGACTTTATCAACCTCCCGATGAATGAACTGCTGACCAGCTTCCCATAAAATTTTTTTTTATTAACTAGTTTGAGCTTAAAACCATAATTATTGGCAGCTTTCTCTAACCGTCTAACGCCAGCTTTTGCTTTGGTGCCAAACCGAAAATCACTTCCGACAATCATTTCATCTATTGAAAAATAATTATTTATATATGACAAAAAATCATCTGCTGAAAATTGCAGTATATTTAACTCTGTTTTTAGAAGCCAGAGATAATCTATTCCTAAATGTTTCATAAAGTCGACTTTTTGCTGATAATCGGTGAGATAACCTTTAAATTTATTTTGAGGATGTAAAACCTTCTCTGGTGGGACATTAAAACTAATAACTAATGAAGGTTTTTTCTTTTTTTTTGCTTCTCTTTTGATTTTTTCTAATAAATACTGATGCCCCAGATGCACACCATCAAAAACACCTACAGTTACAATGCAATTATTAATTTTATTTAAAGGTAAATTCTTGTAAATAAGTTTCATCAATCATTTCCGGTTTTATCGAATTATCTAAGTCAAAAGGGCCTATTTTTTTTCTTAGAATTCTAGTTACGTGTGCTCCACAACCAATAGTAGCCCCCACATCTTCGGCTAATTTCCTTATATAAGTGCCCTTTGAGCAATGTACATAAAAATCTACGTAAGGAAGATTTACATCTTCCAGTCTGCATTTATATATATTTATTGTTCTCGGTTTTCGCTTTACAGTAACACCTTTTCTGGCCAAGTCATACAGTCGTTTCCCGTTATTTCTTAACGCACTTACCATCGGTGGAACTTGTTCAATTGTACCTTGAAAGCTTTCCAGTGTTTCTTTTACTTGTTGATAAGATATTTTTTTATAATCTTTTTTTTCTATAGTGGCTCCTTCTGAATCTCCGCTATAGGTAACCTCCCCTAATTTTAAAGTCCCAAAATAAATTTTATCAAAATTAACAAATTTTTCAAAACTTTTAGTATATACCCCCACTAAAAGAACCAATAATCCTTCTGCTAACGGATCAAGCGTGCCAGCATGCCCGATTTTACGGATTTTTAATTTATCCCGAGCAATATCAACGACATCATGAGAAGTAATACCGCGCGGTTTGTTAATTAATAAAATACCTTTTTTGTTAAAATTATTATTTTTATTTACTTTTTCCATTTATTTGCCCCTTAATAAAAGTAATCACTTCCTTTTCCGCTTTTTTTATTTCTTTAGCAAGGGTTGTGCCGCTGGCTTTTTGATGGCCTCCGCCTCCAAAAAAATTTGCAATTTTATTTACATCTATTTTAGAAGAAGAGCGAAAATTAATTCTCGTTTTATTTGTGCTTATTTTTTTAAAAAGAATAAAAACTTTTGGCTTTTTTAAAAGCCTCATTATTGAAAAAATTATTTCAGTAAGGTCGTAAGGCTTCTTTTCCCAATTAGATATCTGAGCCCAACATATTTTTTGATTTAAGCTGAATTTTAATTGAGACACACATTTTCCAATAAATTTAATATCTTCAATAGTGCATAAACTATGTACCTCTCGATAAACTAAATCAGGTTTAATGCCAAATTGCATTAAATCAGCTATTACTTGATGGGTGTTGGAACTAGTACATGCATAAGTAAAGTTTCCGGTGTCTGTAAAAATCCCCGTATAAAGGCATAAAGCAATTTTTTTATCCATAATTTTTAATTGTTTCGATAAGTAATAAATCATTTCAGAAGCAGAACTCATAGTTGGTTCTACCCAATTTATATCTCCAAAATTAGTATTGCTTATATGATGGTCAATATTAACAATCAAAGAAGCATCATTAAACCTTTGCTCTACCTTACCGGTTCGCAAAGCACTGGAACAATCTAAAACAAATACTAGGTCAAACTTACTTTTTTTTAAAGAATTTTTTATAACTTTATGATTTGGTAAAAATTTATAAATTTCTGGAGTTAAATCATGATTGCAAATAACAGCTTTTTTATCTAATTTTTTCAATAAAAAATATAAAGCTAACTCCGACCCTAAGGCATCACCTTCGGGATTGCGGTGGGCTGTTATTAAAAACTTATCATTTTGCTTAATCAAATTAATTATCTTTTTTATTTTATTTATTTTTATCTTCTTCATCTTTTAATTCCTCTATCTTTTGATAAATATCTAAGCTATATTTAATTGTATCATCCGGCTGAAAGAATAAATTGGGTGTTTTTTTTAATTTAATATTTTTTGCTAAAATTGTCCGGATAAACTTTTTCATTTCATTTAAAGTTTTTTTTACTTTTTTATATTTTTTCTGGTCAAGTAAACTAAAATAAACCTTTGCTTCTTCTAAGTCCGGCTTTGTATCCACTTGAGTTATAGTTATTAAGCCTATATTGGGGTCGTCAATTTCATGCTGTATGATTTCAGTAAGTTGCTTGCGTATTTCTGCATTTATTTTTTCAATCCGAATTGACATTTTTACCTCTTTGATTATTTTTTTTCATATTTTGTTTTGCAATAATTTTTTTTGCTTCTTCTAATTCTTGTTTTTTAGTTTTTAATTTTTTATCTAATTTCAAAAAGAATAATTTTTTTAAAATCTTACCCATAACGGATGACGATGCAACCCCTATTTTTTTCAAATCCCTGCCTTTTACCTTTAATTTTTGTTGATATAATTCTTTCATGAAAAAATTAATATTTTCTCTTAATTTCCTATCTTGAAAATAAACATAAAAAAATATTATGGTTTCTAAGTTGTAATTTTTTAAATTTCTATAAATATCACTTGCATTCTTATTTCGGCCTACTTTTTTTATTCTTCTAATATTTCTTTTTATCGCAATAATTGTAGCTCGTTCCTCTTTTTTAAAGCCGAATTTATCAATTACTTTGAAAAACTCACAATCCGGCAGTTTTAATAACATCCCGGATAAATAAATAAGCCAAGCTCTAAAGTTATATTTTCCTTTTAAATTTTTCTTATAAACCCTTATAATTGTCTGAGCTCTAATAATAAATTTAAAATCATTTTTTTCTAATCTTAGTTGTTCGCTTATAAAATTAAATTTTTCAAGTTGATAAAACCTTTTTATATATCGATAAGGATTATCTTCTTTGAGAAAAAGAATCAATTCCTCTCTGAGGCGATGTGGATTAATCCAGCCTAAAGCCCCTGCTCCGATTGCTTGTTTCATTAAAGCATAAGTTTTTGTTTCAATCTTAAACAAAAAACGCTGTTCAAACCTAATAGCTCGCAATATCCTTAACGAATCATCTAGAAAACTTTCGCTATGTAGTATTTTTATCAAACCGGCTTTTATATCTTTTTGACCATCATAAAAATCAATTAAGCGGCCATAATCTTTTGTGTTTAAACTTACTGCCATTGAATTAATAGTAAAATCTCTTCTCAATAAATCTTTTTTTAAAGAAGACGGCCTTACTTTTGGCAATGACCCGGGATGAGGATAATGTTCTTCGCGAGCAGTAGCAAAATCTATTTTATGGCCGTGATAATAAAGCGTGGCTGTTTTAAAGCTGTGATGCTTTCGAAAATTTAGACTATAGTACTCTGCTACTTTCTTTACCAATTCAATAGCATCTCCTTCAACTACAATATCTAAATCAACCAACGGCCGCTTTAGCAACAGATCTCTCGTTACCCCTCCCACCAAATAGATACTAAAATTCTTTTGTTTGGCAAATTTTGAAATTATCTTTAAAATATTTTTAAATTGAGGAGTTAATTTTTTTAGTCTATTTATCATTATAAAAATTAATCTTTAATTTTGGCCCGCGGATGAAATTGATTATGGATTTTTTTAAGCCTTGTTTTATTGATATGAGTGTAAATTTGGGTAGTAGTTATATTGGCATGTCCTAACATTTCTTGAACACTCCGTAAATCTGCCCCACCTTCAAGAAGGTGAGTCGCAAAAGAATGCCTGAGCGTATGGGGGCTTACCTTTTTACTTATTTTTGCTTTTTTAACCATCGATTTAATAATTTTCCAAACACTTTGCCGGCTTAATTTATGGCTGCCTTGAGCAAGAAACAAAAAAGAAGATTGATTCTCTTTTAACAACCTTGGCCTAGTCTCATTTATATACCTTTTTGTAAAATGATTAGCAGCATTCCCTAAAGGGATAATCCTTTCTTTCGACCCTTTCCCCTTACATTTAATAAAACCTACTTCTAAATTAACATCTGAAACTTTTAGTTCTACCAACTCAGAAACCCTTAAACCGCTGGCATACATAATTTCTAGTATTGCTCTGGCTCGCAGGCCTTGATTGCTTTTTAAATTTGGACTCTTTAAAACCTTCACTACTTCTGCGGGGCTTAAAAATGAAGGTATTTTTTTTTCCAGTTTTGGTGCTTCAATTAAACTGGAAGGATCATTAGATATAATTTTTTCCCTTAATAAAAATTGATGAAAACTTTTAATTGAAGAAAGTATCCTCGATATAGTGCCTACAGAAAGTACTTTTCGTAAGGAAAAAGTAAATTCGTTGATATCTTCTCTTTTGATTTTATTTGGATTATTTATATCTAGTTTATTCAGATATTTTTTATATTTTGTTAAATCAACCTTATATGATTTTATAGAATTTAACGCCAACCCCTTTTCTACTCTTAAATAATCAAAAAAAGCTTCAATATAGGTATCCATAAATTATAAATTCAAACTATTAAATAATTTCAAATGGCCAAAAATGGATTAGTTTCTTTTTCTTGGCCTAAAGTCGAGCTTGGCCCGTGTCCGGGATAAATTATAATATCATCAGGCAAAACTAATATTTTTTTTTGGATAGACTCCATCAAGTCTGTTTGGGAAGCAAAAGGGATATCGGTAC
This sequence comes from uncultured Planctomycetia bacterium, assembly GCA_964605645.1. Lineage (GTDB taxonomy): Bacteria > Omnitrophota > Gorgyraeia > Duberdicusellales > 4484-171 > PXAH01. The sequence goes on from CAZSDJ010000010.1 coordinate 41,282, forward strand.
GGCCTACCGAATTACAAAAAAGTGTATCACCGCTAAAAAGCCATTTATTTAATTTTAAAGAAACTGAACCGGGTGTATGGCCGGGGGTATCGATTACGGTAATTTCTGAATTATAAAAATTTATTCTGCCTTGGTAAAGCTTAGGGGTTTTATCAATTTTCATCGGATCGGAAAAAAGAGAAGATCCATTTTTATCGGGATCAGAAATTAAATCACAATCTTTTTTGTGGAGATAAAAAGAGAAATTAGTGTGCTGCAGGCCTTGAATATGATCAAAATGAGCGTGAGTCAATAATATAAAATCAATTTCAATTTTTTCTTTTTTTACAAAATCAGATAATTCTCCAAAGGATTCGGAAAAATCAACAATAAACCCTTTTCTAGATTGTTTATTGAAAATAAGATAATTATTAGTTTTTAATGGGCCGGCAGGAAAAACCTTTAAGTCTAATTTATCCATTCTTTTACATCAGTATAAGTATAATTAGAATCAAAATCTCTCTTTATGTTTTGAATTTCACGAATCAAGGAATCTCTTTTTATTCGGCTTAAATTAGGAACACGCTTAATTTCTTCTTCTATTTTTTTTAATTCGCTCTGAAGAGGCAAAATGTTATCTTTACCTTCTTGATTAAAAAAAGAAATAATCTGATCTAAGTTCATAACCGCTTCTTCTATCGCCCGCTTTTGGCGCTTGTAGCTTATCCCTTTTTGGAGCGCTTTTGCTAACTCATCTAACCACCCCTTGGTGTAAAGGTAATAATCTATATAGATTTCACGGGTTGGTTTCTCGGGATATTCTTTAGGAGAGATATATACCGGCACTTCTTCTTTTTTTTCTTTGCGGATAAACTTCTTCCGCAAAGATTGGCAGCCGCTATTTAACACCAACATCAATGAAACTATAATAAATAAAATTATTCTATTCATAAGTAAAAATTATACCATATCTTCTTAAAAAATCTACCTAAATGCCGTTAGTATTCAACTTCCTTTGCTAGAGAAGGTGTTCTGCAATCTGGACTGCGTTTAAGGCTGCCCCTTTACGTAAATTATCGGCTACGGCCCATAACCAAAAACAATTTGCCTCGGCAGAATCAGAACGCAACCTGCCTACATACACAGCATCTTTTTCTTCTACATCTAAAGCAAGAGGATATTTAGAACAATCACCAAGAAAGACAACCCCTTCAGAATTATTCAAAACTTCTTTTATTTGCTCTAGATCAGCTGATTGACTAGTTTTAAAATAAATAGATTCTGAATGTGATGTAAATACTGGGATGCGCACACAAGTAGCAGATATTTTGATTTTATCATTTCTGTAAATTTTATGAGTTTCATCAATAACTTTTTGCTCTTCACTGGTGAAGCCATCTTGATTAAAGCCTCCTATTTGCGGGATAGCGTTAAAAGCTATTTGATTTGCAAAACTACTGTTAGTTTCATCTCTATCTTTATTTATTTCTGAAAAATATTTTTTACCGTTATTTTTTTCTACGATATATTTTGTCTCATCCCAAAGAGACTGAGCTGAAACTCTTCCCCCGCCGCTAGTTGCCTGAAGGCTGGTCATAATTATCTTCTCCAAGCCAAATTTTTTAAATATTTGCCCTAGAGCTACTACCATTTGAATCGTAGTACAGTTGGGATTAGCAATAAGGCCCTGATGGGCAATAATTTCAGCTTTGTTAATTTCAGGGACTACCAAAGGTACATTTTCTTGGAGGCGAAAATCATTGCCATTGTCAATCACGACGGCACCTTTTTCTATAAATTTATCTGCATATTGAACACTGGCCCCTTTTTCGCCTTCGGTCCCTGCAAAAAGGGCAATGTCAATATTGTCAAAATCTTGATCAGATATAGCTTCAACCTGATAAGATTGGCCTCCTACCCTAATTTCTCTTCTGCTGCGGGCAAAAACTCTTATTTGATCAGCCGGGAATTTTCTCTCTTGCAATATTTTTAATATTTCAATCCCGACTGCCCCGACACCAACAACTGCAACTTTTTTTCCCATATTTCTATCCCTTTAACTATCGTTTATTAGTTATCAATTATATTCTTTACTACTAAATCGCCAACCTCAGAAGTCGAATATCCCATTCTTCCTGCTCCTAAAGATTTAAGTTTTTCTTGGACAACCTTTATTACTGAACTCTCAACTGTTTTTGCAGCTTGTTCTTGGCCGATTTGATTAAGTAACATTGATAAAGCACAAATGGCAGCCAACGGGTTTATTACATTCTTGCCGGTATACTTAGGAGCGCTGCCTCCAATCGGCTCAAACATGCTAACTCCTTGAGGATTAATGTTACCGCCGGCAGCAATCCCCATCCCCCCTTGAATCATTGCACCTAAATCTGTTATGATGTCTCCAAACATATTATCAGTAACAATAACATCAAACCACTCCGGATTTTTTACCATCCACATACAAGTTGCATCAACATGAGCATAATCGGTTTTTATATCCGAATACTCTTTTGCTATTTTGTCAAATACCCTTTGCCAAAGTGAAAAAGCATAAGTTAAAACATTAGTTTTTCCGCAAAGAATAAGTTTTTTTTCTCTATTTATTTTTCTGGTATACTCAAAAGCATACCTTATACAACGCTCTATGCCCTTATAAGAATTAATACTTTCTTGTATGGCGACTTCATCTTCGGTGCCTTTTCGTAAAAACCCGCCTGCACCGCAATAAAGGCCTTCAGTGTTTTCTCTAACTACCGTAAAATCAACTTTTTGGCCTTGGCTTAAATCTAGGGGGCAATATTTTTTATCATACAAAACAACCGGCCTCAAATTAATATATTGATCAAGTTCAAAACGAAGGCGTAATAAAATTCCTTTTTCTAAAATCCCCGGCTTTACATCAGGATGCCCGATCGCTCCTAAATAAATAGCATCAAAACTTTTTAGTTCGCTTACCGCAGAATCCGGCAAAATCTCACCTGTATCTAAAAATCTTTTGCCGCCAAAATCATAATCTATAGTTTCATAATCAACCTTATATTTATCAGCAACTGCCGCCAACACTTTTAACCCTTCTTTTACCACTTCCGGCCCTGTTCCGTCTCCGCCGATTATTGCAATTTTATATTTTTTACTCATTTTTTATCTCCTTTTTTGTTGTTAATCCAATTCAAGAGCCCGCCTTTTTTTATTATTTTTTGTAAGAATTTCGGAAATGATTTTGTGGAAAAATTTTCATTTTTCATCTTATCGATAATCAAGCCTTTGGCTAAATCAACCTCCAGTAAATCACCCTCTTTAATTTTGTCCGTTTCTCCTAACTCGATAATTGGTAAGCCAATATTAATTGCATTTCTAAAAAAAATTCTCGCAAAGCTTTTTGCAATAACTAAAGAAATTCCGCAACCCTTAATAGCTAAAGGAGCATGCTCTCGCGAAGAACCACAACCAAAATTCTCTGCAGCTACAATCATATCTCCCTTTTTTACCCGTTTAGAAAAATCAGAATCAATATTTTCCATGCATTTAGAGCCTAAAAATTGAGAATCTTGGGAGTCTAAGTATTTAGCGGCAATTATATCGTCGGTGTTTATGTCTTTACCTAATTTATGAACTTTTCCTTTTATAATCATGGTTAAACCTCACCCGGATGGGTGATCCTGCCGGTTATACTGCTTGCTGCAGCTACCGCCGGGTTAGATAAGTAAACAAAACTTTCCGGATGCCCCATTCTGCCAATGAAATTCC
>CAZSDJ010000011.1:0-44089 GCA_964605645.1 uncultured Planctomycetia bacterium
AAATAAAAATAACATAAAGGATAAAATATGGGTATTAAAAAATTTAAACCAACAACATCAGGCTTACGGCATCGAAAAAATTCTGATTTTTCAGAAATTACAAAATCAAAACCGGAAAAGTCACTGACTAAAGCTAAGAAACGCAGCGGCGGCAGGAATAATCAAGGCCGAATTACAATGCGCAGAAGGGGCGGTGGTTGTAAACGCAAGTATAGAGTTGTTGATTTTAAACGAGATAAGTTTGACCTGGAAGCAGAAGTTTTAGCTATAGAATATGATCCCAATCGGAATGCTCGTTTGGCCTTGGTAAAGTATCCGGACGGAGAAAAGCGATATATCGTTTGGCCGGCTAAATTAAATGTGAAAGATAAAGTTATCAGTACTTCTGAATCTCGTACCAGCATCCAACCCGGCAATAGTATGAAGCTCAAGTATACACCAATGGGGACCTTAATCCACAATATAGAGCTTAATCCCGGCCAGGGAGCAGTGTTGGCAAGAAGCGCTGGTAGTTGGGCTCAACTTATGGCTAAGGAAAAAGGGATGGCTCAAGTTAGATTAGCATCTGGAGAAATTCGCTTAATTAAAGAAGAGTGTAGGGCAAGTGTAGGGCAAGTTGGGTTAGGAGAGTATTCTTCTTTTAGCAAAGGAAAAGCAGGGAAAAACCGCTGGGCCGGGAAGAGGCCCAAGGTAAGAGGCGTTGCGATGAATCCTGTAGATCATCCTCATGGCGGCGGAGAAGGAAAGGCCGGTCAAGGTAATCCTCATCCGGTAAGCCCCTGGGGGCAGCCTGCTAAAGGGGGAAAAACAAGAAAGAAGAAAAAAAGCGATAAATATATTATTAAAAGAAGAACTAAAGGCGGGAGAAGATCGAGAAAATGAGTCGTTCATTAAAAAAAGGTCCTTATGTCTTTGCGAAGCTGCTTAAAAAAGTAGAGCGAGCAAAAAATGCTGGAGACAGAAAAGCGATTAAGACTTGGTCTCGCAGCTCAATGATAATCCCTGAATTTGTAGGCTTGACTTTTGCTGTACATGATGGTAAAAAACATGTTCCGGTTTTTATTACAGAAAGTATGGTAGGGCATCGCTTAGGAGAATTTGTCCCTACCAGAAAATTTAAGGAACACGGCGGAATAAAGGCTAAAAAAGCTATCGCTAAAAAGTAAATATTATTATGATTACCAGATCAGAAGCAAAATATATTAGAATTTCTCCGACTAAGGTAAGGCCGGTAATTGAATTGGTAAAAGGAATCAATGCAAAGCGGGCAATGGAGAAGTTAGAGTTCGTGAACAAAAAAGCAGCGAAATTTTTAAAAAAATTAATTAAAACTGCAGTAGCAGATGCAAAAAATAAAGGTTATGACGAAAATTCTTTGTTTATATCAAGGCTTGTAGCTAACCAAGGGCCGGCTTTAAAAAGATATAGAGCCGAATCCTTCGGGAGGGCTGCTGTGATTAGAAAGAGGATGAGTCATTTAGTGATTGAATTAGATTCTAACCAAAAGATAATGCAGGAGATGGGAAAAACAGGAAATAACTAAGATAAATCCGAAATTCGAAATACGAATGTCCGAAACAATTTTCAAATTATCAAAATTCGAATAAAAGAAATCGGAAAAGTTTTGAAAATTTGAATATTAGAATTTCGGATTTGTTTCGGATTTCGATATTCGAATTTAAAATTTAAACGTAATTTAAAAGGAAGTAAAAAAAATGGGTCAAAAAGTTCACCCTTATGTTTTAAGAATTGGGTTTGGTAAAAGTTGGTTGTCAAGGTGGTTTTCTCCGAAAAAGGGTGAATATGCTGATTTTTTGGAAGAAGACTTGGCAATTCGTGACAAAATAAAAAAAAGTTATCCCCTGGGTTCGATTGCAACAATTGATATCGAAAGAGTTTCTTCCGGGGGGATAAGGATCAAGGTTCGTACATCAAGGCCAGGTGTAATAATTGGTAGGCGCGGACAAGATATTGAACGCGTTAAAAAAGATTTAACTGACTTAACAGGTAAGGAAATTATAATTGATGTTGAAGAGGTGGCCGATCAGGCCTTGGAAGCACAACTAGTGGCAGAATTGATTGCATTCCAATTAATAAAAAGAGTTAAGTTTAGAAGGGCGATGAAAAAAGCTTTGCAGCAAGCACAATCTTCTCGCGGCGAGGGGATGAAGGTTCAGTGTTCGGGCCGTCTAGGCGGAGTAGAGCTGGCTCGTTCTGAAAGCTATAAGTATGGGAAAATCCCACTTCATACATTTAGGACCGATATTGATTATGGCTTTACAGGGGCTAAAACTACCTACGGCACTATTGGAGTTAAAGTTTGGGTTTATAAAGGTGAAAAACAATTAGGCGATTATTTAATCGATAATAAAAAAGAGGAACACAAATAAAATGCTTATCCCAAAAAGAGTAAAATACAGGAAAGCACATCGCGGCAAAAGAAAAGGGTTGGCAGTAGCCGGCTCGAAAGTTTCTTTTGGTGAATACGGTATCAAGGCACTTGAATCAGCATGGCTGAAAAATACTCAAATTGAAACTACGCGAGTTATTCTTACCCGTCGCTTGCGCCGCGGCGGCAAACTTTGGATTAGGGTTTTTCCGGATAAGCCGATCACAAAAAAACCAGCCGAATCAAGGCAAGGGAAAGGTAAAGGAGACGTAGAAGGTTGGGTGAGAGTCGTGCGCAGAGGTAATATTATATTTGAAATTGGTGGTGTCCCTGAAGATTACGCCAGAGAGTCTTTCCGGTTAGTTGCTTACAAATTACCATTTAAAACGATGTTTGTGACAAGGAAACATTAATAACTATGGCTGATATAAAGAATTTAAAATCACTTTCTGACAAAGAATTAAAGAGCAAGCTTATTGAAAGTGAAAAAAAACTTATGGAGTTGCAATTTAAGAGAAAGAGCGGTTTAGAGAAACCACACCAATTCAAAAACATTAAAAAAGAAATAGCCCGTATCAATACTGTGCTTAGCGCAAAAAGGAGAGAAGGTGGCAAAAAAACTGGGTAAAATATTAGAAGGCGTCGTAGTATCGGACAAAATGGATAAAACTGCTGTAGTTTTAGTGAGAAGAAAATTGCCGCATAGCGTTTACAATAAGTTGATCATGACTAGTAAAAAATATAAAGTTCATGATAAAGATAATAAAGTTAAAGTTGGCGATCGGGCAAAAATTACGGAATGCCGCCCTTTTTCTAAAGATAAACGTTTTAGAATTCTTGAGGTTTTAAAATGATATCTTTACGCTCAAAATTAGATGTAGCTGATAATAGCGGCGCGAAAAAAGTTTCTTTTATCGGTGTTTTAGGCCGTAAGGCTAAGCGTTATGCGGTGGTAGGAGATGTAATTACCGGCAGCGTAAAAGAAGCGATCCCTAATTCACCAATTAAAAAAGGCGAAGTAGTAAGAGCAGTAGTAGTGAGGACTCATTTTCCGATTAAAAGAAAAGATGGCCTGGTAATTAAATTTGATAAGAATGCTTGTGTGGTGATTGATAAACAAAATAATCCTCGTGCTACCCGTGTTTTCGGGCCGGTAGTAAGAGAGCTGAGAAGACGATTTAGTAAAATTTTATCATTAGCACCGGAAGCAATATAAGGATAAAAGATGAGCTTAAAAATTAAAAAAGGTGACAAAGTAATAATTAGTTCCGGGAAAAGTAAAGGCAAGGCAGGCAAGGTTTTAAAAGTTTTTGCTGCTAAAAATAGAGTAGTCGTAGAAGGGGCTAACTTAGTTAAAAAGCATAAAAAACGTAAATCGGAAGCCGAACAAGGCGGTTTCGACGAGATACCTTTACCGGTACATTTGTCAACCGTGCAATTATTTTGTTCCAGTTGTAACCGAGGCGTAAAAACTAAAATAAAAATAGCTAAAGATAAGAGTAAAGCAAGGGTTTGTAAGAAATGTCAGAAAATAATTTAAAAGAATATACACCAAGATTGCTTCAAACTTATAGGGAGCAAATCGTGCCGGAACTAAAAAAGAAGCAGAATCACAGCAATATTTATTCTGTTCCCCGTTTGGTTAAAATTGTAGTTAACATGGGAGTAGGAGAAGCAATATCAGATTCTAAATTAATGGAGAGTGTTTCTGAACAACTAGCCACAATCACCGGCCAAAAGCCAAAAATTTGTAAGGCGCGTAAGGCAATATCTAACTTTAAGTTGAGAGAAGGGGTGGCTATCGGTTGTTGTGTAACTTTACGCAAGGCGATGATGTATGATTTTTTTGATCGTCTTATTTCAGCAGCTATCCCCCGAATTCGTGATTTTAGAGGGCTTTCTGCTAATTCTTTTGATGGATCGGGAAATTACAATTTTGGTTTGGTGGAACAAGGGATATTTCCCGAAATTAATTTAGATAAAATAACTCGAACCCAAGGCATGAACATTTCAATACAGACAACTGCCAAATCGGACAAGGAAGCAAAAGATTTATTGAAAGCATTTGGGTTTCCTTTTAGGAGAAGATAATGGCGAAAAAGTCAAAAATTCAAAAATGGTTAAGGGAAAAAGAGAACCCTAAGTTCTCTACTCGCTGTAGAAATAGATGCAGGCGTTGCGGAAGGCCAAGGGGTTACATTAGAGACTTCGAACTATGTCGTATTTGTTTTCGTGAATTAGCCTGGCAAGGTTTGATCCCCGGGGTAAAAAAAGCCAGTTGGTAAATTTAAAAAAGGAAGGAAAATGAGTAGAACTGATTTGATTGCAGATGCATTTACAATAATAAGAAATGCGGCTAGAGTAAATAAGGATGATGCATTTATCCCTTATTCAAATGTATTAGCTACAATATGCCAAATTTTAAAAGATAATGGATATATTGTAAATTTTAAAGAAGCAGAAACTAAGAGTTTTAAACAAATAAAAGTATATCTTAAGTATGATGGGAAAAAAAGTTCGATCAGCCAGCTGAAAAGAGTTTCACGTCCATCACGGCGTATTTATAAGAAAAAAGATGAAATTCCTTCAGTTTTAGGAGGATATGGGTTAGCAATAATTTCTACATCGAAGGGGATACTTACCGGTAAAGCCGCAAAAAAAGAAAGCTTGGGTGGAGAAATTGTGGGGATGATCTGGTAAAATAAGGAGAAAAATGTCTCGTATCGGCAAACAACCAATAACGGTTCCAAAAGAAGTAAAGGTAGAAATAAAAGATAAAAATATTAGTGTGCAAGGGCCAAAAGGCACCTTAAATTTTTCTTTTAGTAATTTTATTCAGATAGATTTAACAGATAATACTTTATCTGTAAAAAGAAATAAAGATACGAAGATAGCAAAAAGCTTACATGGTACCACCAGAGCTATTGTTGCTAATCTGATCAAAGGAGTTACAGAAGGGTTCAAGAAAGAGCTTGAGATTATCGGAGTTGGTTATAAAGCACAAATGAAAGGTAAAAGCTTGGATCTAAATATTGGCTTTTCCCATCCAGTTGAAATTCCGACACCAGAGGGGTTAAAGGTTTCGACACCTTCTAATACTCGCATTGATATTGAGGGGATAGACAAACAAAAAGTAGGCCAATTTGCAGCAAAAATAAGAAAAATATATCCGCCGGAACCATATAAGGGTAAAGGGATTAGGTATTTCGGCGAGGAAGTACGGAAAAAAATTGGAAAAGCGTTAGCTAAATAAGGTGATTAAAGGATGAAAAAACAAGCAAGAGCTTATCGGCACAAAAGAATAGTAAGGAAAGCCCAAGGCACTTCAGCTAGGCCGCGGTTGGTGGTTTTTCGCAGCCATAAACATATTTATGTTCAATTAGTAGACGACCAGAACCAAAAAGTTATTACCGGTTTATCCACTTTATCTAAGCAATTTAAGGCGCAAGATATAAAGCCTGCAGACAAAGAAGGTGCAAAGCAAATCGGAAAGCTTATTGCAGTGGCCGCAAAATCTAAAAAGATTGATACTGTTTGTTTTGATCGTGGCGGATATAAATTTCACGGACGAATAAAAAGTTTAGCGGATGGGGCAAGAGAAGGAGGGTTAAAATTTTAATGCAGAAGAATTCGGTTAAAGGCAAGACAGATGAAAAAGCTTTTATTGAAAAAGTTTTATTTATAAATAGAACTACCAAGGTCACCAAGGGTGGAAAAAATCTTTCTTTTTCGGCACTGGTTGTGGTTGGAGATGGCATAAACCGAGCTGGTTTTGCTGTGGGCAAGGCTAATGAAGTGGCTAGTGCAATCAGAAAAGGCATTAATAAGGCTAAAAAGAATACCATGCAAATCAAGCACAAGGGTGCAACTATCCCCCATCAAGTAATTGGTAAATTCGGATCAATGAGAATACTTTTTAAATCTGCTTCTCGGGGAACAGGAGTTATTGCTTGCGGCCCGATTCGTGCAGTTTGTGAATGTGCCGGGATAAAAGATATCTTGACAAAGAATATTGGTAATTCTACAAATCCTGTAAATGTAGTAAAAGCAACTTTCGAGGCGTTTAAAGAATTAAAAGGTTAATAATTATGGATTTATCAGATGTAAAAATAGTAACTAAAAACAAAAAAGGAAAAAGGCGTGGGCGGGGCACTGGTTCCGGATTGGGCAAAACCGCTGGCCGCGGCCACAAGGGGGCCGGCCAAAGGAAGGGGAAGAAGACCCCTTATGCCGGTTTTCGTGGTGGTAATTTGCCTTTTTTGCGGCAAATACCAAAAAGAGGATTTACGGCACGTAATCCAAAAATATATCAAATAGTAAATTTAGGGGACCTTCAAGCGAAAATTAAAGATCAAGCTGAAATCACTCCGGTGTTGATGGAGAAATTTAACCTGATTGAGAATAAGAATAAATTAGTTAAGATTTTAGCTAATAATAGTGATAAATTTAATTTAAAAACGTTGATAAAGGCAGATAAAATTTCTAAAAAAGCAAAAGAGATTATTGAATCCAATGGCGGGGGCTTTGAGTGTTTAAAGCGGTAGCGAACATTTTTAAGGTACCCGGATTAAGAAAGAAAATTTTTATCACTCTTTCACTGTTAATTGTTTATCGGGCCGGATGTTTTATCCCCACTCCTGGGGTCAATACCGGCGCTCTTTCTCAATTTTTTGCCGAAGTCACTAAAAACCAAGGGCAAACTATTTTTGGGATGTTGAATTTATTTACCGGGGGTGCTTTAACTAAGTTAAGTATTTTTGCTCTGGGGGTAATGCCTTATATTTCAGCTTCCATTATTATGCAGTTGTTGCAGAATGTGGTTCCTGCTCTTGAGAAGATTGCCAAAGAAGGCAAAGCAGGGTATGAAAAAATCAATCAGTATACCCGCTATTTGACTTTAGTTTTATGTTGTGTCCAAGGCATTTTTTTATCTCTTTGGCTTTCAGATAAAGCTAATTTTAGAGGGCATCTTATTGTTCCTAAACCGGGCCCTTTGTTTACTTTTACAACAGTAGTTACTTTAGCTTGCGGTACTATTTTTATCATGTGGCTCGGTGAGCAGATCCAGGAGAGAGGCGTGGGGAATGGAATTTCAATTATTATTACAACTAGTATCATGTCTCGCATCCCGGCTTCGGTGAATCAACTTTGGCGCCTCTGGTCCCCGATGGATCCGGCTAATCAACAGATAGCGACACCGGTGGTTATTGCATTAATTGCAGTTTGGGTATTTATGATTGGGGCAGTTGTTCTGTTTACTCAGGCACAACGGCGGATACCCATTCAATATGGCAGGCGGGTAGTCGGCCGCAAGATGTATGGCGGTCAAAGCACCTATTTGCCGATAAAAGTAGATATGGCCGGAGTTATTGCGATTATTTTTGCATCGGCTGTAATTTCGTTTCCGGCAACTTTAACGATGTTTTTGCCGCAAAATATTAAGTTTGTTCAATTTTTACAAACTATTATTCAGCAAAGAGGCCTTTGGTATAATGTAATTTTAGTCGGGCTTATTGTATTTTTTATGTATTTTTATACAGCGATGGTCTTTCATCCTTTAGAAATTGCAAACAATTTAAAACGGTATGGTGGTTTTGTACCGGGGGTAAGGCCGGGGCGCCCCACTGCCAATTACCTGGATTACGTTGCAACTCGAATTGTGTTTGTCGGTGCCATTTATATTAGTGCTATTGCAATTTTTCCAAATATTATCATGGAAATTTTCCGCGTACCATCTTATCAATTAGCTTCACTCTTTGGCGGCACGACTCTTTTAATTATGGTAGCGGTTATACTGGATACGATGAAACAGATTGAAGGGCAATTAATGACACGTCATTATGATGGTTTTATAAAGGGGAGTCCTTTAAAGGGGAGAAAGTAACCACAGAAACAGAGAATGAAGAAGAAACACTGAAAAAAAATATGGGGATAAAATGAGAATTATACTTTTTGGAGCACCCGGTTCGGGTAAAGGCACTCAAGCTGATATGATAACTAAAGAATTTAATTTAGAAAAAATATCTTTGGGAGATATCTTGCGTGAAGAAGTTAAAAAAAGATCAAGCCTGGGTAAAGAAGTTAAGCAATATATGGATAAAGGAGAACTTGTACCTGATGATACAGTAAAGGATGTGATAGCTGCAAATTTAGCAGAGGATAATTTTATCCTTGACGGATACCCACGTAATGGCCAGCAAGCAAAAACGTTAGATGATATTTTAGAAAAAAGAAACAGTTCGATAGATGCTTTTATTTATCTGGATGTCAGTAGAGAAACGATAGTTGACAGGCTTGCTAAAAGAAAAAGAGATGATGACAACCCCGATGCTATTAAAAAAAGATGGGATTTATTTTTGGAAAATAGCAAAGAAATTTTCGATTTTTATAAAGAAAAAGGTGTATTTATATCGGTTGATGGCAACAAAGCCAAAGAAAAGGTATTGGAAGAAATAAAAGAAAAATTAAAAGATAGAAAAGCAATATTAGATTAATATTATAGACAATTGTTCCATTGATAATTTTAAATAGCAATATTGTCAAAAAAAATACGGAGATTAAGAGATGTGCCCAATCTTTGCGAAGCAAAGTTTAACAAAAATTATAATATTGGGCCCATTATTACTTTGAAAAGCAGATATAATTTATCAAATAATAATTGAATAATGTTAGCAAAAAAAACATAGGAATTAAGAGATGAAGGTTAAAAGTTCAGTAAAAAGAGTTTGCAATAAATGTAAATTAATAAAGAGAAAAGGGGTCGTGAGGGTGATTTGTAAAGATCCTAAGCATAAACAGAGGCAAGGATAAAAAATAAAATCCGAAATACGAAATCCGAAATTCTAAACAATATTAAATTACCAAAATTCAAAACAATAAGGTTTAGAATATTTGAATGTAGATATTAGGATTTGTTTCGAATTTCGATATTAGAATTTGTCGTAATTAATTAGGAGGTTGAACTGAGATGCCAAGAATTTTAGGGGTAGATATCCCAAAAGATAAAAAAATAAAAATTTCTTTACGTTATATATATGGAGTAGGGCCCAAAAAGGCTGATGAAATTCTTGATAATACAGGGATTGATCCGGAAAGAAAAGCCGGAGATTTAAAAGAAGATGAGGCTTCAAAACTTGCCAGATATATTCAGTCTAATTATACAGTAGAAGGTGAATTGAGAAGGCAAGTTTCTCAGGATATTCGCCGGTTGATTGAAATTAAAGCTTATCGAGGGATGCGGCATAAAAAAGGGCTGCCGGTGCGCGGGCAGCGGACTCGCTGTAATGCCCGGACTAAAAAGGGCCCGAAATCGAGAGTGGGCGGGAAAAAACGATAATTAACTGTGATTCTTGACATCAAAGATGTTAAGAATTTAATTCAACTAAGCCCTTGACAGATGTATTTTCTAAAAGGTTAATTGTCAAGGACAAGTTTCATTAAAGGAGTTGCATGGCTAAAAAACCAAAAAGAAAAGAAAGAAAAAAGAAGAAGATTGTACTTCAGTCTGCGGCAGGGATAGCTACCGTTAAGGCTACTTTTAATAATACGATTATATCAATAACTGATTTAAATGGTAATGTTTTAGCTTGGAAGTCAGCTGGTGGAGTTGGTTTCAAGGGTGCGAGAAAATCTACCCCTTATGCTGCACAGATAGCTTCTCTTGAAGTTGCTAAAACTACGAAATCAATGGGGTTAAGAGAAGTTGATGTTATGATTAAGGGGCCTGGCCCCGGCCGGGAAGCAGCAATCAGAGCGCTTTCAGCTGCCGGTTTAAATGTAAAAAGAGTGAAGGTAGCCAGTCCGGCACCTCACAATGGCTGTAGATTAAAAAAGAAAAGACGAGTATAAGAAGGAGATATCATATGGCGAGAGATTTAAGACCAAAATGTAAATTATGCCGCAGGGCGGGGATGAAGTTATTTTTAAAAGGGATTAGGTGTTTGACTGAGAAGTGTGGTGTAGCGAAAAGGCCGATTCCTCCCGGGATGCAAAGAAGGCAGAGATCAAAACCTTCTTATTATGCCCTGCAATTGAGAGAAAAGCAAAAGGCAAAAAATATTTATGGATTATTAGAGCGTCAATTTAGAAGATTTTTCGAGATTGCTCATAAGTCGGAAGGTGCGACAGGCCAAATTTTAATTCAGCAACTGGAAAGAAGGTTAGATAATATAGTTTTTAGGTCACTTTTTGCTTTGTCGCGGTCTCAGGCTCGTCAGCTTGTTCGTCATGGATTTGTTTTTATTGATAATCGAAGAGTTGACATACCGTCTTATATTGTTAAAAAAGATGAGGTGATTAAATTTGAAATTGATGAAGGGATAAAAAATTTAATTAAAGAAAATATTCAAATAAGTGAAAAAGAAAAAAGTGTACCGGAGTGGCTTAGTGTAGATAATCAAAATCATAAAATTACAGTAAAAAGATTGCCGACAAAAGAAGATATTACTATTCCGATACAAGAGCAGCTAATTGTTGAGCTTTATTCAAAATAATAAATTTAGAGGAGGAAAAAAATTATGGGGATAAGTTGGAGAGATTTTCAATTTCCAAAAAGAGTAACTGTTGACCAAGATAGTTACAGTCCAACCTATGGCAAATTTACAGCAGATCCTTTGGAAAGAGGTTATGGGGTAACTTTAGGTAATTCCCTACGACGGGTTCTTCTTTCATCTATTGAAGGTTCTGCAGTTACATCTCTTAAAATTGAAGAAGCCCAGCATGAATTTTCTCCAATTGAAGGAGTTTTAGAAGATTTACCGGAAATTATTTTAAATGTAAAAGGACTCACTTTACGTGCTTATTCTCGATCACCTAAAAAAATTTATATAAAAGCAGAAGGTGAAAAAGAAATAAAAGCTCGTGATATTGTTACCGATGAGACAATCGAAATTGTTAATCCGGATCATCGGATAGCTACAATTACTGATCCGGGTAAAAAACTCAATATTGAAATGGAAGTCGGCAGAGGCCGTGGCTTTGTTCCCGCTGAAGCTAATAAACGAGAAGAGATGCCTATTGGAGTTATCCCCATTGATTCTATTTTTACTCCCGTTAAAAGAGTAGCTTTTAAAGTTGAAAATACTCGCGTGGGAAAAAGAACTGATTACGATAAATTAATATTAGAAATTTTCACAGATGCAAGCATCGAACCAAAAGAAGCTTTAATTTATGCTTCTAAAGTTTTGAGTAAACATCTTGAACTTTTCTTTACTTTAGGAGAATTACCGGAAGAAGATTATGAAGAACTTACTCCGGAGGAGATATCGCTTTACGAAAAACTTAAACTACCGGTTTCTGAATTAGAACTTTCAGTGAGAAGCGCAAATTGCCTGCGGGAAGCCGAGATTAAGACTTTAGCAGAGCTAGTTACTAAAACTGAGCCGGAAATTTTAAATTATCGAAATTTTGGTAAAAAATCATTAGATGAAGTAGGAGCTCTCTTGAAAACAATGGGGCTTTCCTTTGGAATGAATATTGATGAAGAAAAAATGAAAAAGGTATAATTATGCGTCACAGAAAAAAAGGAAATAAATTGTCTCGATCCAGAGCACAAAGAAAAGCATTGGTTAAATCATTGCTTAAATCGGTGATTATTAGCGAGCGGATCAAAACAACTACCCCTAAGGCTAAAATGATAAAAATTCATATCGACAAAATGATTACCTTGGCAAAAAAAGATACGCTTGCGGCAAGACGGCAAGCTTTTGACAAAATTGGCGACCACTCTTTAGTAAAAAAGCTCTTTGCTGAAATTGAACCTAGATTTAGTGATGGCCAGGGGGGTTATTGCCGTATTTATAATCGCGGTTTTCGCAAGAGCGACGGTGCCCAGCTATCACAAATAGAATTAACCAAGGTTTCCTTAAAAAAGAGCAGTAAAGGCAAAACAAAGGATAGTACAGCAAAGCCAACTGCAACTAAAAAGGTTAGTAAAAAAGAAGAAAAAGATGAATCAATAAAAAAGAAAGGTTTTTCCGGTTTAAAAAAGATGTTTAAAAAAGGCAAAAAAACTTAAAACTATATGCTTATCAACCCACAAGTATTATCTTTAACGAAATCTGCTACTTTAAAGATAACCGCTTCAACTAAACAGCTCAAAAAAGAAGGTAAAGACGTTATCAATTTTGCCGCGGGTGAGCCTGACTTTGACACTCCCGATTTTATAAAATCTGCTGCAAAAGTTGCGATCGACCAGGGATTTACCAAGTATACGCCTTCTGCCGGAGATATTCGGCTCAGAGAAGCAATCGCTAAAAGTTTAAAGAATAAAAATAAGATTGAAATTAATAAAGATAATATTATTGTTACAACCGGAGCAAAGTATGCAATTTTTATAGCTTTGATATCTTTAGCTGTCCGGGAAGATGAAATTTTGATCCCTTCACCTTATTGGGTGAGTTATCCGGAAATGGTTAAACTTAGCCTTGCTAAACCGAAATTAGTTGAACTACAGGAAGAAAACAATTTTAAGTTAACTCCGGAAATTTTAAAAAGATCTATAACCGGTAAAACAAAAGCTTTAATTTTTAATTACCCTAATAACCCTACCGGTGTAACCTACAGCAAAGAAGAGCTTACAAAAATTGCAACTGTCATAAAGGATACGAATATCCAAATTATAAGTGATGAGATTTATGAAGCTTTAATCTATGATAATAGAAACCATACCAGTTTTGCTTCATTAGATTCAATGGAAAACCAGACCATAACCATTGGTGGATTTTCTAAAAGTTTTTCAATGACTGGTTGGCGGGTTGGTTATTTAGCGGCAAATGAAAAATTCATAAAGGAAACTGCAAAAATTGTCGGCCACACTACATCTTGCCCTTGTTCTATCTCACAAGCAGCAGCTTTAGCTGCTTTAGAAAATGAAAGTTGGCAGGAGCAAGTAAGCATTAAATTTGAAAAAAGAAGAGATTTACTTTTTGAAGGTTTAACTAAAATTGCTAAAATAAAACCATTTAAATCTGAAGGAACTTTTTATATGTTTTGTGATATCCGGGAAACCGGTTTAAATTCTTTGGAGTTTTGTTCTCGTTTGTTAGATCAACATTTAGTTTCCTGCATCCCGGCTAGTGCATTCGGGAAAGAAGGTTTTATTAGGATTAGTTTTTCGACTAGTTCCGAACAAATCAAGAAAGGGATAGACAGAATCAATAATTTTATTAAGAAACTTTAAATACGAAGCACGAAATTCGAAATACGAAATAATTTTCAAAATATTAAGGTTTAATTTGTTTCGAACATTCGGATTTCGATATTCGGATTTATTTTACTTATGGCTCAAACCATTGTCGAAAAGATATTCTCAAATCATGCCAAAAAAAAACTTCAAGCTGGAGATGTTGCAGTTTGTGAAGTTGATTTTTGTTTTTCTCAAGATGGGACATCTTCTTTAGTATTAGACAGTTTACGAAAATCAAAAAGAAGTATTTTAAAGCCGAAGAGATTTGCGATGTTCATAGATCATAGCAGTCCGTCTCCGAACCTGGGAGTTTCACAGGTTCATTCTTCCATGCGTGAATTCCAGCAAAGAAATAAGAGCCTTCTTTATGATGTTGGTTGTGGAATATCCCACCAATTAATTATCGAAGAAGGTTTTGCCATCCCCGGTAAGCTTATTCTAGGCGCAGATTCCCATACTTCTACCGCAGGAGCTTTAGGAACTTTAGCGATGGGGGTTGGTTCTACTGATTTAGCGGTTACGCTTTCTACCGGGAAGAATTGGTTTAAAGTTCCTCAAACTTATAAGATTATTATCAAAGGGAAAATTCCTTTTGGTGTCTATAGCAAAGATATTATTCTTTATATAATACATAAATTAGGATCAAACGGAGCTACTTATAAATCCGTTGAATTTTCGGGTGAAGTGGTTGATAAGCTATCAATGGATGCTCGTTTTACCATTACCAATATGACTATTGAGTTTGGAGCTAAATGCGGATTGATGAATGTTGACCAAAAATGCGAGAATTATTTAAAAAAAATTGGCGTTAATAAATACAAAAAAAATTTTCCTGATAAAAATTGTAATTATGAAAAAATTATTGAAATTGATGTCACAAATCTATCACCTTATTTGGCTTGCCCTCATAATGTAGATAATGGTGCTCCTGTTGAAAAAATGGAAGGAACTGAAATTGATCAGGCTTTTTTAGGCACTTGCACCAACGGCCGCATTGAAGATTTAAAAATAGCTGCAGAAATGTTAGCCGGAAACAAAGTACACCCTAGGGTTAAATTTTTAGTTGCGCCGGCTTCTCGCAATATTTTTCAAGAAGCGTTAAAAAAAGGATATATCCATAAGTTTTCTGAAGCGGGCGGGATTGTTTTGCCGATAGGGTGCGGGCCTTGCGTAGGAACTCATCAAGGAGTATTGGCTGATGGCGAAGTTGCAATTTCAACAGCTAATCGTAATTTTAAAGGCAGGATGGGTAATCCCAAAGCCTTTATTTACCTAGGATCTCCTGCTACGGTTGTAGCATCAGCGATTAAAGGTAAAATTTGTGATCCACGAAAAATATTATCTTAAATGTGGAGGTTATAATGCGGATTAATGATATTTTGAAATTAGCAGAAAGTAAAGGCGCTAGTGACATTCATTTTACAGTAGGTTTGCCTCCGATTTTACGAATAGACGGTGAATTGATTACTACTGATTTAGAACCGTTGAGCGAAGAAACTTCCAAGGCTTTAATCTATAGCATGCTTAACGATGAACGGAAAGCTGCTTTTGAAAAAGATAGAGAATTAGATTTTTCTTTTACTTTGCCGGATATGGACCGTTATCGAATAAATGTTCATTATCAGCGGGGTAACGTGGAAGCAGCATTAAGAAGGGTCCCTCAAAAAATTCCTTCTATTGAATCTTTAGGTTTGCCTCAGATTGTTTTTGATTTAATAAAGAAGCCAAATGGCTTAATTTTACTTACCGGCCCAACCGGTACAGGTAAGAGTACGAGCCTGGCAGCAATGGTTGATTTCATTAACAAAAACAGAAAGGAATTGGTTGTGTCTATTGAAGATCCAATAGAATTTGTTTATGAAAATAAAAAGTGTATTATTAAGCAAAGAGAAATTTTTTCTGATACACATTCTTTTCCGGAAGCATTAAAAAGAGTTCTTCGGCAAGATCCTGATGTTATTGTGGTAGGAGAAATGAGGGATTTAGAAACTATTGCCACAGCCTTAACTGCTGCTGAAACCGGCCACCTTGTGCTGGCTACACTGCATACGCCGGATGCGCCTCAAACTATTCAAAGAATTATTGATGTTTTTCCCCCGCATCAACAAAGGCAGGTTACAGTCCAGCTTGCTGAATGCTTGCAAGCGGTTATCTCTCAAGTTTTGCTGCATAAAGCCGAAGGTAAAGGGAGAATCTTGGGGACAGAAGTCATGATTTCGACTCCCGGGATTAGGAATCTAATTAGAGAAAATGATATTGCTCAAATCCCTTCTTTAATTCAAATGGGCGGCCAACACGGGATGTACACCATGGATAAATGTTTGAAAACTTTTTATAAAAAAGGTTTGATTGCAAAAGAAACAGCTCTGCGAAAGGTAAAAAATTTAGCAGAATTCAATAGTTTATAAGTATGATTTTAAGAGGTAAAGTTTTTAAATTTGGCGATAATATTAATACTGATTGGATAATTTCCGGCCGTTATAAATTTTCTATAACTGACATGAAAGAATTGGCTCATTATTTTTTTGAAGATATTCGGCCCAATTTTTATAATCAGTTAGTACCAAATAAATCAATAATTGCGGCCGGTGATAATTTTGGGATGGGTTCATCGCGCGAACAGGCCCCTTGGGTTATTAAAGAAGCAGGTGTCTTAGCAGTTGTTGCGAAAAATTTTGCCCGTATTTTTTATCGTAATGCATTTAACATTGGACTTGTTTTAATTGAAGCTGATACCAGTTCAATCAAAGAAGCTGATAATATAAGTATAGAATTAGATAAAGGCATAATCAAACAAAACAATAAAGTAATTGGTAATTTTAATCCCTGGGGTACTTTCCAAAGGGAACTGATAAAAGCCGGCGGTATTTTTAATTACTTAAAAAAACATAAGGGATTCAAGATAAAATAACTAATTATCTAATTTCTAATTGATCTAATCAAATTCCAATGATTAATGAGTCAATGTCTAAATTGTTTAGAAATTAGGGCAATTAGAGTAATTAGAAATTTAAGTTGGAGATAACGTTTATATTTTGATATGAGTTATAAAGTTACACTTATCCCCGGCGACGGTATTGGCCCGGAAGTGACTCAAGCAGCTTTGGCATGTGTGGATGCACTTGGTTTAGATATTAAATGGGAAGAAAAAATCGCGGGTAAAACTTCTCTGGATCAAGGTGGTGAGTTATTACCTAAAGATACTATTGATTCAATTAAAAGTAATAAAATAGCTTTAAAGGGGCCGATCACAACACCGGTAGGGAGTGGTTTTCGTTCGATTAATGTTGCTATAAGACAGTTTTTTGATCTATATGTATGTCTTCGTCCCATAAAATCTTTTAATAGCCCTAAGGCTTTGTATAAAGATATAGATTTAATAATTACCCGTGAAAATACTGAAGACCTTTATGCCGGTGTAGAATTTAAAGAAAAAGATTCAAGCACAGATAAGTTGCTTGAGAGCATTAACAAAATAGCTGAAAAAAAAGTTAGGCCCGGCAGCGCTATATCTATTAAGCCAATTTCACGAAGTGCTTCAGAAAGAATAACTAAATTTGCTTTTGAGTATGCTCTAAGAAACAACCGAAAAAAAATTAGTTGTATCCATAAAGCTAATATTATGAAATATACTGACGGCCTTTTTTTAGATAGTTTTTATCAAGTGGCGCAAAAATATGAAGGTAAAATTGAGTATAATGATGTTATTGTTGATAATTTAGCTATGCAGCTTACTCAAAAACCGGAAAATTTCGACATGTTAGTTTTACCCAATCTTTATGGAGATATCATTTCTGACTTAGGAGCAGGATTAGTGGGAGGCCTTGGCCTTGCGCCGGGGGCAAATATCGGTCAAAATATTGCTGTATTTGAGCCGACCCACGGGAGTGCTCCCAGGCATGCCGGAAAAAATAAGGTAAATCCTGCTGCTACAATACTATCAGCCGCTTTAATGATTAAATATTTAGGGGAAACAGAAAAAGCATTAAAATTAGAAAAGGCAGTTGCTGCAGTACTTAAAGAAGCTAAAGTTTTAACATATGATTTAATGCCTGACCGTAATGATCCTAATGCAGCTACTACCCAAGAGTTTGCAGAGGCTGTAGTCAAACAAATAAAAAACCTTTAAGATGGTAAAAAAAATATCAATTATTGGAGCTGGAGGAGTAGGTTCTAATTTAGCCTTTAATATTTTAAATAATTTACCAATTAAGAAGCTTGTTCTATTAGACATAAATCAAGATCAGGCTAAAGCAGTTGCTTGTGATCTAGAGGATACCCGTGGTATTTTAGATTTTTCAACCGAAGTGATAGGAACTAAAAATTATTCTGCAACTAAAGATTCTGATATTGTTGTGTTTTCAGCGGGGATCGCCCGGCGTCAGGGCATGACTCGCCTTGATTTATTGCGCATGAATGCAGAAATTGCAAAAAGTGCTGCCGGAAAAATAAAGAAGTATAGCCCCAACAGTATTGTGATAGCTATAACTAACCCCTTGGATATAATAACTTATATTTTACTCAAAAAAACAAAATTTTCGCCGAAAAGAGTAATCGGGATGGGCTCATCTTTAGATACCAGCCGGTTGCTGAATATCTTGTTTGAACATACTAAAATTTCAACCGGGAGTCAAAACTCTTTTGTTTTTGGGCCGCATAGTAAAAATATGTTGGTTAATTTTAGCAAAGATAATGCTTGTAATAAAAAAGAGATAATTAAAAAGGCAATTAATCAAGTGAAATTGAGAGGAGCTAAAATCGTTAAGCTTTTTAAAAACAAAAGTGCTGTTTTTGGGCCTTCTTTAGCGTGTTGTAAATTAATAGAAGCTATTAGTTACGATAAAAAGCAAATAATTCCAGTTTCTGTTTTGCTTCAAGGCCAATACGGCTTAAAAAATATTTGTTTGGGCCTGCCTTCTGTAATTGATAGAGGCGGGGTAAATAAAATTATAGTTAAAAAAATACCAGCAAATCAAAGAAAACTACTTCATAAAATTAATATTTCACTACAAAAAACCCTCCATAATATATAATCCGGATTTTCTTTATCTATTGGCTTTCAGTATCTTAAAAATATTTGACAGGGCTTTGATTTGAGGCTAAAATTATCCTTAAAATGATTAGAAAAATACAATTAAATGAAGCTAAAAAAATTCAGCAGCTGATAAATCTTGCTGCCGGCAAGAATCAGCTTCTCGAGCGCTCTTTAAATTATATCTATAATAATTTGCGAGATTTTTGGGCTTACTTTGAAGATGAACAGATAATAGGTTGCTGCGGCCTGCATGTAGTGGGCTGGCAATCTTTAGCGGAATTGAAATCATTAGTTGTCGATAAAAATTTTCGAAAAAAAAATATTGGTAAAACATTGGTGGAAAAAGCTTTAGAAGAAGCTAAAAATTTGGGGATTTCTCAAGTATTTGCTTTAACTTTTTCAAAGGAATTTTTTACAAAAATGGGGTTTAAGTTAATAGATAAAAATGACTTACCTCATAAAATTTGGACAGAATGCCTTAATTGCAGTTATTTTCCCGATTGCAGAGAAGAAGCCGTAATTATTGATTTATGATTTTTGAGATTGCTTCGGCCTTGACAAACAAGCCGTTTAAACAGCTCGGTTGTCAAAGCCTCGCAATGATAACAGGGCGTCATTGCGAGGAGCCGCCGAAGGCGGCGACGAAGCAATCTCTATGACGGACAAGGAATAAAAATTATTTAACACTATTGTTAGAAAACTTTTAACAATACGATTAACCAATGAAGGAGGGAGTTATGTTTCTTGTAGATCACAACTTAACTGAAGAGCAAAAAATGCTGCGCGACTTAGTACGTCAAATTGCAGAAGAAAAAATTAAACCTTTTTCTCGCGAGCTGGACGAAAAAGAAGAATTTCCTACTGAAATCATGAAAATCTTAGGTCAATCAGATTTATTTTCGTTATGCATCCCTTCCCAATATGGAGGGATGGGGACAAAGCTTATGGATTTATGTATTGCTACTGAAGAAATTTCACGTGTTGATGGTGGTGTAGCATCTTCTTATGCTGCATCTTTTTTGGGCATGTTTCCCATTCTTTTGTTTGGTACAGAAGAGCAAAAGAAAAAATATTTACCGGATATTGCATCCGGCCAGAAAATAGCGGCCTTTGCTTTAACTGAACCGGAAGCAGGCTCAGACGCGTCAGCCGTTAAAACGACTGCCAAACTTGATGGAGATCATTATGTTTTAAACGGCACAAAGCATTTTATTACCAACGGCGGCGATGCTGAGACTTATGTAGTTATCGCGGCAACTAATAAAAAAAGAGGGGCGCGCGGGATGTCTGCCTTTATCGTGGAAAAAGGGACAGAAGGTTTTAGTTTTGGTAAAAAAGAAGAAAAACTTGGTATTCGAGCCTCTTCTACCAGCGAATTAATCTTTGAAGATGCCAGAGTGCCTGCTGCAAATCTCCTAGGCCAAAAAGAAGGTATTGGATTTATTGCGACAATGAAAACTTTTGATCAATCAAGGCCGGGCGTTGCAGCTCAAGCGGTAGGTATTGCTCAAGGAGCGCTTGAGGCTGCAACTAAATATGCTCACCAACGGGTTCAATTTGGAAAACCAATTACATCTTTTCAAGGTATCCAATGGATGCTGGCAGATATGGCTACCAAAGTTGAAGCGGCAAGAAGCCTTGTTTACGCTACGGCTTCAATGGTAGACAGAGGTTTAAAATCGGTAGGAGGCGCTTCTGCAGCTGCTAAACTTTTTGCTTCAGACGTTGCGATGGAAGTTACAACCGATGCAGTTCAAATCTATGGCGGTTATGGCTACATGAAAGAGTATCCGGTAGAAAAATTCATGCGGGATGCCAAAATTACACAAATATATGAGGGGACAAACCAAATTCAGAAGGATATAATTGCTTTGAATTTGATCAAAAAATACGCTAAATAATTCATGCATAATTTACAGGGGTAAAAAGTCACACGTTGCAGGTCACAAGTTGTAAGTTTAACATGTGACCTGTGACTTTTGACTTGTGACATAGATTAATTTGAGTTATTAATATTATGAAGAACGTATATTTAGTGGGCTTTATGGGTGCAGGTAAAACTACTGTAGGAAAAATTTTAGCAAATAAGTTATCAAAAAAATTTGTGGAAATGGATCAGGTTATTGAAGAGCAACAAGGAAAAAAAATTACAGATATTTTTGCCAAAGAGGGAGAAGAGTATTTTAGAAAACTAGAAAAAGATTTGCTCAACAAGTTATCTGCTCAGTTTGATTTAGTAGTAAGCTGCGGTGGTGGTTTAGTCTGTGATCAAGAAAATCTAAAAGTATTAAACAATACAGGCCAAGTGTTCTCTCTCTTTGCATCGCCAGAGGTGATACAGAGAAGAGTAAAACACACAAAACAAAGGCCTCTTTTAAATGGAGAAGATTCTTTATCAATAATCCAGCAATTGCTTAGTAAGAGAAAAGATTTTTATCAGAATGCCGGGACTAGAGTAGATACTGATAATTATTCTGCGCAAGAAGTTGCCGAACGTATCTTAAGGTTGTTAGGAAATGGCTAAAAAAGGATCTATATTATTAAACCTTGCCGGGATTGGGCCGGCTTTGCTTCACAAAATAATTGAAAATATTTTTGATATTGATCAGATCTTTAAACTAAAAGATTTTGAACTTTCGGCCTTACCTTTTTTGAATAGTAAAGATTGTGAAAAAATATTATCTTTGCGGAATTCAAAAATACTCAACAATGAATTAAAAGAAATAGAAAAGAATAACGTAAAGGTAATTGATCTTTTTGATGCCGCCTATCCTTATCTGCTAAAGCAGATCAGTCATCCTCCCTTGGTATTGTATGCAAAAGGAGATTTGAATTTGTTAGAACGGCCGTTAATAGCAGTAGTTGGCACCCGAACCCCTACCCGTTATGGAAAAGAAACAGCTTATAATTTTTCCTATAAATTATCTAGCTTAAAAATAACAGTTGTATCCGGATTGGCCTTGGGCATTGACACTGCAGCTCATCAAGGGGCGTTGCAGGCCGAAGGCTCCACGGTCGCTATCTTAGGCAGTGGATTGAACTGTATTTATCCACGACAGAATAAGGAATTAGCAACACAAATAGCTGAGAGAGGCCTTCTCCTTTCAGAGTATCCTCTGGATACAAAACCTTTAGCTTGTAATTTTCCTCGTCGCAATAGAATAATTAGCGGATTGTCTGTAGGCGTAATTGTGGTTGAAGCGGCGCAAAAAAGCGGGGCTTTAATTACAGCTAATTATGCTCTAAGTCAAAATCGAGAAGTGTTTGCAGTGCCGGGAAGAATTAATGATTTTCAAGGTAAAGGGCCAAATTCGTTAATCAAAGAAGGGGCAAAATTAGTAGATTCAATTGAAGATGTTTTAGAAGAATTGAATTTTGAAGATATGGTTGAAATTAAGGAAAGATACAAGATACAAGAAACAATAATCAAACAAGATACAATAACCAAATTCAAATAACCAAACAAGAAACAATAACCAAACAATATAGGAAAAATAAAACTCATGGTATTTGATGATTGATTATTGAATATTGGAATTTGTTTGCATCTTGTATCTTGATTATTGGTTATTTCGAGTGAATAATTTTTACAAATAATAGAGGCAGTAGATGAGTAATTATCTAATTATTGTAGAATCTCCGACAAAAGCCAGGACTCTTTCGTCTTTTTTAGGCAGAGACTACGAAGTGGTATCTTCAAAAGGGCATTTAGTTGATTTGCCTTCCAGTAAGCTAGCAGTAGATGTGGAAGGAAATTTTGAGCCGAAGTATACAACTTTAAAAGAAAAGAAAAAAATAATTGCTGAGCTAAAGAAAAAAGCTAAGAATAAAAAAGCTATTTATCTAGCTACTGATCCGGACCGAGAAGGAGAAGCTATTAGCTGGCACATTAAGAATAAGTTAAATAAAAAAGGTAAGAAATTTTATCGGATAATTTTTCATGAAATAACTAAAGATGCTATCGAAGAAGCTTTAGCTAATCCCGGCGAACTTGATTCTAGGAAGGTTGATGCTCAAATGGCAAGAAGGGTTTTAGATCGGGTAGTAGGTTATCGGCTTTCGCCTCTTCTGTGGAAAAAAATTGTACGTGGCCTTTCTGCGGGCCGGGTTCAATCTGTTGCCCTGCGGTTTATTGTTGCCAGGGAAAGAGAAATTGAAAAATTTATCCCGGAAATCACCTATAGTCTCGAGGCAATTTTTAATTATAATCAATTTGACTTTGAAGCTAAATTGAAAAAATATCATCAAAAAAAGGGAATTTTTAAAAATGGGCAAGAGGCGGATAAATGCAAAGAGGAATTAAAAGATAAACAATTTTTTGTTACTAAAATACTAAAGAAAAAAAGCAAGCGTAAGCCAAATCCGCCGCACATAACTTCGTCTTTGCAGCAAGAAGCATTTAATAAGTTGCACTTTTCTGCACAAAAGACGATGGTAATTGCTCAGCAATTATATGAAGGCGTAGTTTTTCAAGGTAAAAATACGGGCCTGATAACTTATATGCGCACAGATTCATTTGCTGTCAGCCAAAAAGCTAAAGATTTAGCTGGTAATTTTATAAAAAATGAGTTTGGTAAAGATTATTTATCAAAAAAAGTATATAAGCGCAAAAATAAAAAAGGAGCACAGTTGGCACATGAGGCGATACGGCCAACTGATTTAAGGATAAGGCCAGATCAGATTTCAGAATATCTTACTAAAGATCAAGCGAGGCTTTATGAACTGATTTGGTGCAGGTTTACCGCTTCATTTATGGGGGAAGCAGTTTTTGAAAATAAAAAGATAGAAATTAAAGCCGATCAGGTTCTTTTTATTGCGGAAGATAGAAAATTAATTTTTCCCGGTTTTTTAAAAGTTTATCCGGAAAAATCAGAGCCGTCTCTACCGAAATTTTCTCAAGGCGATCAACTTAAATTAAAAAAGTTAGAAGTGAAAAAACACTCTGCTAAACCGGCCGCGCGTTATAATGACGCTTCTTTGATAAAAATATTAGAGGAAAAAGGGATTGGCAGGCCATCTACGTATGCCCCTACTATATTTACGTTATTACGCAGAAATTATGTACGGCGAGAAAAAAGTTATCTTTGCCCTACTGATTTAGGGATTAAAGTCAATGATTTCTTAGTGAAACATTTTAAAAAAATTATAGATGATGGTTTTACTGCAGATATGGAAAAAAAGCTGGATATGGTAGAAGAAGGCCGGATAGTTTGGAATCAAATCTTGAAAGATTTTTATCCTGAATTCCAAAAACAAGTGGAAAAGATATCTAAAAATATTAAAAAAGAAATAATTTATTCAAATAAAAATTGTCCCCGTTGCGGGGGAAGATTAATTATAAAATGGTCAAGAAAAGGTAAGTTTTTAAGTTGCGAACATTTTCCCAATTGTAAATATGCAGAAAGCATAACTACCGGGATAAAATGTCCTGAGTGTAAGAAGGGTGAGATTCTTCATCGCCGGAATCGACGCGGACAGGATTTTTACGGCTGCACTAATTTCCCTGATTGCCGCTATACTATCCGTAATCTCGACCAACTAAAGGAAGAATCTGGAGAAGGGGAAGATACAAGATGCAAGAAACAATAACCAAACAAGATACAATAACCAAATTCAAATAACCAAATAAGAAACAATAATCAAACAATATAGGAAAAATAAAACTCATGGTATTTGGTGATTGATTATTGAATATTGGAATTTGTTTGTGTCTTGTATCTTGATTATTGGTTATTTCGTAAGCCTTACAGTATAAAAATGGTACCTTATTCTTATTATACAGATAAATTTTTAAATTATATTGAAATGGAAAAGAATTACTCTCCCCATACCTGTAATAACTACCGGAGGGATTTAGAGGAATTTAAAAAATTTCTCAATGATAATGATCAAAAAGACATTAAAGATATTGATTATTTTATTTTACGAAAATTTTTAAGTTTTCTGAATAAGAAAAAGTTAAACAAACGTACGGTATCAAGAAAAATATCAACCTTAAAAAGTTTTTTTAAATTTTTATTAAGAGAAAAAATATTAAAAAGTAATCCTGCTTCTTCTTTGATCTATCCTCGCCTCGATAAGCCGCTACCTAAATTTCTTACTGAAGGCCAGGTAAAAAGGATTTTAGAATTGCCGGATCAAACTAAATTATTAGGATTGCGCGATAAAGCTATTTTAGAGTTTCTTTATTCAACAGGAGCTAGGGTTTCTGAAATGGTTTCGACAAAATTGGATGATCTAGATTTAATCGGCGGAGTGGTCAAGGTTAGAGGAAAAGGGAGGAAAGAAAGGCTATTGCCTCTAGGAGAGCCTGCGATTGAAAGTATCCGGCAATATTTGTTAAACCGCAACGATGAGCAAAAAGCTTTATTCTTAAATAAAAATACTAAGCCATTGGGAGATCGAGGGGTGAGAACAATTATTTCAAAGTATATTAAAAATGCAGCTCTTTCCCTAGATGTATCACCGCATGTATTTCGTCATTCCTTTGCGACCCATCTCCTCAATCACGGAGCTGATCTCAGGAGTTTGCAGGAATTATTAGGTCATTCTAGTATTTCAACTACTCAAATTTATACTCATGTTAGCTTGGATTCGCTTAAAAAAATATATCAAAAAACTCATCCCCGTGCCAAATAGGTAAAATTTTTAACATGAAAAGATTAATAAAAGAATTATTTTTTTTGTTTTATGACATTTTGTTTATTGTTCTGTTTTTAGTTCATTTACCTTTTTATTTTTTAAGAAAAAAGATTACTTTTTTTTCATTATTGAGCAAAATTGGTTTTTTTCTGCCCAAGTTTAATAAATCGATATGGGTTCATGCAGTAAGCGTTGGTGAGGTTAATTTAATTGAGCCGTTAATTAATAGAATAATTGAAACTTTAAATTATCCTATTCTTATTTCTACAACAACCTTAACTGGAAATAAACTGGCAAAAGAGAAGTATAAAGGAAAAGCAAAGATAATATATTTTCCTGTTGATATTTCATTAATATTACAAAGATTTTTAAAAAAAATTAAACCAATAATTTTTATTTCGGCAGAAACTGAACTTTGGCCAAATTTAATTCGACAGCTTCAAAAAAAGAAGATACCTTTTTTGATTATTAACGGAAGAATCTCTGATCAAGCTTTTGCCCGATACAAGTTGATTAAACCAATTGTAAAAACAATTTTATCTGATTGCAGCCAAATTGGCGTCCAGAATGAAAAGTATCGGAAACGTTTTATAGAGTTAGGGGCAAAACCAAGTCAAGTTTTAATTACTGGTAATTTAAAATTTAATAATATTAAATTAAATCAGAAAAAAATTGAAGATTTTAAACAAAAATACAATCCGATAATGAAACTGAATTCTCAGCGGCTTCTCGTTGCTGCAAGTACTCATAGTCCGGAAGAAGATATGATTTTAGATATTTACAAAGATATTTATTTAGCCAAAAATTTAAGTTTGTTAATTGCTCCTCGTCACCCCCAAAGAGCTAGTGATATTCAACGAATAGCTTTAGCTAAAGGTTTTAAGCCAATACTAATAAGTAAAATTAGTCAATTTAAGAATGAAGAAAATAATATATTTATTTTAGACACGATTGGGCAACTTTTGTATTTTTATAGTATTTGCGACCTTTGTTTTGTCGGCGGAAGTTTTTCCGGTTCAGGGGGGCACAATATATTGGAACCAATATATTTGTTAAAACCTGTTATTTTTGGGCCCAGCATGGAAAATTTTTCCGATATTTCAGAAATAGTAATTAATAATTCTGCTGGAATTCAAGTTAATTCTCCAAAACAGTTAAAAGAAAAAATAATAACTTTATTAGACGATAAAAACAAATGCCTAGATTATGCTAAGGCAGCAATAAATGTTTTTAAAAATTCCGATAGTTTGAATAAAAATTTTAGATTAATATTAAATCAAATAAAATCAACCGATGAATATTAAATTAAAGCAAAAATATATAGCCTTTATTGAAAGCCAAAAACATTCTTTTTTGGGAAAATTAGTATATTCGCTTCTCTATCTTCTTTCCTTATTGTATGGTTCATATGTTATTTTAAGAAATTTTTTCTACAATCATCAGATATTAAAGTCTTACAACCCAAAATCATCATTCTTAATTGGCGTTGGGAATATTTCTTGGGCTGGAACCGGAAAAACCCCTCTTTGTTTATTGCTTTATAGCCAATTTAAACTAAAATTTAAAACAGCAATTTTGCGGAGAGGTTATGGCCAAGATGAAAAAAAACTAATTGCTGAAGATTGTGATTCAGTTTTTTCTTCGCCGGATCGAATAAAATTAGTAAAAAGTTTAGAAAATGATTATGATTTATTTATTCTTGATGATGGTTTTCAATACAGAAAACTTAAAAAAGATATAAATATTGTTATAATGGGCCAAAGAGAATTTACCAGAAAAATTCGCTTGATCCCGGTTTCTTTTTTTCGTGAACCATTGCAAAGTATAAAAAGAGCTGATATTTTAATAATAAACTATGCGCTAAAATATAATCAGGAAAAGATTAAAAAGTTAATTTACAAAGTGGCGTCGTCATTAAAAATTTATTTTGCTAATTATCAAATTAAGGGACTAAAAGATTTAGAGGGAAAAAATTATAATCTAGATATTATAAAGAATAAAAGCATAGCTGCTTTTGCGGCAATAGGCTATCCAACTGGATTTTTTGAATTATTAGAAAAAAGAGGGGTTGCTTTACAGAGAAAAATTAGATATCCTGATCATTACGAATTGTCTAGTCAAGAATATGTGAAAATAGAAAACACATTATTAGCTTCAGGAATAAATACTCTGGTCATAACTAAAAAAGATAAATTTCATTTGCCAAAAGGGCAAAAAAAAATCAATATTTTTATAGTGAAGGTTGAATTAGAAATAGAAAATAAGGAAAAATTAATTGCAAATATAGCAAAAAAAATTAATAATAAGTTAAATTAAATGTATTTTTTAATTAAGATAATTCAAAAAATTTTTTACAAGTCGCCACTACCGGCAATTAAACTTACTGCAAGAATTATTAGTTTAATTTTTTTCCTTAATATCAGAAAAAGAAAAACGGCTTATCGCAACTTAAAAATGGCTTTTCCCGGCAAGCCTTATGCGCAGATACTATCTATTCTAAAGGGGAGTTATTATAATTTTTCTTTAAGTTTGATTGAAACCTTAGCTGCTCCCCGTTTTTTGCCTTATGTACAAATAGAAGGAGAACATTATTTTGACGGCCCGGGAATTTGTATTGGGATTCATGCCGGTAATTGGGAGTTGGCTAATCTTGCCTTTGCTAAAAAATATAAATTTGCAGTTTTAGCTAAACATCAAAAAAATAAAAAATTTGATGATTTTTTAAATAAAATTAGAGCCAAAGAAGGCTTAGAGGTTTGTTTTAATTTACGGAATGTAATTAAATATATCAAGCAAGACTATTATGTGGGTTTAGTCGTTGATCATGGTGCAGAATCCGGTGCGGAAATGACTGATTTTTTTAATCAAACTATACCAACTCCCAAGGGAGCTGTATTTTTAGCAAAGAAGTATAATAAAAAAATTTACCCTTGCTTTAACCGCAGGCTTGGAGATTTTTCACACCGGGTTCAGTTTTTAGGTTCAATTGATCCAAATTTAGGAGATGAAGGAGAGCTTCTCACTGATTTTAACCGTCTTTATCAAAAACAATTAACGCAACATCCCTCTGAATATCTTTGGCAGCACAAGCGTTTTAAATACAAGCAGAATCGAGACATAACTATTATTAGTGACGGCAAACCCGGGCATCTTAAGCAATCGCAGGCACTACTTTCGGTTTTGGAAGAAAAAAGTGAATATGAAATACGCAGTAAGATGATTAGAGTTCGTTATAGAAATAATTTTATGCGTATTGTTGCTAATTTTGTGGCTAATTTTTGTCCTCAATTTTCTCCTTCGTTAATCAAAATATTGAAAATAATTTTAGATAAAAGTAGTTATCAAGAATTATCTGTTACTTTTTCAGACTTGGTAATTAGTACCGGTAATTTCGCTGCACCGGTTGCAAAAATATTGTCTTCATCATTGGGCTCAAAAATTGCCGTAATTTTAAGAACCAATTTATCTCCCTCACGTTTTGACTTGGCAATTGTTCCTGAACATGACCGTATTTTTTCGGATAATATTTTAAAAATTAAAGGGGCTTTAACTTATCCACTTAATTTAGAAGTAAAGAAAAATCAGTGCAAAAAAGTTTTCTCCCTCAATAACAACAAAAAAGTTGCAGTATTTGTAGGAGGGCCTGTTTCGGATAAGGAAGAGTTTACTAGAAATTTGAAATATTTTGTTAAGCAACTGAAAAAATTTTCAAAAGAAAATAATTACGAGCTTTTAGTCAGTACTTCTCGCCGAACTCCTAAAAAAGCAGAAGAATTTATAAAGAAAGAGATGGCTGGTTTTGAAAATAGTGAAGCCCTGGTAATTGCCAATCAAAAAAATTATGATTTTGTTTTTGAAGGTTTTGTTTTATCGGCGGATATTGTATTTAGTTCCAGCGAGAGTATTTCAATGACATCTGAGATTGCATCTCTAGGTAAACCATGTGTGTGTACATTTTTTGAAACTGAAGATGACAAGCGAAAAGTGTTTTTTACTTCTGTAAAAAATGAAATTAATTTTTTACGATATCCTTATAAAATTAAAGACAAAGAATTAAAAACATCAAACATGTTCCATCAAAACCGTAAAATTCTAGAAAAAGCTGTAAAAAAATTATTATAAGTAGTGGATCCATCGTTAATTTAAAAAACAGAAACAATCTTTAAAAAGATAGAATAATTTTAGATAAGGAGCATGGGGATCAAAACATGAAAGTCATTCAAATTTTACCACAGATGAAAGCCGGCGGGGTCGAAAGAGGGGTCCTGGATCTGGTTAACTACTTTAAAAATTCTAAAAACTATCTAGATTTTGAAAGTATCGTAATTAGTGCTGGAGGAGACTTAACTTATTTGTTAGAGGAAATGGGCATAAAACATTATCAGATACCTGTTGATAAAAAATCTCCATTTTCGTTGTTTATGATTCCAAAGATTTCTAAATTTATTATCTCTGAAAAACCTGCGATAATTCATGCCCGCAGCAGAGTTCCTGCCTGGATAAGTTTTTTTGCTTCTCGCAACAAAACCAGTCATTTTCTTACAACTGCTCATGGAATCTATAAAAATAAAATATCGGGTGAGGTTATGGGTTGGGGTAAATTTGTGATTTGCCCTTCAAAAACTGTTGCTCGCCATATGAAAGAAAGATTTGGGGTACCGGATGAAAAAATTGTAATTATCCCGCGTTGGGTAGATTTAGATAAATTTAAATTCAAGGATTTTAAAAGCAGAGTTGACAGTAATCTTATTGTAAGCGTAGGGAGAATTTCACCGACAAAAGGGTACCAATATTTAATTGATGCTTTTAGAAAGGTAGTTAGAACAAACCCTTACCTTAAATTAAAAATTATTGGTTCAGTCGATAAAAATAAATCAAGATATTTTGATTACTTAAAAACCTTAGTAACCAGGTTTTCTTTAAACTATAATATTGAATTTACTGGTTTTTGCCAAGATGTTGAAGGTGTCCTATCTAAAGCTAAATTGCTAGTCGCTCCTTCCTTGATTGAAGAAGCTTTTGGACGTGTAGTAATTGAGGCCGGTGCTTCCGGGGTACCGGTTATTGCAACTAAAGTTGGCGGATTTCAAGAAATAATTAAAGATAATAAAGACGGTTTATTAGTTGCTCCTGCTGACCCCAATTCTTTATCAGGTGCAATTTTAAAATTAATTGACAACCCGGAATTATCGCAAAAGTTATCAATAGCCGCTAGAAAAAAGGTAGAATCTTTTTACACAATGGATAAAGCTCTCAATGCTTTGGCTAGCACCTATCAAAAAGCTTTAATTGAGCAAAGAATATTAATTACCAAGACTTCTTCTTTAGGTGATTTAATTTTGGCAATACCTTCAATAGTTGTTTTACGTAAAGAGTTTCCCAACGCGAAATTATATTTACTTACTTTAAAAAAATATGCTAATCTTTTTTATAATTGCCCTTATTTAGATAAAATTATAACGGTGCCTTTAAATTATAAAAAGATCAAAAAAATTTTAGAAATAAGTAAAAAATTAAGAAGATTATCTTTTGATTATATAGTTGATTTACAAAACAATCGTGCTACTCAATTAATTTCTTTTTTAAGTTTTGGGCGTAAAACCTTTGGATTTAAGAGAAAATTAGGTTTTTTACTTAATTGTACTGCGGCTTATCAGAGTAAGGAAAAAATTAATCCCCTTCAATCGCAGGAAAAAATATTGAAGCTGTTAGGGGTAACCTTAGGAGAAAAAAAATTATTATTTTGGCCTAACAAGCCGGTTGATTTAGCTCCTTTTAAGTTAGGCGATAACAAATTGATTGGGATAAATATTTCGGCATCGCGCAAGTGGAAAACAAAAAATTGGCCATTAGAAAATATAAATCAGTTTATCAAACTGTTTATAAAAAAATATTCTGATTACAACGTTGTTCTTTTTGGTGATCAAGAAAGCAGAGAACAAGCCGGAAAAATCGAAAAAGAATTTGATTCACGCAGAGTCATCAATCTTTCCGGGAAAACTAAAATTACTGAGCTTATTGAAATATTAAAAAAAGTAAAAATTTTCATAACCCCAGATACAGCTACTTTGCATTTAGCCCAAAGCTTAGGGGCAGAAGTTATCGGGTTGTTTGGGCCGACTGATCCTAAGCTTCATACGGTTGAAGCTGATAATTTGAAAATTATCGATAAAGGTTTATCTTGTCAGTATTGTTATCAAGCTAAGTGCAAAACCTGCCAATGCATGAAAAATATTTCCGCAAAAGAAGTTTTAAGCAGAGCGGATAATATTTTGTAAAATCATTTATTTATTGATGAGAAGTTTAATTGCAAGGTTTGAAACCCGCTCTGGTTTGATTTGATTGATGCAATAGTATTCTTTCGGGCAATTTTTGATGTAGCAAGGGACTTTACAGCTTTTATTTTCGAACAAGAGATAACCGCCTGCAGCGTTAATCGGTTTAGTGCATTCGGGGTCCGTAGGCCCAAAAATTGCAATAAATTTAGTCCCCAGTGAACCAGCAAGATGAAGCGGCCCGGAGTCACCGGATATAACTAAATCTAATTGTTTGTAAATAGCCGCTAATTGGCGGAGGTCAGTTTTTCCGCTTAAGTCTATTATCTTTTCTTTAAATTTTCCAAAAGAATTAAGGATATTATTTTGTTTGTCCTGAGAAGTTATAAAAAATAGAGAATTTGGCAGTTGAGTAAGTATTTTTTCGATTAATTCTCGGTAAAAAGACAATGGCCAGTTTTTAGGAGTCCAATTGCTAAAAGGGTTTAGGCCGATCAAATAATAATTTTTTAAAGATTCTGGCGGAGGGATTAATTGTTTTGTATTTCTTTCTTCCTGTTTATCTAAATAAATTTGACAATTCTTATCATCTATATTTATGCCCAAACTTTTTAAAATATTAAGGTAATAGTCTTGTTTATGAACAGAGTCTTTATTGATTTTGGGTATTTTTTTGGTAAGAAGTAGTGAACGTTTTTTGTAATCGTAACCAATAATTTCTTTTACGCGGCTTAGATAAATAAGCAAAGTTTTGGTAAAAGAGCGATGAAAAAGTATCACTTTATCAAACTGATAGAGTTTAAGTTTTTTTATAAAATTTATTTTGGAAAATATACTTTTTTCTTCTTTTTTTTCATTTAATTTAAATATTTTATCAATATAAGGATTATTTTTTAAGATGGGTGCGGTTCGCCTGGCTACGACAACCCCTAAAAAACTTTCTGGATAAAATTTTTTAATAGCTTTAAAGGCTGGAGTTGTAAAAATTACATCACCGAGCCAGTTAGGTTCAACCACTAATATTTTTAATTGTTTTTTCATAAACCTCAATAAAACTATCAATTTTTTTGTTGATGTCGAATCTATCTATTACTTGGTTGTGGGCATCAATAGCTATTTGGCGGTAGAGGGTTTTATCGCTTGCCAATCTAATGATTGCCCGGCTAATGCTTGCAGGGTCTGCCGGTTTTGATTTTAGGCCGGTTTTGGTATCATCTACCAACAAGTTGAGGCCATCGATACCGGATACAACAGGAGGTATCCCTAAGTATTGTGCCTCCACTACAGAAAGGCCCAGAGGCTCTTCCAGAGAAGGGAGGCAAAAGATGTCTAAAGAATTTAAGAAGGCGGAAAGTGGTTTTTGCCTTAGGAAAACAAGATAATTATCAACTTTTAATTTTTTAGCAAGATTCAGCAATTGTTCTTGATAGTTACCTTCTCCTAAAATATAAAATTTTGCTTCCGGATATTTTTTTAAAACTTCAGGGATACTTTTAATTAAATGCTGAAAACCTTTAACTGGCGATAATCTCCCCGAGGCGCCGATTACAGGATTTCCTCCTAAATTAAGAGCAGGGGTATTTCTATTTAAAGTTTCTAAATCGATTCCCGAAAGAATAGTTTTTATTCTTTTAGGATTTGCACCAAAGCAGTTTATTAAATCTTTTTTTACAAAGGGGGTAATTGCAATTGAATACCTACCTTGGGCTTTTATGATTTTTCGTATTTTTCTGGTTTTATTTTTTTTATAAAAACCGTGAAAATTAGCTAGATGGGGTATTTTTGTAAATAAGCTAGTCAGTTGACAAGCAACTTGGGTAACTCGGGTATGAGAGTGAAGAAGTTGATAGGGGAAATCTTTATGAATTGCAGATAGTTTAAGGGCGGTTGCAATGATTTTCGGAGAAAGTTCATTTTTAGTTTTAATCGGGATTTTATGAATTTTAATACCTAATTTTTGGAAGCGATATTCTTCCGTACCACCGGAAGAAGATATGGCGACTTTAATACCTTTTCTTAACAAATATTTAGTTAAGCTGTAGGCATAAGTTGTGATCCCACCGATATTAAGATGAGGTAGTACCTGTAAAACTCGCATTTACTTAAGATATCATAGTAATGAGAAGATGAAAAGAAAAAAACTTGCCCTTTAGCCTGAGAGAAGTTATATTATTAATTTAAGAAAGAAAACAAATTTATGAAAAATATAAAAAAAATTATAATAAATTTTCCTACTAATATCGGTGATGCTATCTTAACTTTACCTGCTTTAGATAGGATAAAAAGTAATTATTCTCATGCTGAGATTACCGCTATAGTTAGCCCGAATACAAAAGATTTTCTTTCTAAAAATACATTTGTTGATAAAGTAATTTTGTTTGATAAGCGTTGGAAAATTCGGGAGAAAATAAAGTTTTGCATAAATTTGCGAAAAAAATTTGATTTAATGGTTGATTTTAAAAATTCGATGCTGCCTATTTTTCTGGGAGTTAAAAAACGAACTTCTTTTATTCGCCATTTTCAAAAAAAGACTCACAGCAAAGATAAGCATTTAAGCATAATTAAAAGGATTGCGCCTGAACCGGTTCGGCTAAAAGGGAGTTTTTTGCTTTCAGAAGCAGAGAAGAAAAAATGGGATTTTTTGAAAGGTAAAAAATGTATTTTTTTCGGCTGTTTTTCTCGTTCCCACCGTAAAGAATATCCCGTTGATAATTTAAACGAAGTAATTGATAAGGTAAAGAGCAAATATAATTGTGTTCTCTTGGGGCTTGCCGGCGACAAGCAAAAGTTAAAATTACAAAAAGACGAAGCAGTGGTTGATTTGATAGGAAAAACCACAATGGCAGACATCTACTACCTACTTTCTAATAATGTCTCGTTAGTTATTGCCATAGATTCGAGTATTATGCATCTAGCTAGTTACCTAGATATCCCGGTAGTTGGTTTATTCGGGCCAACATCAATTAAGTGTTATGGCCCATGGTCAAAAAAATCAATAGTATTGCAAAAGAAAAAACTTACTTGCGTCCCTTGTGAGGCTAAGATTGATTGCCAAAATATAAGATGTATGGATATAAATTCAGAAAAAGTAATAGGCAGTATAGAAAAAATTATCAAAAATGGATAAGTTAAAGAAAATTTTAATTGTAAGAACTGATCGATTGGGAGATGTAATATTGTCAACGCCGGTAATTAAAAACTTACGCCGGCATTATCCAGATAGCTATATTGCATTTATGTGCCGTCCTTATACCCGTCAGGCATTAGAAGGAAATCCTTATCTTGATGAAGTAATAGTTTACGATAAGTACGGGAGCCAAAAAAGTTTACCTGAATCTATAAAATTTGCTTTTAAGCTCAAGAAAAAAAAATTTGACCTTGCTTTAATTTTACACCCAACCAATAGGACTCATCTTATTGCTTTTTTAGCGGGCATACCGAAAAGGGTGGGTTGGGATAAAAAATTAAAATTTTTATTAACTGATAAGTTAAAACAGAACAAAGATCAAGGCATAAAGCATGAATCAGAATATAATTTAGATTTTTTAAGGTATTTAGGGATCCCGACAACAGAAAAAGAACTTTATTTTCCTCTCCGAGAAAAAGAAAACAAGAGAGTAAATGAAATCTTAGAAAAAAATAGTATAAACAAAGAAGATAAAATAGTGGTGGTCCATCCTTCGGCGAGTTGCCCTTCAAAAAGATGGCCCCAAGATAAATTTATAGAATTAATTAAGATTATAAATAAAGGCCAAAAAACAAAAACTATCGTAATTACTTCA
The DNA here is from genome assembly GCA_964605645.1 of uncultured Planctomycetia bacterium. Lineage (GTDB taxonomy): Bacteria > Omnitrophota > Gorgyraeia > Duberdicusellales > 4484-171 > PXAH01. The sequence goes on from CAZSDJ010000011.1 coordinate 35,309, forward strand.
GCCGATCAGAAACAGTTTGGCGAAAAAATAATAAAAGAAACTGAGGCCATAGATTTACGAGGGCTCCTAACAATTTCTGAAACGGCTTCTTTGCTGAACAAAGCTTCCTTGTTAATTTCTTGTGACTCCGGCCCGGTTCATATTGCAGCTGCCTTAGGGGTTCCTGTTATTTCCATTTTTGGCAGAAATCAAGCCGGCCTTGCTCCGCAAAGATGGACACCTTTAGGCAACAAGTCTTATTTTTTCCATAAAAATGTCGGCTGCAAAACCTGCCTGGCTCATAATTGTCAAAAAGGTTTTAAGTGCCTAGAAGCGATTAAGCCGGAAGAGGTTTACACCCTCGCCAAAAAAATCATCCAGTCATAAGGGGACGTTTCCCTCCTTTACAACTTGTTGTGCAGCAATGAGTTATGATGTATTGTTTTCCGCTCAGCTTTAAATGCGGAAAATGCCTGTTTGTAACTGGTTGAAACAGAGAGGGTTACAGACGAGGGAAACGTCCCCTTTCTTGTATTAGAAAAGTATTGACAAAAAAATAATTTGTGCTATCTTTTTTAAAAAGGTGATACTATGAATTTAAAAAGATTTGGAGTTTCAGTTGAAGAAGATTTATTAATAGCTTTAGATAATTTTGTAAAAAGGCATCGTTTCCCTAACCGCTCTCAAGCTATTCGCCACCTTATCCGTAATAATCTGGTAGAGAAAAAATGGAAAGAAAACAAGAAAGTAGCGGGGTGCCTGGTGTTGGTTTATGACCACCATAAGAGAGATTTAATTAATAAGTCAATCGATATCCAGCATCAATATCAAAACTTAGTTTTATCGGTTCAGCATGTCCATCTTAGCCATCATAATTGCCTTGAAACTATTGCATTGTATGGAAAGGCAAAAAAAATAGAGGGGTTAGCAGATAAACTTATTGCTTTAAAGGGAATAAAACACGGGAAACTTGTTACTAGCGGGGCATAATTTTTTTTATTTTATGGTAGCATGATTTAGAAAGACGTGTTAATAAGGAGGAAAAGATATGCTAAAAAAAGTATTTGTTTTGGTTTTTGTATTAGGGTTTGTTTGTTTTTTACCTAAGCCGGTATTTGCAAAAAGTACAGAGGAAGAATTAGCCGAATTAAAACAAAGAATCGAAAAACTAGAAAAGAAAATAGCCAATCAGGATCAAGAATCAGATAAACAGACAGAAACAGAAAATGAGCTTGCTGAAATTAAAGAAATATTCAGCGGGCTTAAGATAGGAGCAGGTGCTACCTATATTGTCCAGGGCAGCGGTGATGCTAACAACAATAGCGGCGATAAAAGCGTAACCGATGCTTCTTATTCAGCTGATTTAGAGATAGAGAAGGAATTCGACGATTACGGCTTAGCTTTCCTCCATTTTGAGGCAGGAAACGGCGAAGGCATTACAGATGAGTTGCAGCTATTCAGCTGACTTTAACTTTTGGTAAACTTGACGCTACTGTTTATCTTGACCAAAATCAATATGCTAACGATGAATGTTCTCAGTTTTTAGGAAGTTTGTTTAAAAACTCTCCGGTAATCGAATTCCCTGATGATAATTCAGCCGGGGTGAGGGCCAAATTAGAACCAGTTGATTTCTTGGATATTGAGCTTACTGCAGTAGATGCAAACGATGGTTGGGAAGATATTTTCAATAATATTTTCTTTGCCGGCCAGGTTAATTTTAAACCGAATACATTTAACCGTCCGGGCAATTACAGGATTTATGGCTGGTTGAATGATAAAGGCCATACTAAATGGAGTGATTCTTCGAAAACAAAGAAAAAGGGGTATGGTTTTGGCCTGAGTTTTGACCAGGAATTAACAGATGTTTTAGGTGTTTTTGCCCGCTATGGCTGGCAGAATCCCAAGGTATATCCGGAGGGAGCCGATTTTTCCCTTGAACAAACCTATAGTTTTGGTGTAGAATTTAAAGGCAGTCTATGGGAAAGAGAAAATGATAAAATTGGTTTAGCTTTTGGCCAAATTTTTCCTTCAGATGATTATAAAAAAGCAAATTCAGCAAAAGCTGATTCAGAAAAACACATAGAGGCTTATTATAGTTTTTATGTTAATGAACATTTAGTGGTTAGTCCGGATTTACAAATTATCTGGGATCCTTACGGAGGCGATGCTTCCGGCGGGGATAATACTATAATTATAGGAGGCCTGCGGAGCCAGGTTGATTTCTAAAAAGACTTTTAAAAAGGAGGTAAAACTATGGCATGTTTTCTTGTACCTGCAGGAGAGGCTATTGTGACAACCGTTGTTCAGAAAATTATGGAGAAAAAAGAAAAGAGAGCCGGCAACAAAGAAGCTGGGAAGGCAAAACTGTCTTGGAGCCGGAGGTTAGGTTTGCTGAATAAGATGTTGTGGGGCGGAAGTATACTTTTGGCATTTGAACATATATGGCATGGGGAAATTATCTTCTGGCCGCCTTTTTTAACTGCTATGAAAAACCCGGCAGATGTGGGGCCGATGCTTCATGAAATGGCAACGATTGGTGTGGCCATGGCTGTATTTGTAACAATTATCTGGGCGGTGATAGTAATTGCAACTGAAAGAAAGATAGCGGCAGTAGCTGCGGCAAAATAAAGATACTGTTAAAAGTTCTATGAAAAAGTAATGGCAAAGTCATTGATTTTAAAGGGATATTTTTCATATGAGCGGGAGCCGATGAAATAACCAAGATACAAGTTACAATAACCAAACAATAACCAATAACCAAATTTCAATATCCAAACAAAAAATAAAGCCTGTTTGATTATTCGAATTTGGAATTTGAACATTGTTTGTATCTTGTTTCTTGGTGATTGGTTATTTCGATAGTTTCAAAGTTGTTGGTGATCAAACTTTTGACAATACGAAGTAAAGAAAGAGGAGGTAATAATGTGGTTGATAATTACTGCTTTGGCGGCACTTATTACGACGGTAATATGGTATTTTAAGGATCCGGAGAATAAATACAAGATAGGTTTATTAAGCTTAATTTTTTGGGGGGCAACCCTGATGTGGTTTGTCGATCACCTAATGGCTTATTTGGCCGAGGGAGGAGAATTTCTGGAAGTAAATTTAGACGCAACTTTACTGGGAATTTCTGTAGTCATTTTTGCCCTCTTGATCTGGGAAATCACCTTGTTGATAAGCGACCCCAAAGGAGTTTTTAAAAGAATGGTTTAGGAGGCAAGGAGTTTTTATCCATGCCAGACACTACTATGCAACATTTCTGTTTTGACCCAGCCTCACCTAGCTCGGCTAGGCGGGCTTTTTTGTCGCATAGTGTCATTGTCCGGCTTGACCGGACAATCCAGTACTTGTTTGTTTTATTTTGGATTTTCCGGCTAAACCGGAGGATGACAAAGACTGCATGGGGACGGTTCTCTCGCTCATAAACCATTGTCTATCAATCAGTTGTATACACATAATTATATTTTTTCAAGTTTTCTATCCCGATTATAACATAAAGGTATGTTCGTAAGTGACTTGTAGATAAGAGGATAGAGCAAGGAGAACCGCCCCCTATCTATAATTTTTTTAATGTATCGGTAACACGATTTTAAATATCGTAATAAAAAAGTTACTGGTTAGCTTGTTTTAGAGGTGGAATGATAAAAGGTGAGAAGAGATGTGGTTTAAAAAAAGTTTAGTTTTAATAGCTGTAGTTTTTTTTATTCCTGGGCAAAACAGCTTTGCCGCCGATAAAAACGATGCCGGCAGCAGCAGCTTTGATTTAGGCCAGATTGTTGTTTCGGCGACAAGAAGAGAGGCTCCCCTTTCTGAAATTACTCAGGCCGGTACCGTAATCGGCCGTAATGATATTGACGCCTCGCCTTTTGAACGCGTTGAAGATATCGTGCGCACTGTGCCCGGCCTTTTTAATTTCAGGCATTACGCGTTGCAAAGAAACGGCATTATTAATCCTTTAATTATGCGCGGCGTTGGCAAAAACAGGGTTTTATTGTTGGTTGATGGTGTGCCGCAGAACGATAATTTTAACAATTCTATCGCTTGGGTGGCATGGGGCCATATTTCTAAAGATGCTATTGAACGCATTGAAGTAATACGCGGCCCGGCTTCAGCGCTGTATGGTTCAGAGGGGTTAGGAGGGGTTGTAAATATTATTACCAAGGATCCGCAAGATAGGCGCCGGGCATTTGTTCGCGGCCAAGGCGGGACAGCTGATACCTACAGTAGTTACGGTTTTCATAGCCGGAAGGATAATGATTTCGGGTTTTTATTATCGGGAGGATACCAGGAGAGCGATGGTTTTTATATGACTCAGGAGCCGCAGAGTTATGAGATTAAACGCTATCGTAAAATAGGGAAAGTTTTTGGAAAGTCGGCCTATGAGATAACTCCCGAATCTGATATATCGTTGGCAGCATTGTATTACGATCATGAAACCGGAAAAGGAAGAGAGTTTTTTTATGATGAATTGACCCTCGATCAATACTGGATAAATTATAAGTACAAAGAAGAATATTTTGACCTGAAAGGGCTAGTTTATTTTAATCGGGCCGACAAAACTGCATTTCAAGATACGGCAAAAGATAATTTTTCGTCACTCTTAAGAAAAGAAAAGATGCCCGCTGCCACATGGGGTGCTGATTTTCAGGGGATTTTACCATTAGGGCCAGAGACGAAATTTACTTTAGGTGTTGCCTACAAAGAAACTTCTTGGGATTATGATGATGAATATATTACCAGCAGCCGGGATGTGGGGGCAGAGGGCAAGCAGCGTTTCATCTCACCTTTTATAAATTTGGACTTTCGCCTTTTGGATGACAACCTGATTGTAAATTTGGGAGCGCGCTACGATTGGATTGAAACCTTAGACGGGGCTAATTGGGATACTCAAGGCAGCGCCGGAAAACCAGCCTATGATAATCAATACAATGACACTAGAGAAGGTAGTTTTTCTCCTAAACTGGGGATAGTTTGGCATGCAAATGATAAAACTACTATTCGTGCTTCGGGAGGAAAAGGTTTTCGCGCGCCGAGTTTATTTGAACTCTATAAAGTGCATATCCGTCAGGGCGGGAGCTATTACCGTGAAGCTAACCCCAACTTGAAGCCGGAGGAGATATGGTCCTATGATGTCGGGGCCGAGAGATATTTACTGGATAATTTACCGGCTAAATTGACGTTTTATCAATCATTTGCAAAAGACTATATTGGAGACCGTCTTACGGGGACGGGTACTTTTGGCGGTGGCAAAACAAGGTATGAGTATCAGTTGGACAATATCAATAAAGTAGATATCTACGGCATTGAAGCTGAAGTGAAATGGCATCTTTTTAATGACCTTGCGTTATTTGCCAACTATACCTATAATGTTTCTAAGATAAAAGAGGACACCAATGATGCTTCTTTAGAGGGTAACTATCTTCCTCATAACCCCAGGCACAAAGTCCATTTCGGATTTCAGTATCAAAACCCTAAAATTGTTAATATCTCGCTCATCGGCAATTATTACGCGGGCATTCATTATGACAGCCAAAATACGTTTAGCCCCGGGAGTTATTTTACGATGGACATAGCTGTTTGGCGTGAAATTTTTGAGGGGGTTACCGTATATTTAAATGCGGAAAATATTTTTGACAAAAAGTATCCGATACTGCGTTCGCTTACCTCTGCCGATACTATTGCGCCGGGGGCTATTGTTACTGCTGGAGTAAAACTTGAATTTTAAATGAGGGTTATGAAACAAATTGCTATATTTGTAATATGTCAAGTAGGTTTTCTTATTTTATTCTCTCCGGTATGTTTGGCGGAAGAAGGCCGCTGGGTTACCGATGCCGCCGGCAGAATAGTAAAAATTCCCGGCAAAACAACGCGGGTAATTTGTTCAGGCTCCGGATGTTTACGCTTGCTTACTTATGTTGAGGCTCAGGATAAGGTTGTTGCCGTAGACAGCATTGAATTACGGGGTTCTCCGATTGATGCCCGGCCCTATGCGATAGCGAATCCGCAATTTAAAGATTATCCGTTATTCGGGGAGTTTCGCGGATATGACAATCCGGAACTGATTGCAGCCTTGGATTTGAAACCAGAGGTAATTTTTAAGATAGTTTCCGGGCAAGGGCAGGACCCCGATCTTTTGCAAGCAAAAACCGGTATTCCTGTTGTTGTCTTGGATTACGGCAATTTAACCTATGGCCGGGAGCGCTTAAATTTTTCATTGCGGCTAATCGGAGAGATAACCGGTAAAAAGCGCCGGGCTGAAGAAGTAGTTGCGTTTTTTGATTTCATGGAGAAGGACTTAAAAAAACGGACAGAAGATATTCCGGAAGATAAGAGGCCTGCCTGCTACATTGGCGGCCTCGGGCAAAGAGGGCCGCACGGCCTTTTATCAACAGATCCTTCATTTGCTCCGTTTGTTTTTACAGAGGCTAAAAACGTTGCTTCGCAGGGGATCGAAAGCAGGCGTTTTTCGCATATTGTTGTGGCCAAGGAACAAATTATCCTTTGGGACCCTGAGGTAATTTTTTTGGATGTCTCCACTCTCCGGTTAGGCGCAAGGGCTAATGCTTTAGAACAATTACAGACTGACTCATCCTATAAAAGTATTCGTGCTGTAAGCAGTGATCAAATCTATGGCCTTTTTCCAAACATGTCTTATAACCAGAATTTTGATGCTGTTTTCGCCAACGCTTATTTTGTAGGCAAAACGCTTTATCCGGAGAGGTTTGCTGATATAAAGCCTATTGCAAAAGCGGAAGAGATATCTCTGTTTTTAAACGGAGCTGTATCTTTTGAACAATTAAATCAACAGTTTAAAGGATTGGCCTTTGAACGAATAGACATAAGGTAATATTTAGATGTCTCATTTAAGCCAGGGTAATTTAACGCAGAAGTATTCGGATCATTTAGGCAGAAAGACTGCTTTTCTTATTGGTTTGATTTTGGCCAGTACGGTTTTGTTAGTTATAGCGATATCCTTAGGGGTAGCGCGTGTGCCAATAATGGATATTTTACGTGTTTTAATCGGAGTGGACGCAGATTCAAAGTTTCACACGATTATTTATAACATTCGCCTTCCTCATGCTTTAGCTGCTATTTTAGCCGGGGCTGGATTGGCCGGTGCCGGCGCGGTTATGCAGTCTGTATTGCGTAATCCGTTAGGATCGCCTTTTACGTTAGGAATTTCTCAGGCCGGTGCTTTCGGGGCGGCGTTTGCTGTTATGTTACCGTTAACTATTTTAAAGCCGTATCTGACTACTTTGTTTGCTTTTTCAGCTTGCATGGTTGTCTCGTTGGTTATTGTTGCTATCGCCCGTATTCGCGGCGTTACTCCGGAGGTGATGGTATTAAGCGGGGTGGCTCTGGGAGCATTATTTTCGGCGGGGATTATGTTTTTGCAGTATTTTGCTGATGATGCGCAATTAGCGGTGATGGTTTTCTGGACGTTTGGAGATGTTGGCCGTGCGGGCTGGAGCGAAGTTGGAATTATGGCTCTGGTTGTAATTTTTGGGCTGGTATTTTTTATCCTAAATAGATGGAATTATAATGCTATCGATGCCGGAGATGAGATAGCTAAAAGTTTAGGCGTAGAGGTCACCCGGGTTCGCATGCTGGGTATGATTGTTTCCTCATTTCTTACTGCGGTTGTTGTGTCTTTTTTGGGCATTATCGGTTTTGTGGGGTTGATTTGCCCCCATATTGTGCGCCGGTTTGTCGGCGATGACCATCGTTTTCTTTTGCCGGGCGCCTGTTTGACGGGAGCGGTTTTACTTTTAGCGGCTGATACCGCGGCCCGGTTAGTTCTTGCGCCGCATGTTTTGCCGGTTGCTGTTTTTACTGCTTTTTTGGGTGCACCGGCCTTTCTTTATATTCTTTGTCAAAGGAGAAGGAGATAATGCTTTCAGTCCGGAATATAAGCATTGGATATAAAAAAGGAGAGTTAGTTTTAAATGATTTAAATTTTTCCTTGAAAAGCGGGGAAATTTTAGGGATTTTGGGCTCTAACGGCGCGGGAAAAACTACTCTTTTGCGGTGTATCAATGCGATGCTTAAGCCATCAAGCGGTAATGTTTTTGTGGAGGAGTCTGATGTCTTTAGAATGAACGCCGCTGAAATTGCCAAATGCATAGGCTATGTGCCGCAACGAAATGAAACAGGCCGGATCTCGGTATTTGATGCGGTGCTTCTGGGGCGCATCCCCCACTTAAGGTGGCAGGTAACCAAAGAAGACTTAATTAAGGTTGATAGCATATTGGGCCAATTAGAGTTAAGGCATTTAGCATTACGTAACTTGAATGAGTTAAGCGGCGGCGAGCTGCAGAAAGTTTGTATTGCCCGGTCTTTAGTACAGGAGCCAAAGGTGCTTTTGCTGGATGAACCAACCAGCAGCCTGGACCTTAAGAACCAGCTTGAAATCTTAGAAATTCTCCGGAAAGTAACTGCTGAACATAAAATGATTGTGATTGCGGCGATGCATGATTTGAATTTAGCTTTTCGGTTTATGGATAGGTTTCTTTTTATTAAAGATAAACGGATGTTTGCTGCAGGTGTATCAAGCCAGATAGACGCAGCGACGATTGCTGCTGTTTATGGTGTTCAGGTAGATATTTTCCGGCACAATGGGCAAGTTTATGTTGCTCCAAATAGCTGTACAAAAAAACCTAGAGATGAAAATCGTGCATAAAGAAAGAGATGCCAACCCCCACGGTTGACAGGAATCGGGTGGAAAATAAATCTGTCCCTTTTTTTACGGTAATGTAAAATATTGTGTGTAAGTAACAGTTGATTGAAAACAAAAAAGGGTGT
>CAZSDJ010000012.1:0-30779 GCA_964605645.1 uncultured Planctomycetia bacterium
AAGATAGAGGATAGAAGGGATAAAATGAAATTTAGCAGAAAGGTAAAGGGAGAAGGGGGGAGAAAAGGTCGCTGTCCCCTTATTCCCTTATTGCCCTTATTAAATCGAAAAGGAAGCCGCTTTCCTTTTTCTAGGTAAACAACGGCCCTTGATTTTTACTCAAAATTGAGTATAATTGTACTCAAAAATGAATATTTTAAATCTAATATCAAAATCAAAAATACGGCAGAAGATAATTTTGCTTTTTATTTATAATCCGCAAAAAGAGTATTATCTTAACCAGGTGGCTCGTTTAATAGGTACTTCCGCCGGCAATGCTCGCCGAGAATTGGGTAGGCTTATTGAAGCTGATTTTCTGACAAAGGAGAAAAAAGGCAATGCCCTTTATTTTAAAATTAATAGCGGCAACATCATCTTGCCCGATATTAAAAATATTGTTGATAAAACCATCGGCTTAAAACATATTTTAGCTAAAGAGCTTAGGCGGGTAAAAGGTATTGATTTTGCTTTTCTTTTCGGTTCTTATGCTAAGGGGGATTTTCGCAATAACTCTGATATCGATCTATATGTGATAGGAGAAATATCCGAAAAAGATTTGTATCCAAAAATAAAATCCGCGGAGGAAAAAGTTTACCGGGAGATCAATTATCACTTATCAACTTTGCCGGAGTTTAAAGAGAATCTAAAAAAATCTTTTTTTCTTAAAGAAATTTTGAAAAATTTTATTTTAGTAACGGGAGACGAAAATGAGTTTAGAAAATTTATTGGATAAACTGTTTAAGGAAGGCAAAATTAAAAAGCAAGGAACAGACATTAATTATTTAAACGGTTTGCTTGAGGCTGCGCGGAGAAATTTCCTGTCGGCCGAGTGCAACTTAAAAGGCGAATTTGCTGAAACTGTTTTTAAGTCAGCTTATGACGGGTTATTGCAGGTATCCCGGGTTATCTTGTTACTCAATGGTTATCGGCCGGCTGACGGTGGGCAGCATCAAACAACTTTTTCGGTAGCCGGGCTTATGCTTGGCCGGCAGTTTAATGATTTAACTGAGAAAATTAGCCGTTACAGAGTTAAGAGAAATAGAGTAATATATCATCCGGTTGATTTTATTTCTAAAAAAGAAGCAACGGGGATAGTTGAATCTTCTAAAGAGTATTGGCTTGTTGTAAAGCAATATCTTAAAAAAAGCAATAAGCAGTTGGAATTATTTGACTTTTAGATTATTTGTATCTGATGTCTAGGGGCAGAACAGCTTCTGGAGGAAGAACGGTGAAGGAGGAAAGAGAATAGGGGGATAAAAATAGGTGTTTGTCCCTATTTATTCGGTGATTATTCGGTGATTATTATTAGCATTTTAAAAGGCGACTGCGGAAGGCAAGTTTTCTTTCGTCCTTTGAAGCCCTCTTTTCGCCTTCTAAAATAACGTAGAACATTGAATTTGAACATAGAACGTAATTATGAGAATTCAGAAGGAAAAAATAAAATCAATCATTAAACAAGGCGAAGAATCTCAATCCGGGGAGAAAAATAGGTGTCTGTCCCTATTTAATCTGTGTTAATCTGTGACTGTAATCTGTGATCATCTGTGTTCTTCATCTGTGATCATCTGTGCTCTAAAAGGAATTAAACAATGAAAAGAATAGTAAAGTTATTTAAAGAAGATTTAGTAAAGCATACAGCCATAGTTTTTGTGGGAACAACCTTGGCTGGTGTGTGTAATTTACTTTATCGGTTAGTATGTGTAAGGCTTCTTGATCCTGAAGATTTTGGCAGTTTAAATGCTCTTATGTCAATTTTGATGTTTGGTTCTATAACTTTATCTCCTCTTGGCAAAACTTTGGTGCGCTATTTTACTGAATTTATTGCAAAAGAAGAATACTCAAAGTTTGCTGCCACTCTTACGGGAATTACAAAAAGATTGTTTATTGTAAGCATAATTATTTTTTTATTTTTCTTGATTTTTTCTCATCAAATAGGAAGTTTTTTAAATATTAACACTTGGTATGTTTTTATTTGTGGAATAATAATTATCTTATCTTTGTTTTCGCCTGTTATATATTCTTTGCTCCAGAGTTTTCAGAATTTTAAACTTTTCTCAATTGCAAATTTTATTTCTCCTTTTAGTAAATTAATTTTTGGTTTTTTATTTATTTGGTTAGGACTGGGTGTATTGGGTGGGCTTTTCGGGTTTTTAGTTAGCTCGCTGATTATTATAATTTTTTCTTTTATTTTTATCCCAAAAATATTTTCTCAGGAAAATATAAGATTAAATTTAGACATTTATAGCAATAAAGTTAATTTTTCTCCCATATACAAATATTTTTTTCCGGTAGCAATTGTAATGTTTTCTTTTACTTTGCTTACCAATATCGACATAATTTTAGTTAAGCATTTTTTTTCTCCTCTTGATGCTGGATATTATTCTATAGCTCAAACAATCGGTAGGATTTTTCTATTTTTTCCTTCAGCTATAGCCATAGTTATTTTCCCCAAAAGTGTAGCAGCCTATTCAACCAACTCTCATTCTAATGAAATTTTATTTAAATCACTGGGGTTTGCTGCGGTTTTTTCTGCTATAGGTATAATTGTTTGTTTTCTATTTCCTGCTTTTGTGTTGGAATTATTTACAGGAAAAGCAAATCCTGCTAGCAATAATTTAGTAGGCCTATTTGCATTGGCTATGAGCTTTTATGCTTTGTTATGGATAATAATTCATTTTTTGTTAGCTACTCATAATTTGAGATTTGTTTTACCTTTATTAATTTTTTCTGTTTTGGAAATGGCAGCCATTTATTTTTGGCATAATAGTTTAGAACTGGTATTATATATAGTTCTTGGATTTGCGGTCGTTTCCTTTATTGTTTCTTTTTTTATTATAAATTTAAAAAAAATTAGTACATTATGAAACCAATAGTATCTGCAATAGTTACTACTAAAAACGAACAAAAGCATATAAGCAATTGTTTAGAATCAATAAAAAAGCAAAATTACTCGCAAGATAAAATTGAAATAATAGTGGTAGATAATAATTCCACTGATCGCACCAAAGAGATTGCAAAAGAATATACGAATAAAGTATATGATTATGGTCCGGAACGTTCTGCACAGAGAAATCATGGAGTAAGGCAGGCAAGCGGAGAATATATTTTGTACCTTGATGCAGATATGATATTATCAAAAGATGTAATAAAAGAATGCGTTGAAAAGTGCGAAAATATCAGCATTATTGCTTTATATATTCCAGAGCGGATAGTTGATTTTGCTAATAATAATATAAATAATCTGAGTAATCTAGATTTTAATCTGTGCCTGCCCCGTAGGAGCGAAGCGACTTTACGGGGTAATCAGCGGTTCTGGATAAGGGTTCGAGATTTTGAAAGAAGTTTTTATAATGCTACTTGTATTGATGCGGTAAGATTTATAAAAAAGGATAAATTCCTGGAGATAGGTGGATTTGACGAAAGTTTAACCGGCCCTGAAGATTGGGATTTTGACAGAAGAATTAAAAATACAGGTTCGGTAACAATAATAAATTCACCGATATATCATAATGAAGGCGAACTTAGCCTGAAGAATTATCTTAGAAAGAAATATTATTACACTGTTAGTTTTTCTAAATATGTAGAAAAATGGGGTAAAGATGATAAAATAATAAAAAAACAATTAGGATTTTTTTATCGTTTTTTTTGGGTATTTTGTGAAAAAGAAAATATATATAAAATTTTAGCACACCCATTATTGTTTTCAGAAATGTATTTTTTAAAAATATTAGTGGGTATGGTTTATTTGTTTAAAATCTGTCCAAAATGTGATAAAATCTTTAAAAGTTAATTGCAGCGTTATTCATTAACAATAGATTTAATAGGAAAATAACTTATGAAAGGCATAATTTTAGCAGGTGGGTTAGGCAGCAGGTTGGATCCTTTAACCCGAATTACAAACAAACATCTTTTACCAATTTATAATAAACCTATGATTTATTATCCGCTTATGACTTTAGTAGAAGCGGGAATAAATGATATTATGATTGTTACCGGCGGAAATAATGCCGGTGATTTTTTAAGGCTTCTGGGTAATGGGAGAGAATTTGGCCTAAAGCATATAAATTATACTTATCAAAATGGCGAAGGCGGGATAGCTGAAGCTTTAAAATTAGCTGAGGATTTTGCCGATGGGGAGAAGATAGTAGTTATTTTAGGCGATAATTTATTTGAAAAATCTATTAAAAATTATGTTAAAAAATTCAAGAATCAATCTAAAGGAGCGCGAATATTTTTGAAAAAAGTTCCGGATCCGCACCGGTTTGGAGTTGCAGAAATTGTCGATAGAAAAATTGTTTCCTTAAAAGAAAAACCTAAGAAACCAAAATCAAATTATGCTGATGTAGGCCTTTATATGTATGATAATAAGGTATTTGATTTTATAAATAAATTAAAGCCTTCTTGGCGGGGAGAGTTAGAAATTATTGATGTTAATAATATGTATTTAAAAAAAGATGAATTAGAGTATAACATTATAAAAGGGTTTTGGAGTGATTGTGGTACATTCCCTTCTTTATTTAATACTAGTAAATTTATAAAGAAAAGAGAGAAGAGGTAATATTTATGGTTAAAAATAATCAATGTAAAGTTTGCCAAAATAAAATGAAGTTGGTTATTCCTTTTGGCAAAATGCCTATTGCCAATGGTTTTATAAATAAACCAGATCAAGAGGAATTTTTCTACAATATGGAGGTTTATTTTTGCCCATCTTGTTTTATGGTTCAGTTGGGAGAAACTGTTAGTCCGGAGATGATGTTTAACCAAGATTATCATTTTATTTCATCAACCTCTAATTTTATGATTCGTCATTTCAAAGATATGGCAAAACAAATAATAAAGGATCTTTCAGAAAAGAAATCTCCTTTTGTAGTGGAGTTAGGCTGTAACGATGGTGTAATGTTAAAATATATTGCATTTGAAGGCATATCCCATTTAGGTATTGAACCTTCAGGAAATGTCGCTCAACTAGCTCGTAAGGAAGGGGTAGAGGTATCAGAAGAATTCTTTAATGCTAGAACAGCTAAAAATATTAAAGAAAGTAAAGGGCAAGCTGATATTATTTCCGGAGCTAACGTTATGTGCCATATTGAAGATATTAATTCAGTATTTGAAGGAATAAATATTTTGTTAAAAGAAGATGGGGTATTTTTCTTTGAAGATCCTTATCTTTTGGATATAGCGAAGAAAAATTCTTTTGATCAGATGTATGATGAGCATGTCTATTATTTTTCAGGACTTTCTATATCAGAATTAGCGAAAAGGCATAATCTTTGCTTAGTTGATATGGCAGCTCAAGATGTTCACGGTGGGTCGATGCGATATTACATAAAAAGAAAGGGTAACTTATCAGATAAAGCTAAAAAATTCATAGATGAGGAAAGAAAAATAAAACTTGATAAAACAGAAGGCTATCAAGATTTTAAAGAAAGAGTTAATAAAATCTGTAGTGATTTAAAAAATACTTTATTAAATATAAAGAAAACAAATAATAAAATTATTGGATATGGAGCTACTTCAAAAAGCACAACTCTTCTCAACTATGCTGATATTGGTACAGATATAATAGATTATATTTCCGATACCACTCCCACAAAAATTAATAAATTTAGCCCGGGGATGCATATCCCTATAAAGCCTTATTCTCAATTTGCAGAAGATAAACCACCTTATGCTCTTCTTTTGGCTTGGAATCACAAAAAAGAAATATTTGCAAAAGAAGATAAATACAGAAAAGAAGGTGGGAAATTTATTACTTATTTTCCTCGAGTAAAAGTTGAATAGGAAATTAATTTTATGTCAAATAAGATTGAAGGTGTACAAATAAAAAAATTAGTAACTCATGGTGATCAGCGTGGTTTTTTTAGAGAAATTTTTCGGTTTTCAGAAGAATTTGGGGAGAAGAAGGTTGGCCAACTTAGCCATTCATTGGTTAAAGGAGGTGTAGTAAAAGCCTGGCATGGGCATCAAGAGCAATCTCAGTGGAATTATGTGGTTTTAGGAAAAATAAAAGTAGCTTTGTATGATAACCGGAAAAATTCATCGACCCATAAAAATATAGCTGAATTTGTTTGTGGCGATGATTGCGAACCCATTGCGTACTTTTTCCCGCCAGGAGTGCTTCATGGGTACAAATGCATAAAAGGGCCTATGCATATTATTTATACAACATCTGGAACTTATGATTTAGAAGATGAAATACGGGTATCATCAGATGATTCTAAAATAAATTTTGATTGGTTACAATATTAAATATGGATAAAGTTATAAATTATTATCAAAGGAAAAATATTTTAGTTACAGGGGCAAACGGTTATATAGGTTCTGCCTTAATTGATAAATTAGCTAATATTTCTTGTCAAATCATAGCTCTTTCGAAGAAAAAAGAAAGTAAAGGTAGTTTTCCTCAAAGAAAAGCTGAAATTTTACCGGTTGAAGGTGACATTCGAGCTCCAGATATTTGGGAAAAATATCTAAAAAATATAGATGTAGTATTTCATTTCGCCGCTCAAACCAGTTCTAAAATTTCTAACAAAAACCCCTTAAAAGATGTAAATATTAATTTAATTCCAATTATTAACTTAATAGAAACTTCCCAAAAGAAAAATTTTTCTCCTGCTGTTATTTTTTCTGGTACAGTTACCCAGGTAGGTTTAACCAAAGAGTATCCTGTGAATGAAGATTTTGATGACAATCCGATTACGGTATATGATGTTAATAAACTTGCTTGTGAGAAATATCTTCAGTATTATAGCAATCAGCTAAATAAAAAAGCTGTAACTTTAAGATTAGCCAATGTCTATGGGCCCGGGGCATCCAGCAGTAGCCCGGATAGAGGTATTTTAAATATTATGGTTAAAAAAGCACTTAGAGGAGAAGATTTAACTTTATATGGAAAAGGAGATTTTATTCGAGATTATATATATATTGAAGATGTGGCAGAAGCATTTTTATTGGCCGGCGCAAAGATTGATAAGACTAAAGGAAATTATTATTTAATTGGTACCGGTTGCGGATATAGTCTAAAAGATGCATTCGGTTTAGTTAAAAATGTGGTAAAAGATAAGATTAAAAAGAATGTCAATATAGAGCAGATACCCATGCCTGAGGGGATTTCGCCTATTGAATACCGAAATTTTGTAGCAGATACTACTAAATTTAAAGAGGCTACTGGCTGGGAAGCAAAGTTTTTACTAGAAGAAGGAATAAGGAACACAGTTGATTATTTTATGGATAAGGAGAAGCAATGAACATTTTAATATTAGGCGGAGCAGGTTTTTTAGGAAATAATTTAGCAAGAAGATGCCTAAAAGAAAAAAACAATAAAGTAACAGTTGTGGATTCATTAGACAGCCGTTTAAAAAGTAGCATTAAATCTTTAAAGCCCATCAAAGATTATATTAATTTTATCAAAGGCGATATGAGAGATAGCTCTTTTATGGAAAAAGTTGTAAAAAATAAAGATGTTATTTTTAACTGTGCTGCTCAAACCTCTCATCCTTTATCTTTTTCTAAACCCTTTTTTGATACAGAAATAAACTGTTTAGGTAATTTATCTTTGCTTGAAGCGGTAAGAAAAAAGAATAAAAAAGCCTTAGTTATCTATACATCAAGCAGTACTGTAATTGGAAAAGCTAAAGGGGAAGTGGTAAGTGAATCACATGGAGAGCTTCCTTTAGATATTTATTCGGCTAATAAAAGTGTTGCGGAAAAATACTACTATATTTATAACAAAGTATATGATTTAAATACTCTTGTCCTTAGATTTGCCAATCTTTATGGGCCTTATGGCAAAGGCTTTCCGGAATTTGGTTTTATAAATTATTTTATCAACCTTGCTCAAAATAATAAAAAAATAACTATTTACGGCCAAGGTAAACAAATTAGAAATGTAATGTATGTTGAAGATGCCTGTAACCTTCTTTATGAATGCATATTTCATAAAAAAATATATGGTAATGTATATTTTGCAGTTCACAGAGAACATTATTCGGTTAAAGAAATAGCTCAAAAGATTGTCTCTGTTTTTGAGAAAGGAGAGGTAGTAAATATAGATTGGCCGGATTTACGAAAACGGATAGAAATTAATGATGTAATAATCAGCGGTGCAAAACTTTTCTATCAAATTCAATGGGAACCCAAATATAGTTTAAAAGAAGGCCTTATAAAAACTAGAAAAATTATAGAAGAAAACAATAAAGGAAAGTAAGCTTATGAATATTTGTATTACTGGAGCCCTGGGACATATTGGCTCAAAGTTTATCAGGAATTTATCAATAAAAGAATTAGATAAAGTTTATCTTGTTGATAACTTTTTAACTCAAAGATACTCTTCTCTTTTTGCCTTACCTTCTGATATAAAATATCAATTTTCTCAAACAGATATTTTATCAAAAAATATTGCTTCAATTATTAAAGATTCAGATGTTGTACTGCATTTAGCTGCTGTGACAGATGCTGAAACCAGTTTTCATAAGCCTGAGCTGGTTAGTAAAATAAATAAAGAAGGTTTAAAAAATATAGCCAATCTTTGTGCAGAACACAATTGTTCTTTAATTTTTCCTTCAACAACTAGTGTTTACGGTATACAGCAAGGTTTAGTTGATGAAAATTGCAAAGAATCAGATCTAAAACCTCAGAGTCCTTACGCAGAATCAAAACTTTATGGAGAGAAATTGCTTAAAGATCTATCTAATAAAAATAATCTTAATTATGTTATTTTAAGATTAGGAACAATTTTTGGTTACTCTGTGGGGATGCGTTTTCATACCGCTGTAAATAAATTTATTTGGCAAGCCGCTTTAGGTAAACCTATTACAGTTTGGAAGACAGCCCTAAATCAAAAAAGGCCTTATTGTGATTTAGATGATGCCATAGCAGCTTTTAATCGCATAATTAATCAAAAAATATTTGACTCTCAAATATATAATATAGTTTCAACTAATCTTACCGTAAAAGATATAGTTGATGCAATTAAAAAATATGTTGAAAATTTAAATATCGAATTTGTAGATTCTCCAATTATGAATCAACTCTCCTATAACGTCTCTAACAAGAAATCAAAAGATAAAGATTTTATTTACAAGGGGAACTTAGATGAAAAAGTGAGGGAGACTCTGGAGAAACTAAAAAATATTAATTTTTCTGTTTACAAAAATGGACTGGATAAAAAATGAAAGTACCTTTCCTGGATTTAAAATCAACTTATCTGGAATTAAAAGCAGAAATTGATAAGGCTTTGGGAGAGGTTCTAAAAAAAGGGCGTTATATTTTAGGAGAAAACGTCAGTAAATTCGAGGAAGAATTTGCAGAATTTTGTGGTACTAAGTATTGTATTGGAGTAGGAAGCGGCCTTTCAGCATTAGAATTAATTTTAAAAGCTTATCGGATAGGAGATGGCGATGAAGTGATTGTTCCGGCTAACACCTATATTGCAACGGTATTAGCTGTAAGTAATGTCGGTGCAAAACCTGTTTTTGTTGAACCGAATGAAACTAGCTATAATATTAATTCGCGATTAATTAAGGAAGCCATAACTGATAAAACTAAAGCTGTTATAGCCGTCCATCTTTATGGTCAGACTGCTGACATTAAAGAAATAAAAACGATTTGTCAAAAACATAAAATAAAGCTAATTGAGGATTCGGCTCAAGCTCATGGTGCAAAATATTTCAATAAAAAAGCAGGAAGTTTAGGAGATGCATCCGGCTTTAGCTTTTATCCCGGCAAAAATCTCGGCGCATTCGGTGATGGGGGGGCAGTTACTACTGATGATTCATCGGTTGCAGAATATATAAAAATTGCAAGAAATTATGGTTCTGATAAAAAATATTATAATTCAATCAAAGGGGAAAATAGCCGACTTGATGAAATTCAAGCGGCTGTATTGCGGATTAAATTAAAAAATCTTGATAAATGGAATCAAAAGAGACAAAACAACGCAAAATTCTATCTTGATAACATAAAAAATAAAATAATTATTTTACCCAAAATCAAAGATGGTAACAAACACATCTGGCATCTTTTTGTGATAAGAACTAAAAATAGAAAAGAGTTAATCAAATATTTAGATAAATATTCAATTGGCTGGCTCATCCACTATCCAATACCTCCCTACAAACAGAAAGCTTATCAGGAATTTAATACGATTAGTGATAAGTTTCCTTTAACCAACAGCCTATCAGATGAAATTTTAAGTTTGCCTATGGGCCCGCATTTGTCAGAAGATCACTTAAATTATATAGTAAAAATCATTAATGATTTCTGATAGCAGATAAAGATGTTTTTTAAGAAAAGAACCAACTATGGATGAATTTGATGTTACCATTATCGGAGCTGGCATAATCGGATTAAGTATAGCTGCTAAATTAGCTAATAATAAAAATAATCTTGTTGTTTTAGAAAGAAACGATAGTTTTGGCCAGGAAACAAGTAGCCGCAATAGTGAAGTTATCCATGCCGGGATATACTATCCAAAAGATTCCTTAAAGGCTAAAATGTGCGTAGAAGGAAACCACATGCTTTATGATTTATGCCGGAAATATAAGATTTCTCATAAAAAGTTAGGTAAATTAATTATAGCTAATACTAGTTCAGAAATAAATCAACTAGAAGATCTTTATGAAAATGCCAAAGGCAATGGTGTTAGCGATATTAATTTGATAGATAAAAAAGAAATAAAAGAATTAGAACCTAATATAAAAGCAGAAAAAGCTTTATATTCTCAAAATACAGGGATAGTTGATTCTCATAGTTTAATGAAGTTTTACGCTAATCAGGCTGAAGGCAAAGGATCTTTGATCAGTTATAATGTTGAAGTCAAAAATATTGAAAAAATAAATGATAAATACAAGGTAGAAGTTATAGATTCCAATGGTGATTTTTTTTCTTTTTTTAGCAAAATAGTTATCAATTGTGCAGGGTTAGAGTCAGATAATGTAGCCGAAATGGCTGGTATAGATATAGAAAAACAGCATTATGTTTTAAAATATTGTAAAGGACAGTATTTTAGAGTGAGCAATAAAAGAAGTAATTATATTAAAAGATTAATTTATCCCGTTCCTGAATCTGAAGGTGGACTAGGTATCCATGCTACTCCTGATTTAACAGGTTCATTGCGCCTCGGCCCGGATGATAGATATATTTCTAGAGATGAAGCTAATTATGACCTGGATTCTTCTGATAGAGATAAATTCTATCAATCAGCTAAACAATTTTTGCCTTTTCTTGAAAAAGATGATTTGTCGCCTGATATGGCTGGTATTCGCCCTAAATTACAAGGAAAAGGAGAAGGCTTTAGGGATTTTGTAATAAAAGAAGAAAGTGATCTAGGATTGCCAGGATTTATAAATCTTATCGGCGTTGAATCTCCGGGCCTCACTTGCGCCCCTGCTATTGCAGGATATGTTGGAAATATTGTAAAGAGTTTAAATTCAAATAATTGTTTTAAAGATTCATTGGATGATAAGATAAGGAGGTGAATTTGAATTCGAAAACCATAAGTGTTTCAGTAATTATACCCATATATAATGAAGAAAAAAGCATCAGGCTCTTATATAATAAAATTATTCAAACTTTAAAAAGTATTGATAATAATTTTGAGATTATTTTTATAGATGATGGCAGTAATGATAATTCTTATGAAGAAATTAGAAAAATAGTGTCTAATGATATAAGAACAAAATGCCTTCGGTTTCGAAAAAACTTTGGCAAGTCAGCTACTTTAGCTGTAGGTTTTAATAATGCAAAAGGAGAAATAATAATTACAATGGATGCAGATTTACAAGATGATCCTAAACAAATTCCCAAATTTGTTTCGAAGATAAATGATGGATGGGATGTAGTGTCTGGATGGAAAAAATTACGAAAAGATCCTTTTGAAAAACGAGTTCTTTCAAAAATATTTAATTTTACTGTTTCAAAAATTAGTGGCATCTCTTTGCATGACTTTAATTGTGGATTTAAGGCTTACAGAAGAGATGTTGTTGAAAAAGTAAAAATTTACGGAGAGCTCCATAGGTTTATACCTATGTTAGCTTATAAAGCCGGCTTCAAAGTATGTGAGGTTTCTATAGAACATCATTGCAGAAGATTTGGTAAAAGTAAATTTGGCAAAAGAAGGTACTTATCAGGTTTTTTTGATCTTTTTACAACCATTTTTATCTCAGGATATATTCGCAAGCCTTTACATTTTTTGGGAAGGATTAGCCTAAGTTCTTTTACGTTAGGCATATTATTATTTTTTTATGTTTTTATCATGAAATTCTTTTTTGGACAAAAGGGGGATAGGCCAGCTTTACTTATTTCTATTTTTTTATTAAGTTTTTCTATACAAATATTTTTGTTTGGTCTCCTAGCAGATTTATTAACTTATTCTCATCAAAAATATTATTTTGATGAGACAGATTTCATAAAAGAAAAATTAAATTTTAGTAACCATAATAGTGAATAAATCTATAAAGTTAAAACGTATTTTTTTAATTACTATAAGATATATTTTTACTTTATTTTTTTTAATTTTAGTTTTTTTACAACTAGACATTAAAGAGAGTTTAATTGTATTAAATAAAGTAAATGTTTTAAACATATTATTTATATTTTTGATAGCGAATCCTTTATTTCATTTTATAAAGATAGTAAAGTGGAAGAAATTAGTTAATTTGGTTGATAAAAATAATAGGTTTTCTACTATAAGTTTATCTTTTTTCTTTGGCTTTTTAATGGGGATAATTACTCCGGGGAGGATAGGTGAATTTGCCCGAATTAAAAACTTAAAAGGTGATAAATTTAAATTGATTTCACTAGCTTTTTTTGACAGATTTCTTGATTTTGCCGCGGTTATAATTTTAGCGTTTTTTTCATCCGTTATATTTTTTTCTGATTTCAGAGTTATTTTGTTAACTTCCATGGTTATATTTGTTGTTTTATGTATTTTAATTGCGCAGTTAGTTGATATAAAAAGAAGTATTCAAAAGAGTAAAATTATACCGTCAAAGGTAAAAGATATATTTAATATTATTTCTTTATTGGATAAAAGATTGCTTATAAACTTAATATCTATGACTTTTTTAGCTTATATTGTAATAATATTACAATTTTTATTTATTATAAGGTGTTTTACTGATGCATCATATCGAATATTATTTATTGTTCCTATTGTCCAAATCAGCAATATAATTCCAATAACAATAGGCGGTTTTGGATTAAGAGAAGCTATTTTTCTGGTTTTAACTCGGTCTTTTTCAATAAGCAAAGAAATTATTATAGATTCTTCTATTCTATGGGTTACTTTTAATATAGTTGCAGGGATTATAGGTTATATTGTTTTTTATCTAAAACATTATAAAGAGCTTAAGCATGAAAAATACTAAAAGTATTATTAATATTCAGAAAAGACATTACGAGGGTACTCTAAGAACAGTTAACTTTAAAAATGCAGAAGTTTATTTTAAAAAGCGAATAAATTTAATTAAAGAATATGTAGATTTTTCAACTATTAATAATATTTTGGATATAGGATGCGGAGAAGGGTTGTCAATTAAATATTTAAAACAAATATATCCTAAAAAAAATTATTATGGTATTGATTTGTCATTATCTCAATTAGCTGGTGCAAAAAAATATTCATCTAATATTTGTGTTAGCAAAACAGAATCCTTACCTTTTTTAGATAAAAAGTTTGATTTGGTTATTTTTAACAGTGTATTGCATCATGTTAGCAATCTTTACTTATCACTTGCTGAAACTGTACGGGTGACTGTCAATAAAGGAAAACTGATTATAATAGAACCTAACAGATTTAATCCGTTGATAGTTTTATTAAGTTTATTTAAAAAACATGAAAGGGGACAACTAAAGTTAGATTATAAAAAAATTACCAACGAGTTAAAAAATAAAATAGATAATATAGATATTTCTTATATGAATTGTTTATGTTATCCTTATCAAAGATTTCCATCATCTAAGTTGTTGCCTTTAATAAAAAAAATAGAAAAATCATTTTTATTTCCCACTAAAATTAAAAGTCATTTTTATATTTTTGCAAAACTCAAATAATCCAAACTCATTTGCAATGAAAATTTTAGTATTAATTCCACCAAATAGATTAGTAAAAAATATAGTTAGAGACCTTGTCTATGGATGCTGGTGTGGCGGGAAAAGAATAGGGGGGACCCAAATGCCTCCCCTTAATCTTTTATATACGGCGACAATATTAAAAAATGAAGGGCATAAAGTTGAATTTATAGATGCAGGCATAGATTACCAAAGATACAAAGAGATAGAATCTAGAGCGAAAGATATAGATGCTATTATAACTCTTTTATCGACTAACAGCTTTAAAAATGATCTTGAAACCCTCAATATATTGAAACAAATCAATCCTGATGTAATAAATATAGTTTTCGGTTCCCATCCTACGTTTATGCCCAAATATTGCCTCGAGGATGAATCCGTTGATATTATTATAAGGAGAGAGCCGGAATTTATAATAAAGGATTTAATTAATGCTTTAGAGAAAAATAAAAATTGGAAGGAGGTTAAGGGGATAGGATATAGAGAACGTGGGGATATTATATTAAATGAATATTATCCTTTTATAGAAAATTTAGATGAACTTCCAATTCCGGATAGAAGTTTTTTGCCCAAAGATAAGGATTATTTTAACCCTATAGTAAAACGCATGCCTTACACAACTATGCAGACTTCAAGAGGATGTCCTGCTAGGTGTAATTTCTGTACTGTACCTTCATTTTATGGAAAACAAATCAGATACAGAAGTGCTGATAAAGTGATTGATGAAATTATAATGTTAAAAGAGATGGGCTATAGAGAAATATTTTTTAGAGACGAAACCTTTACTGTTTATAAAGAAAGAAATAAAAAAATTTGTCAATATTTAATTGATAATAAGATTGGTATTAGTTGGATTTGCAATGCAAGAGTAAATACAGTTGATAAAGAAATGATTAAGACCATGAAAAGAGCTGGATGCCATATGATTAAATTTGGGGTAGAATCAGGTAACCAAAATATTCTTAATAATATTAAAAAAGATATCACTTTAGGTCAAACACAAAAAGCTTTTAAGATATGTAAAGAGGCAGGAGTTGATACTCATGCTCATATTATGTTAGGTTGTCCGGGAGAAACTATACAGACAATTAAAAACACAATTCAATTTGTAAAAAAAATAGACCCCACTACTGCTTCATTTGGTATCCATACTCCCTATCCAGGAACAGAACTATTCGAGAAGGTGGTAAACTTACATCCAGAAATAAAAGATGGTTCAGAAGCAGGAATGGAAAAGTTGCATATAAAGGGATTTTTTAATGAGAACTTTACTGGGTTAGAAAAAGATAAACTTGAGCAATATGTTAAAAAAGCATACCGCGCTTTTTATTTTCGGCCTAACTATATTCTAAAAAGGATAGCTAGAATTAAAGATTTAAATGAGTTGATGCGCTGGATTTTCGCCGGTTTAAATATATTTAGTTTCGGAGTAGATAAAACTAAAGGTCAATAAATAATAAATTGTAAAAGGGAAATTTATAATTATGTTAATTTTACGAAATATTTATAGCAAAATAAATATAGTTTCTAAATCCATGTTTTTTTTATGGAGAAATCATAAAAAAGAAATTATTGCCTACTTTTTTATTTTCTTAACTGTTTTAATTATTTTTTCTCCTTTAGTTAAATTTGGAAGCTTTCACCATACCGATGATTTTCATTTAATTAGAAAATATACACCTACCGAACTTTTTCAGCTTTGGTATTCTAACTATAACTTTACTGCAAGAGAATCTAATGGATACAGGCCATTACAATTTTGGACATATCATGTTTTTTATAGTGTATTTGGATTTAATGATAATTATTTTCTTTTCCTTGTTATTTTCTTAGATGCTTTATACGCATTAGTTGTATATAAATTTTCCCGTAATTTTTTAGAACGAAAATTTGCGATAATTGCTGCATTTCTTACAGTATTTTTACCGCAAACTTTATTTAGATTTACTTTTGTTACAGCAATTTATTCAACTATTCTTTATGGATTAATTATTCTTAGTTCTGATTTCTTGATTAAATGGTATAAAAGTAAAAGAAAAAAATATATTTGGCTTGCGATAGTTTTTGCCTTTATAGCTTCTCTATATAAGGAGAGCGGTTATTGCATGTTGTTAATCATACCCATTTCGGTATTTTTGATATTTTTACAAGATAAAACAAAAAAATTCCGACAAATTCTTTTTAATATATATATTTGGTTATCTATAAGCTTGCTTGGATTACTTTTAACTGTTAGATATTTCGCTATTTCTTTATTTCCTGAAAAATTTAATCCGAACTATCCTTCTTTCCAATTTGGATTTTCGTTAAAATTTTTTGTTAATATGTTTCATAGTATGGAAAGAGAGGTTGTTGCTATTCTACAACCTTTATATGATACCTTTTTTAAAGGATATTTTGAAAGTATTTTTTTTCATCAATATTACCAGCCGGATCCTTTTATTCTTATCGCGTTGCCTCTTATTATTTTGTTTTTTCTTATAAACCGCAAAATTTGGAAGAACCGCTTGATTAGTTCGTTTGCAATTGCGGAATTAATATTTATTTCAATATATTTAGGGATAATTTTTTCTTTTACCTTCTCGCTTTTTTTAGATTTTTTGCCGTTTCACAGCCTTATATTTTTTCATGCATATTATTACATCTTTTATATATTATTGTTATTAGTATTATTTCAATGTTGGCTGAGAAAAAAATACTTGCCTTTTGTTTTATTATTTATTTTTCTTGTAATTAACGCTATTCCGGCAAGTCAATTTCATGCATGGCGTGTTAGGAATCTTACCTCTATGTTTGGTGTCGTAATTATTTTAGTTATTTCTCAGTTTATAAAAAATTATATTTTAAAAAATAAAAAATTGGGTAATTTTTTAATCATAAGCTTTTTTGGAATAATTATGTTTTTATTTGCAGCAAGGACAATCCAATATATTTTAGTAGATAATTTTAAATTTTCAGAAAGGCATCTTAAATCTTTTGATCATATTTCTCAGGTAAATGTTTGGGAAAACACTTTTAGAAAAAAGTATGGTTTGGATGAACAGATAAATTATGCCAGAAAGATGTGGGAAAAAGCAAAACAAAAAGGTTATGTCAACAAAAATGATAGAATTGTAACAGGCAGAGTCAATAGAGCTTTAGTCAATATCCCTAACAGTTCTTTTGAAAAAGGGTTAATAGGGTTAAAAGGTCCCGCTGATTGTTCTAACGGGTGGGAGGGAGAACCAATTTTTTCAATTTCAGTTTCAGATGAATCAACTCATGGGCAAAAGTCTTTGCAGCTTTTTTCAAAAAATCACATTGCCGGTGTAACTAAAACAATAAATAATTTATTACCGCGCAAGAGATATAAGTTATCTATCGATATGAAGGATGTTAAAGGCAAATGGGGATCATCTGTATTTTTAAAATCAGTAAAGCAGCAAACAGTTCAGAAAAAAGTTATTTATTTGGCTGAGGGGTGGGAGCGTCATATTTTTTACTTTTATCCAAAATCAAATAGCATTAAGATAATTTTATATTGCAAATCAAAGGGTAAAGAAAATATTGTTTTGTATGATAATATAAGAATGATTGGGGGCGGAAAAGAAGGGATAGTAACATATTTACAATATGAGTTTAGATGGCCTTCCTTTTTTGATTGGCCTTTATTTGAATCACCTTGGAATTAAAAATGATTGGGAACATAATAATCGTTACACATTCTTTTTCACCCGGAACCTCTCAAGCTTTAAGAGACTATTTTATAAGAAAAAATAAAGAAGTGTTTTTTATAGAACATCCTCTTTTTGGTAATGTCTTGAGCTGGTCGGTTGGTTTTATTGACACCTTATGGAAAGTTGTAAGGGTTTCTAAGAAATTTGATTTATATATAGGTTCAAATAATCTTAATGCTTTTGCCGGAATTGTTTTTAAAAAGATAGGATTGGTTAAAAAGGTCATTTTTTTTACTCCTGATTACAGTCATAGCCGTTTTAACAATAAAATTCTTAATAATATCTATTTTTGGCTTGATTACTTTTGTTTAAGAGAGTCAGATTTGGTTTGGAATTCTTCATCTATTATGCCGTTAGATTTCATGATTCAAGAAAGGGAAAAGAGAGGAGTTCCTAAAAAATATAGGAAAAAACAAATTTCTGTTCCCGACGGCACAGATAATGTTGATATACCTTCTTTTGAAAAGATAGATAGATACAAAATAGGATTTGTCGGTCATCTAATTGAAGGGATGGGAGTTGATTTCTTAATTGATTCTTTTTTAGAAATAAAGAAAAAAAATTCTAAAGTGAAACTGCTTATAATTGGAAGCGGGCCGCAGGAAGAACACCTTAGGGAGAAATCAGAAGGCCTGGAGGTGGAGTTTACCGGTTTCATCGGAGATTTAGGTAAAGTTTATGAACTGATTAAATATTGTGTTGTAGCTGTAGCACCTTATAAAAAAGGCACTATTTCAGAATATACGGATCCGGGTAAAGTTAAGAATTATCTTTCGGCTGGCCTGCCGATAGTAATTACAAAGGTTCCTAAGGTTGCATGGGAAATAGATAAAGCAAAATGTGGCTTTGCTGTTGAATGTGATAAGAAAGATTTTGCAAAGGCAGTTATAAAATTGCTTGAAAATGATAGTTTATTGAAAGAATATCGGAAAAATACCAAAAAATTAGCTGATAAATATAGATGGGATAATGTTTTCAATAGAGCCTTGAGTTATTTAAATTAGTAATCATGAGAATTTGCTTTTTTTTCACAAACTTCCATAAGCTTTTTTTTACTGGCCAACCCACGTTAATTTATAGGGTTGCTCAATACATTGTAAGGCAAGAAAAACAAGTTTATATAATCTCAAATGGTTATAAAAAGGAAATAAAAATTGAAAATAATTTAAATATTTATCTTGTTAAAGGAGATGGCAATGTAAAAACTTTTTTATTTAATAGTTTTAAAACGCTAAGATATTTTATGGTAATTAATCCTGACATCATTCATGTACATGGAAATAAATTGATTATTTATGCGGGTTTAATAAATTTATTATTAAAAAAAAGATTTGTTTACTCTATGTGTGAAACTTTAGATGTTGCAGAAGGAATTTTTAAAAAATTACTTATATTATTTTTAAAAAATGCAGAAAAAATATTTGTCACATCAAATTATATCAAAAAACAGTTAATTGAACATAATATAAATAAAGATAAAATTGAAACAATAAGATTACAGGCAAATTGTAATTTTATTAAAGCTAATATAAAGGAAAAATTAAGCAATGATATTTTGTTTTTTGGCGATAGCAGCAAAGATAGAGGTTTTGATATTATATATTTATTGGCAAAAAAATTACCGCAATATAATTTCAAAATATTGATTCGATGGAGAAAAGATTGCCAAAAAAATCTGGAAGAACTTCATAAAATGGAAAACGCAAAGGTTTTCTACTATCCTTATCAGGAAAAATTAGAAGAGATAATAGTAAAAAGTAAATTGATTTTGTTACCCTATCGTTGGATGGCGGTCAGGCCCCCTTTAAGTTTAATTGAGTCCATGGTTTTAGGTAAGTGTGTATTAACTTCTTTTTTAGGCGGTAATGAAGAAATTATAGAAAATGGAGTTAATGGGTTTATGGTTGATTTTAATAATGGAGAAGAGGTAATTTCGAAAATAAAATATTTAATTAGCAATGAGCAAGTTCGCCAAAAAATAGGAGAAAATGCAAAAGATACTATAAAAAATATGTATGCTGGAGATGAATATCAAAAGATAAACAAAATATATGAATTAGTAGATAGACATTAGTTTATAATTATGAAGAGAAATTTAGATATGAAAAATACCGGTTATAAAAACCTCCAGAAAATTTGTGAAAATATTTACAAACCGGAAGAAAGCGGATTTGTCTCTTTGGAATCGGTAAATCCCTATAAAGATTTATTCAAATTTGCCCGCAAAAATAGGCTAATACATTTTTTGGCGCAAGAGTATCCGGATTTGTTTAAAATCAATAAAAAATCAAGTATATTATATAATAATTTAATCAATGAATTCAAAGATTATAAAATTGAATTAATTAAATCAATTGAAAAGGTTAAAAAGATATATGATAAAGAAGACTTTATGGTTATTAAAACTATCTCCAGCTATCCGCATCTAACAAGCGATTTAGATATATTAGCAAAACAACTTAAAACTATTAAACAATCCCTCAATACGGACATGAATTCTTTTTCTACTGATATAAATACAGAAATAAAATGGGGAAAAGCTCACCCTATAAGTAATCAGTTTGCCTGGGGCAATACCGAAGAAATTAATTTTGAAGGATTGGACTTTCTTATACCCAATGCAAATCTAGATGTATTTATCCGGATAGCTCATCTACCTTTTGAGTTAGCAAAATTTCGCTTGGGAGAACTGCTTTATATTTATAAAAAAGGACAACAAGTTAATTGGCCTCTATTGGATAAGGAAAGCCGGAAAATGGGTTGGCAGAAAACTTTCCAAAGAATGAAAAAAACAATAGATAAGTTACATTATTGTCTATTCAATATTCAGTATTTTCATAATCTGCCTTTATCATTAAATAAAATTAATAAAATAATTTTTCCTTATAATATTTCTTCAGTAATTTTGATAAAAGCGGTAATTGAGCAAAAAGCGTGGGGAAAGATTTGGGGTGGTCGCTTTCTTTTAAAAGACCAAATGCAAGAATGGATAAAAAGAAATTAATAGTGTTTTGCGGGATGGACGCAAGCGGCAAAACTACTTTGGCTAGAAAAGTCCAAAAATTTCTAAATTCAAAAGGAATAGATTCTGAATTTAAGCATGGGCACAACTACGCCGTTTCTAAAGATAGTTTTGGATTCAGTGAGGAAAAAATAAAGAAAATTAGATATATTTTAAGGTTAATTATTCCATTAGTTCTTTTTGATAATCTTTTTACTTTTTATTGTAAATATAAGCCTGTATTGAAAAGGAAAAATTTAATTTGTGATAGGTATTTTTATGATAAAATTGCTAGGATGATTTATTATGGGATGTGTAGTAAAACTATAGCTAAAATATATCTAAAATTTATACCTCAACCGGATTATATTTTTTTTCTGGATATAGATGCTAAAACAGCTTTTTTAAGAAAACGGGAATACAGAGAAGTTGAATATGAAAATTTTCGAAAAATATATAAATTTATTGCAAAATACTTAAAAGTACCTATTATTAATACTAACGAATTTGTTGATTCATCTTTTAGAAAAATAATCGATGTTTTTAACTAAAGCGAGAAAGAATTATGGAAAACCAAAAAATTAAAGTAGGAGTAATTGGAGCTGGTTATTGGGGAAAAAATTTAATACGAAATTTTAACTCTACCGGCAGGAGTTTGGTAAAATTTGTCTGTGATTTATTACAAGATAACCTTCAAAGAACCAAAGTATTTTATCCGGATACATTACTTACAAATAATTATATTGAACTTTTGGACGATGAAGAGCTAAATTTAATTTGTATAGCTACACCACCCGAGACTCATTTTAAAATTGCCAAAAAATGCATTGAAGCAGGTAAAAATGTTTTAATCGAAAAACCAATGTGCAAAACAGTTAGAGAAGCGAAAAATTTGATATCTTTGGCTAATGAAAGAAAAGTAAAAATTTTTGTTGATCATACTTTTGTTTTTAGCGCGCCGGTGCAAAAAATAAAAGAATATATAGAGACAAAAAAAATCGGAAATTTATTATACTTTGACTCTGAACGCATTAATTTAGGGTTGCTTCAAGATAATGTAAATGTAATTTGGGATTTAGCTCCACATGATTTTTCTATATTTAGTTATCTTTTTCCTGGTCATAAACTTTTATCTGTAAAAGTATTGGCTTCCAAGCACAAACATCCGAATTTAGAAGATATGGCTCATATAATGGTAAAATGTGAAAAAGATTTGATCATGCATATCCATGTTAGCTGGCTTTCGCCGGTAAAAATAAGAAAACTTATTGTTGGAGGTCAGAAAGGTATGATTTGGTACGATGATATTCATCCTTTTGAAAAAGTAAAATTTTATGATAAAGGGGTTAATATTGATATGCAAAAAGATTCATCTTTTTTCCCTACCTATCGGGAAGGTGATATTACTATTCCTAAAGTTGACAATTATGAAACCTTAAATTTTGAAACAAATCATATAATAGATTGCCTAGAAGGTAAGTCAAAACCGCTGGTTGATGGGGAAGAGGGCTTAAAAGTTGTTAAATTACTTCAAGCATGTGACCAAGCCATATCCGAAGAAAAAGAAGTGTTTTTGAAATAATGATTGACCACTCCTCAAGTATTAGTAAAAAGGCAAGATTGGGAAAAAATATATTTGTGGGGCCTTTTTGCAATTTGGCGGGAAAAATTGTTGTTGGAGATAACACAAAGATATTCGGGTCTTTAAATGCTTACGATTGTAAAATAGGAAAAAATTGTAAAATAGGAACATTTGTTGAAGTCCAAAATGATGTAAAAGTCGCAGATAATTGTAAGGTGCAAAGTCATACATTTATTTGTGAAGGAGTAAGATTAAGCAAAGGTGTATTTGTTGGCCACAATGTAACTTTTATTAATGATAAAAACCCGCGGGCTGTCAACAGTGTAGGCTTATTAAAAACAAAATATGATTGGAATTTAGTTGAAACCAAAGTTGGAAAAGGGGCTTCTATCGGTAGTGGTGCGGTTATTTTTCCAGTTACACTTGGTAAGTGGGCTTTAGTCGGAGCAGGTTCAGTAGTTACAAAGAATGTACCTGATCATGGGTTAGTTTACGGCAATCCTGCCCAGCTAAAGGGCCTTGTATGTATTTGTGGAGAAATCTTAGTTTTATCTGCTGATGATGAAATTGGTAAATATATTTCAATAAAATGTAAGAAATGTAAGAAAAAAATATCAGTTAAAAAAGGTTTATTGAATAAATTAAAAAAGCATAAATAGCATGGGAATAAATGGGAAAGAACACCTTAATTATCACAAAAAACTTTTATCCGGAAATAGGAGG
The DNA here is from genome assembly GCA_964605645.1 of uncultured Planctomycetia bacterium. GTDB lineage: Bacteria > Omnitrophota > Gorgyraeia > Duberdicusellales > 4484-171 > PXAH01. Next base: position 23,132 of record CAZSDJ010000012.1, read on the forward strand.
AGTTGAAACTTACATACTTGAATTTATAAAGTATTTTATCAAAAAAAAATCTGGTATTATATATGTAATTACCCCTAAAGAATCTATCCTTCCGGCAATTTTTCGTAATAATAAAAGAGTAAAATTAATTTGTCCTAAATTCAATATAACTTTTACGAATCCCGATGTTAATTTTAATATAATTTCAACTAGTATCCAGATTTGCATCTATCTGTTTTTTGTTTTTTCCCAAAGTATAATTTTACTTTTAAAACAGCCTAAGATATCTAATATAATTGGAATCGGAGGATCTTTCTCTATCTCTCTTTCCTTTTTGCTTGGGAGTGTGTTTAATAGAAAGAAGTTCGGTCATTTTCATGCAGATTTTCAATTTAAAAAACGCAGCTTTGTTGCACGCAGCTATTATAAGTTAGTGTTTAACAGGCTAGATAGAATTTTTGTAAATTCTAAGGATGTGTTGAAAGATTTAGTTGCAATAGGAGTTAGAAAAGTAAAAATTAATATAATTAATAACTGGGTGGATGCTAATATTTTCAAAATAAAAGACAAAAAGAAAATTCGCCGGAAGCTAAAATTACCTCTTGATAAGAAAATTTTGCTTTTTGTTGGGCGTCTTTCAACAGAAAAAGGAATTGAAGAAGTTTTACATTGTGCTTCTATTTTAGGAGAAAGGAAAGATTTAATATTTATTATAGTTGGCTTAGGCCCATTACAAAATCTGGCTATACAATACGCTGAGAATAACAAAAATATTTATTATTTGGGCCCAAAAAAACCTTTTGAATTAACAGATTATTATAATGCTTCTGATTTTTTATTATGGGGTTCACTTGATGTTTATTATGTTTCAATTACTATTATGGAAGCCTTGCATTGTGGACTTCCTGTGATAGCTCCCGCTGTATCTACCCAAGGAGGAAAAGAAAAAAACGAAAAATTTGCTGTTGATGAAAACACCTTACCTCCTGAAGTAGGAATTCTCATAAAGACAAGTGGGGAGAAGTTAACTAAATCTATTGATAATATGTTAAGTAAAGATTTTAATAGAAAAATAATAAAAGAATATGCTTTAAAAAAGTATTCCGAAAAAAATGCCGACCCAGTCTTATTTGCTCTTGATTCTTAAAGATTATGAAAAAATTAAATTTTATAGGCATAGGTGTACAACGTTCAGGCACAAGCTGGTTATATAATGCCCTTAGGCAGCATCCGGAGGTATCTTTTGGTATGCAAAAGGAGATTAATTTTTTTAATGAAACCAACTGTTTTTACAATGAAGAAGTTATGCCTAAAAATTTTTCTAAAGGCATTAAATGGTATTTAAGACAGTTAAATCTTAAAGAAGGGAAAATGAATGGCGAGATTTCTCCCAGTTATTTTTCAGATGAGTATGCTTCTTATCGTATTAAAGAATTATTTCCAAATGTAAAAATATTGGCTATTTTGAGGAATCCAATTGACAGAGCTTATTCTCAATACCGTTTTTTTTGTTCCGGGTCAAGATGTCATCTCCATGGCAATTTCGATACAGCTGTCAGAAAATATCCCGAATTTATAGAAAGAGGTTTTTATTATAAACATCTTAAGAAGTATTATGAATTATTTCCGCGTGGCAACGTTGGAACCTTTATTTACGATGATTTGGCAGAAAATCCTCAAAAATTTTTATCTGATATTGAAAAGTTTTTAGGTATATCTGAATTTATGCCCGAAAATCTTTTTAAAAAAGTAAATCAACCGAGGGTATATCCTCAGGCTGTAGAAAAAATTATATTTGAGATTAGAAAATTTCAGAGGTTTCCATCTGTTGATAGGTTGTTTGGAACTGAGGCTTTTATAAAATTGCGTGACAAATTTAACGAGAATTTAGCTAGCAAACGCCCTGTCTTTAAAATCGATCCCCTTAAGAAGGAAACTATTCAATACTTAAAAGGTGTTTTTAGGGAAGATATTTTAAAACTCCAGCAGTTGATTAATAGAGACCTTTCAATATGGCTGTAGAAATTTAATGATTTAATAATGAAAAAAAACTTTTATTCAAAAACATTATTATTTTATGTTGTTTTAATTATTTTATTATCTGTTTTGGTAGCCGTTGTTAATTTAGGCTGGCAGAAATCATTTATCGGTGACGACCCAGGAGTAGGACTCCAATTTCCTCAGATAAAATCAATGATTCAGCTTTATACTTGGGACAATCTCTCTGCTCCGGGTAAGTTGAATGTTACTGGTATGATAGGGTTTCTTTGGATAAATTTTATTTTTGTTTTATCCAAAATAGGATTGGTTCCTTTTATAATAGAAAGGTTAGTTTATACTTTATTTTTTTCTGCATCAGGGCTGGGGATGTTCTTTTTATCTAATCTACTATTAACCAAAAAAAATGATGCCAAGAATAGTCCGGCAAGATATTTTGGTTCTTTTTCAGCCAGTTTGCTTTACATGTTTAATCCTTATTCGATGTTTTTGATAAGTTTTCCTATAAGTGCTTATGAAATTTCCTATATGCTGTTACCGTTAATTTTAGGCTTATTTGTTTATAATCTTCGAATCAAAACTTCTCTTATTAGCATTTGTGCTTTTATTATTGCTGCAGTCATTTTATCAGGCGGCAATCCTTCAAATAGTATCAGTATAGCTTTATTGCTACTATTTTATTTATTATTTTTTGCCAAAGATATAAAAAGAAGCTCGGCTAAACCAATAAGATTTTTTTCTGTTTCTTTCATTCTCTTTCTTTGTCTAATGGCTTATGTTTATTTGCCCATGATTTCTGCCGGCGGAAATCCTTATGGAAAAGTTTCTTTTACTAAAGATTTTCAGGCTTCTTTTGGATTTAACAGCCTTCGTACTTCGTTTTTAAATTTGTTCCGGATGGATGGCCTTAAGATATGGCCCAATTTTGATTATTATAAACTTTACGCCAATAATTATTTTTTTACGTTTTTATCGTTTTTAATACCTATTGTTGCTTTGTTCTCTGTGTTTTTTAAAAAAGGAAGAAAAACTAAAATATTTTTTCTCTTTGTGCTTGTTGTTTCTTTGTTCTTTGCCAAAGGAATCCAACCTCTATTTGCAAAATTATTTTTGTTTTTTGCCTCAAAAATTCCTTACTTTGAAATGTATAGAAATGTCTATGCCAAATTCGGATTTTATATAGTTTTATCTTACGCTGTATTAATTGGATATACTGCAATGTACTTATTTAAAATGAGAGGTAATTTTAACAAAAGATTGAGGTATTCTTTTCTCCTTATACCTTTTATGATTTGTCTTTATGCCAAACCCATCTTTACCGGTGGCGCTGTAAGAGGTGAATATTTTTCTGAAATCCCTAAAGATTATAAAAATCTTAGCCAAAGTTTAAATGAGTTTAAAACAGATTATAAAATCTTAACCATGCCTCCTACCCCAAAAGGCAGAGGCCCTATTCTAAAATGGAATAATGATATTTATATCGGCGCTGATCCGGATAAATCTTTCCTAAAAAAACCGGCTTTAGATTCTTATTGGTTTATTGCTTATGGGCTAATTGAAGATAATTCTTGGGATGATTTGGTGTTTGCCGAGAATGTCAATTCAATACTTAAATATTTAAAATTATTAAATATTAGGCAGATATTTTTACATAAAGATTTTGTCAACACTTATAAGTTTAATCCGAATGGAAGAACACACAAAATAAAAGGAAAACAAAAAGCTGAAATCATTAATCATAACCTAAGTAGATTCAAAGGGATTAAATTAATTAAAGAAACTAATTATTATAATTTGTATAACTTGCCACAGAAATGTTTTCTTCCTCATGTTTATTCTACTCAAGATGCCTATATTGTGGATGGAGGCATCCATCTACTTAATTCGCTTTCAGCAACTAAACATCTTAAAAGAAAACCAGCGTTATTCTTTATTAAACAGCAGCAGAATCAGAGGCCCGAAGGCAGAGCGGACATTTCTAAATTAGTTTATACTAACAATAAGTGGGGATTATTGGATGAATTTAATAATTATGGTGGCAACAAGAGTCCAGAAATTACTTTCAAAAGGATAAATCCCACCAAGTATCTGGTGAAGGTGGAAGGAGCAGCGGAGCCATTCTGGCTGGTGTTTAGTGAGAGTTTTCATGAGCAGTGGAAACTCTACGAAGGAAAAAGAATAAAGGAAAAAGGGAAAAGTTTATTTGGAGAAATTGTGGGGAAGTATGAGCATTTGGGGGTAAAAGAGGCGAGGCATCAGATGAGGTTTACGCCTTCTGATATCAAGTTTTTGCTTGAAGAACCGCTAAATGCAGAGCACCACTTAGTCAATGGGTATGCTAATAGTTGGTATGTTGAACCGGAGAAATTAGGGTTGGGTGAAGATTTTGCGTTGACGATATATTTTAAACCCCAAAGCTGGTTTTATTTAGGGTTGGGGATATCGGGATTAACTTTATTGGGATGTATTGGCTATTTGTTTTTTTATTTGTTCAAACATAAAAAGAATAAAAAATGAAAAAGAGAATTTATTTAATATTAATATTCATCTTAATTCTGCTTTCCGGATATCTTTATCATGGTTTAGTCTATGATTTTAAAGACGATTTATACCAAGAAGAGAGGATGATAACAATAGAGGGCAAAGAAACAATTTTAGAATACAACATTCCTTTTAAAGAAGTTTTATTTTTGAAACTAAAAATACCTCCAACTTCTGTTTTAGAAAAAGTAAAGTTCAATAGTGATCTGCTCAAGGTAGAAGAAAAAGATTTTAAAAGTACAAAAACTTATTATTTTTACATTCCAAAACAAATAATCCATGGCAATACGAACCAGCTAAAATTAGTGTTTAGCAAGATTCCCAAGGTGGATATAGATGTAAGGTTATATAATTATCGAAAGAAATTTTCTGATAATTTTGTTGTTTTATTATCTAATCACCACATATTTAAAGCCAATAAATCATATAATGGAGCTGTTTTTGCGGCAATTCTTCTCATAGGGTTTTGTTTTTTATCAAGATATGTATCAGGACAGGTATTTACTTTTGGAGCTTCCAGAATCTATAAGTATATTTTTATTATTTTATTTTTAATTGGGATAATATTAGGAATTATGCGATTTATTCCGCTCCAGCTTGGCTTTCGAATTGCTATAACAGAAGGTTATTTCTTTACTGTTGCAGTAGTTTGGGGTGGAATTGGCGTCATATCTATTGTGGTAAAGAGTATTGTTGTTTTTGCAGCAAAGGGAAAAACCTGTATAGTTTTTGTTGGAAGAACAATTAACAAGGTAAATAAAGAAGATTTAACAAAAATTTTATCTCCTCTTTGGTATAAGCGTTTTATAAAATACTTTCATTGGCTTTCCGTTAGGGATTTTTCAGATAAATGCGTGCTTTTGTTTATGGTTTTACTTATAATCTGTGCTTTTTTCCTAATATTACAGCTTGAGCCTGTGGCTGAACAATTGGCCAACATCGCCTATTTCGCCTTGGTAATAGGGGTGGTGATAAAGTTTGTGAAGATGGTGAGGGAGGAGAGAAGACGGCCATGAAAAAGCATATGCTAATTTTTATTCTTTTTATTCTTCTCACAGCAGCTATTACTTTTCCTTTAGCTTTTAAATTTACTACTCATATCCCCGGTTTTTTTTCAACTGACGAGCCATATGCAGCTATATGGAATTCTTGGCGGATAAAATATTCTTTTGAAAATAATTTACCTTTTAATTATACCTATTTTATATCTTGTCCTTTCGGAACAGAAATAAATTCTTCAGGATATGTTTCTTATCTTCGGCAGGGTTGGTTTAGCTTATTAAGTATATTTACAACATCTGTTTTAACTTGGAACATTCAAGTAATCCTAAATATCTTATTAAGTGGTTTTTTTGCTTATTTATTAGTTTTTTACTTGACCAAAAATAAATTTAGTTCCTTCTTGTCAGGGATCATTTTTGCTTTTTGTCCCTATCAATTTGTACGGGTCTGGCAGCATCTGGGGTTGACTTATAACCAATGGATTCCTTTAGTTTTATTAGGATTAGTCTTATTAAAAGAAGATTTTTCTAAAAAACGCGTTTTTTTATTTTTATTATTTCTAATATTGCTTTTGTCTTTTGATTTTTCAATTATGTATTTTGGTGGAATTGCTTTAACTTCTTTTTTAGTTTATACGTTTTTTTACTGTTGGCGGGACAAAATATTTAGAAAGAGAAGTTTAATTAAGGGTGATTTTAAATTTATTGCTAAAGTTACAGGAATTATTCTAATTGCTTTTTTGATTCTTTCGGCTCAATTTATTCCGATTATCAAAAACCGAATTCAATTGTCAGATAAAGCTGAAGCTTCCGGATTTAATCCTTACAGGCGTCCTTTTGATGATTTATTTACCCAATCTGCAAAACCCTTGAGTTATTTACTTCCGGCTGTGGTTCATCCTGTGTTTGGTGATTTTACCAAAAAATTCGTTGGTTCCCATCTTTATGGCGTAAGCGTTACCGAACACACCCTTTATCTCGGCTGGATTCCGCTTCTGCTAGCCTTTATCGCTTTCCGCAAATGGAAAATCCGCAGGAAGAAATTTCGAATTTCGAATTTCGAATTTCGAGATTATAAAAAAGATAACTTCTACATCGGTTTCTTTATCTTCCTGGCGATAATTGCTTGGTTATTTTCCCAGCCTCCCTGGTGGCAGATAGGAAAGTTTAGAATTTATATGCCTTCTTTTTTTATGTATAAAATAATTCCTATGGTCAGAGCTTATTGTCGTTTTGGGATTGTGGTGATGTTTGCAGTTGCGGTCTTAGCCGGATACGGATTAAAATTTATTTTGGATAAGTTTAAGCGTAGATGGGTAAAAGTGTTTATGTGTTGTTTGTTTTGCGGGCTGGTTTTATTTGAATTTTGGAACTGGCCGCCCTATAAGGTAATTGATGTATCAAAAGCGCCTTCTGTTTATTACTGGTTACAGGAGAAAGAAGGTGATTTTGCGATTGCTGAATATCCTCTTGATTCTGAAGGGCCTAATGAGATGTATAAGTTTTATCAGATCTTTCACAATAAGCCGATAATAAATGGTACAATTCCGGGAACTTATTCTAACAAGGTAGCAAAAACAATTACTGATTTGTCCGAAGGAGATACTGCTTCTGTATTAAGTTGGATGGGGGTTAAGTATGTGTTGGTGCACAGAAAAGATTATGAACAATCAGGATTAGTTGACAGAATAGAGGAATTAAAAAAAATTCCCGAAAACAAAGGCCTAAAACTAATAAAGGAATTTGATGCCCAAAGCTGCCCTACCGAAATTAGATGCACCCAAAAATCCGGCCCAATCGATGTCTATGAGGTTACTGCCGTCCTCCAAAAACCATCTCTTCCAATGCCCGAAAATATCTCCCTAAATCGGCTAAAGTAACCGCGTAGGCAATTCTGAACGAAACGGGCATCGTATCCGATAACCGAACAACGATATTATAGTATCCAGACGCTTTCGGTAACCCTTTCTTAGGTGGTAAGTTATAAAACAAATATTTGAAGAAAAAGGGTGATTAACGTTAACTACTTTTTCTTTAGTTTATTATGTGCAGTAAATGTAAATAATAAATAGACATATTATAGTATCCAGACGCTTTCGGTAACCCTTTCTTAGGTGGTAAGTTATAAA
>CAZSDJ010000012.1:30879-39460 GCA_964605645.1 uncultured Planctomycetia bacterium
AACTACTTTTTCTTTAGTTTATTATGTGCAGTAAATGTAAATAATAAATAGACATTTTCGACAATATTTAAACTTGACAACAGTTTATTTTATGTTATACTTGTAAAGTATGAATAGACAAAAGAAACATAAATTAAACCATCTTTTAAAAGTTTGGCCTAAAGGCACGATTGCGGTAAGTTATTGGCTTAAAAAGCAAGGAGTATATCGTCAGCTTTCAGGAAGTTATGAAAAATCAGCTTGGATAGAATCTATAGGGCATGGAGCTTTTAAGCATTCCGGAGATAGAGTCGATTGGCTGGGAGGGGTATATGCTCTCCAAGAGCAGCTAAAGTTGGATGTTCATGTAGGAGGCCGCAGTGCTTTAGAATTGCATGGTTATACACATTTTCTTCCTCTTGGAGAAAATTCTCCTGTTTTTTTATTTGGAGCTAAGAGAATTTTGCCAAGTTGGTTTAGGCAATATCAGTGGAAGAGGCCAGTAAAGAATGTTTACACTACCTGTTTTCCATATAAAGATAAAATCGGATTGACTAAGGTAGATATGGGAGAATATTCGATAATTCTTTCCTCATGTGAATTAGCAATAATGGAAGTATTTTATTTGGTAGATAGGGATGAAACTTATAAACATGCTTCTCTTTTGATGGAAGGATTGAAAACGTTAAGGCCGGCTGTAGTTAAGGAATTATTAGAGAAAACTTCTTCGGTAAAAGTTAAACGTTTATTTATGCATTTTGCGGAAAAATTTAATCATCCTTGGATTCAACATCTTGATTTGAAGAAAGTTAATTTTGGAAAAGGAAAAAGAGTTATAGGCAAGGGTGGAAAATTCGATTCTAAATATAATATATCTGTTCCAAAGATTAACACATAAAAACATATGGAGATAAAGAAAAGCAAATTCTTCCCCCAAGCAAAGTTAATTCTACAGGTTCTTCCTTATGTTTTTGAAGAAGAAGTATTTGCTCTTAAAGGCGGAAGCGCAATTAATTTCTTTTTTCGGGATATGCCACGGCTCTCTGTAGATATAGATTTAACTTATTTGCCAATTGAGTCGCGAGATGTATCGTTAGAAAAGATTGAAGCAGCATTAGGACGTATAGCCCAGAAGATTAAAAGCAATTTGTCTGATATTAACATTCAAGAGGGGAGAATTAATAATCCCAACATGATGAATAAAATATTTGTTAAAAATTCCCAGGTTCAGATAAAGGTAGAACCAAACTTAATTATTAGAGGTACAATTTTTCCTGTAGAAAAACGTGCTCTTAGTTTAAAAGCACAAGAGGTTTTTGAACTATTTGTTGAAGCGCGAACAGTTTCTTTTGCTGATGTATTTGGTGGAAAAATTTGTGCAGCTTTAGATAGGCAACATCCGCGAGATTTATATGACATCAAGTATCTTTTAGATACAGAAAGAATTACAGAACAGGTTCGTAAGGGTTTGTTAGTTTATCTAATCAGTCATAATCGGCCTATTTATGAATTAGTTAATCCTTTTATGAAGGAATTTAAAGGAATCCATAAATCAGAATTCCAGGGGATGACAGATGAGAATGTTTCATATGAGGAGCTCATAGAGACTCGTAGTATTTTGGTTGATTATATTAAAGAAATTTTAACAGAGAATGAAAGAAAATTTTTGGTGTCTTTTGAAAGAGGTAAACCTAGGTGGGATTTACTGGAAATTGATGGAGTTAAACAATTACCTGCTGTATCTTGGAAATTGATTAATATTCAAAAAATGGATGGAACTAAAAGAAAAGAACTTGTTGGAAAATTAAAAGAATTCCTAAAAGCAAAGGCCTAAAACTAATAAAGGAATTTGATGCCCAAACCTGCCCCACCGAAATTAGATGCACCCAAAAATCCGGCCCAATCGATGTCTATGAGGTTACTGCCGTCCTCCAAAAACCATCTCTTCCAATGCCCGAAAATATCTCCCTAAATCGGCTAAAGTAACCGCGTAGGCAATTCTGAACGAAACGGGCATCGTATCCGATAACCGAACAACGATATATGATCAGTACAGATTTCTATTGAATATTTATCTTATATGTAGATAATATAGTTCAAAGTATCCAGATTATTTAATTAAACGGGCATCGTATCCGATAACCGAACAACGAAAAAATAAGGAGGTTTATGCGCATATTTAAGTGGCTTTTAATTGTAATTATTATTGTAGGGTTAGGTTTATTCTTAAGAGGACTTTACCTCAATAATCTTGGAAATATTATCGGAAATTTAGATTTAAAATCCGATACAGATAATTTAGTGTTTAAAGTAAATTATGGCGGTTTTATCCCCTTAGGTACAGTTGAAATCATCAATCAAGGTAGAGAAAAATTTAAGAACAAAGAGGCATATCATTTACACGCAGAAGCTCAGCCTGCTTGGCTGGTTGACACCTTTAGAGATATAAAAGCCAGGGCTGATTCACTGGTAGATAAAGAAAAACTACATACTTTAAAGTTTTCTTATAAATTAACTGTCTCCGGCAAAGTAAAAGAAGACAAAGTTATAACTTATGATCAAAAAAATTTGATTATGAAAAAAGATAACGTTGAAAGAAAAATTTTAGCTAACACGCAAGATCCGCTTTCAGCTATATTTTATCTTATGAATACCGCTATTGAAATTGACCAAGAATTAGACTTAAATTTAAATACTAATCAAACTAACTATCAATTGTTAGCTAAAGTAAAAGAGGAAAGAGTAGTTAAAAAAGATAATAAGAAGTTAAAACTTTATTTAATCAAAGGGACAGTTAAAAGACGAGGTGGAAGCTTTCGGCATTCTTCGGAATTCAGCCTTTGGTTTCTAGATAAACCTTATAATTTGCCAGTTTTAACAAAAGTATTTACTAACATTGGGCCTACCACAGTTAGGTTAACAGAAATTAAATAGTTATATGAGAATTGGGATAGATATTTGTTCTACCTTAAAAAATAAAACAGGTATTGAGTATTACACTTTAAATTTAATAAATAATTTAGCCAAAGTTGATAAAAAGAATCAATACCTACTTTATAGTAAAAAAAGCCTCTTTAATAAGAAGAAAAAAATTCCTCCCTCTCCGGCTAAAAACTTCAAGCATATTGTTGATTGGTTGAAAATATCTCCCCGATTTAGATTAAAAGGGTTGAATGTTTTTCATACTTCAAACTATGCTTTATCTGTGCCTCCGGCAGCAAAATTTGTTTTGGTGGTTCATGATGTAATTCATAAAGCCTATCCGTTAGGCCATCAAAAAAATACTAATCAGGAGGTAGCAGCTTGGTTTCGAAAAACTCTGCCTAAAACTGATAAAATTATTACTTTTTCTGTGGTCACTAAAAAAGATTTAATTAAATTTTACAATGTCAGAGAGGCTAAGATAGAGGTGGTTTACCCGGGAGTAAATAAAGATATTTTTTTAGATAGAGAAAAAAAAGAATTAAGAAAACAATTAGCAGCTGAATTTAGCCTTAATTCAAATTACATTTTATATGTAGGAACAATTGAACCGCGCAAAAATGTAGAGGGGTTGATTAAGAGCTATAAAATATTAAAAGACAGATACAAAAGAAAACAAAAACTTGTAATTGCCGGCATGAAAGGCTGGCTCTGTCATCAGATAGAACCATTAATAAAAGAATTAGGGCTTAGCCAAGAAGTTATTTTAACTGGTTATATCACTAGGGAAGAATTAAGTGCTTTATATCAGTGCGCAGAAGCTTTTGTTTATCCTTCTTTTTACGAGGGATTTGGGATGCCGATATTGGAAGCTTTTTCTTTTAGAGTACCTGTAATTACAGCTAATATTTCAGCAACTGCTGAAGTTGCAGCGGACGCTGCTTTGCTAGTTGATCCTAACAATTATCAAGGTATTGCAGATGCTATTGAAAATATATTAGGTAATATTGAATTGCGGAAAAGTTTAATTAATAAAGGGGAAAAAAGGTTATTGGATTTTAGCTGGGAAAAAACTGCCAAAGAAACTCTCGAAGTTTTTAAAGAGTGCATAAATGAAAACTAGAGGGGTTATTATCACAGTAGGGATAATTTTATGAAAAAATGTGAATTATCTAAAAAAATCTTAATTGTCAATACTTTTGAAATCGGCGATTTGCTTTTTTCAACTTGGATGTCAATATTTGTGATAATATTTCAAAAGAACTTGGCAATAAGAAAATTGATGATTGTGGTAAAACTAATTAGTATTAAAACTAACGACATATGAATATTTTAGGAATAGCGTCTCCATTTGGGCATGATTCTTCAGCTGCTATTTTAGTAAATGGCAAAGTTATTGCCGCAGCCGAAGAAGAACGATTCAGACGAATTAAACATGCCAAAGATTGCAAGCCAATAAACGCAGTTAATTTTTGCCTTAAGGAAGCTAAGCTTAAACCCCATGACATTGACTGTATAGCTTATCCTTGGTCTTATCAAGCATTGCGTAAAAAGAGAAAAGAGTATTTTATGCGTACTTTGCGTAGTGATCCTTCTCGTGCTTATAAGAAATTTTTTCGGAACAAAAAAGAATTAAACAACCAAAAGAATTTTATAAATACTACTTTATCAACTTGTGGTTTTGATTTAGAAAAGACAAAGATTAAATGGGTTGAACACCATCTTGCTCATGTGGCATCAAGTTTTTATTTATCAGGTTTTAAAAAAGCGGCAGTTTTATCAATTGATGGAGGGGGTGAGATTACCTCAACTTTATTAGGCTATGGTGAGGGGAAAGAAATAAAAGTAATAAAGGAAATTGTTGCTCCGGATTCGTTAGGTAATTTTTATTCAACCATTACTGATTATCTTGGGTTTTGGCGTGAAAATGGGGAATATAAAGTTATGGGGATGGCCCCTTACGGAAATTCCGATAAAGTAAATTTTAGTGATATCATTAAATGGGACAAACGAAAAAAACAGTATTTTTGCAGTGATGATTATGTTTGGGTAAGAAGAAAAAAAAGATTTAGAACGGATAAAGTGTATTCAAAAAAAATGGTTGAAAATTATGGCCCAGAAAGAACAGATACCGGCTTAACAGAACCATATATTCATATTGCGGCTACAACTCAGAAGAAATTAGAGGAGATGACTTTAGAGTTGGTTGATAATCATTTAAAAGATTGTCTGAAAGAAACAAGAACTTTATGTTTCTCAGGTGGCTGTGCTTTGAATGTAGCTTTAAATCGTATTTTACTCAAGCATCCTTTAATTGATAGGTTATGGGTACAACCTGCTTCAAATGATGCTGGAGGTTCGGTAGGGGCCGCAGTATATTTAGCAGCCCAGTTAAATGAAAACATTAAATCTATGCGGCATGTTTATTTGGGGCCAAAGTTTGCCAATGGTCAGATAAAAAAGGGATTACAAAAAACTAATTTTTCTTATTCTTATCAAAAAGATATTTGTTCTAAAGTTGCAGAATTATTAAATAAAGGGGAAATTGTAGGATGGTTTCAAGGAAAGATGGAATGGGGCCCCAGAGCTTTAGGCAATCGAAGTATTTTAGGAAATCCTACTGTTAGAGGGACCGCGGACAAAATTAATGCCCAAATTAAATTTAGAGAAAAATGGCGTCCGTTTTGTCCATCTATTTTAGCTGAACATGCACCAGATATACTGGGCTCAGACCATCCGGCTCCTTTTATGGCTATTGCTTTTAAAGTTAACCCAAAGTGGCGTGATAGGATTCCTGAAGTGGTGCATGTAAATGGAACTTGCCGGCCTCAAACCGTTTTTCAAGAAACAAATCCTAAATTTTATAAATTAATAAATAATTTTTACAAAAAAACGGGGATACCATTTTGATAAATACTTCTTTAAATCGCAAGGGTGAACCTATAGTATGTACTCCCGAGGATGCTTTAGAAATGTTTACAGGTTGTGGGCTTAAATATATGGCTATAGGAGATTTTTTAGTTAGCAAGGAATAAATTAATTTTTAAAATAAAGGAGTGGTGATGAGCAAGGCAGAAGTTTCAGTAGTAATTATTACTAAAAACGAAGAAGAGAGAATCACAGATTGCATAAAGTCGGTGGATGGTTGGGCTGATGAAATACTAGTAGTAGATGATGAGTCAACAGACAAAACTCAACATATTGCACAGGAGTTAGGGGCGAAAGTTTTGGTAAAAAAAATGGAAATAGAAGGAAAGCACCGCAATTGGTCTTATCAACAAGCCAAAAATCAATGGGTTTTAAGTTTAGATGCAGATGAAAGAGTAACCGAAAAATTAAAAGAAGAAATTTCTAAAGTTTTAGCTTCTGGCACAGATTGTGTATCTTTCTCAATTCCTCGAAAAAATCATATTGGAGATTATTGGATTCGTTGGGGCGGCCAATATCCGTCAAGACAGATTAAGTTAATTAAAAAAGATAAATTTAAGTGGGAGGAAGTTGAGGTTCACCCTCGCGCTTTTGGAGAAGGTAAAAACGGAGAATTATGCGGTGATATAATCCATTATACTTACCGAGATTGGGGTGATTTTCTTAATAAATTGAATAATCAAACTATATTAGAAGCAAGAAAGTGGTATAACTATTCATTTGAAAATCCAAAAAAAGCAAGATATAAGATGAATGTAATCCATGCTCTTTGGCGAGTTTTTGATCGTTTCATGCGTACTTATTTGCGCAAAAAAGGCTATCGAGATGGTTTTATTGGTTTTATGGTAGCTTACCTATCTTCCTTTTATCAAATTTTAAGCTATGCCAAATATAAAGAGTTAAAAAACCAATAAAATCAAATTTAATTTATTACTGCTTCGGGAATGGTAAAATTTATGAAAAAAAAAGATTCTTTTAAGAAGATCTTAATCGTTAATCCTTTCGGGGTTGGCGATTTGCTTTTCTCGACTCCTTTGATAAAAAACCTAAAGTATTACTATCCGGACTCTAAGATAACGGCTTTGGTGGCAGAAAGGAATATTCCGATTTTAGAAAATAATCCGCATATCCATAGAGTTATTGGGTTTAACCGGGGTGATTATAAAAAACTAAAGAAAAAATCAAAAGCAAAAGCATACCGGAAACTTTTTAGGGTTTTGCGAAAAATTGCTTCGCGCCGCTTTGATTTATATATTGACCTTTCCTTAGAACATCGCTACAGTTTGCTGCCTGCACTGTTAGGGGTAAAACCCAGAATCGGTTATAACTATAAAAAAAGAGGCCGGTTTTTAACCGAGAAGCTTGATATCGGCGGCTTTATCGGCAGGCATGTGGTTGAATACCACCTCAGCTTGCTTCGCTTTCTCGGGATAGAGCCACGCTTTAGAAATCTTGAATTATTCATTAAGGATGAAGAAAAAGATTCGGCGAAAAAATTTTTAAAAGAGCAAGGCAGGGATAAAGAAAAAACCTTGGTTGCTATTGCTCCCGGGGGAGGCAAAGCTTGGGGGGATAAAGCCTGGTATAAATACTGGCCGGTTGATAAATTTAGCCAATTAGCGAAAAAAATAAAAGATAAAAATCTAGAAATTATACTTTTGGGCGATAGCTCTGATGTTACTATTTGTGATAATGTCTCAAAAGAACTCGGCAATAAGGTAATCAATGCTTGTGGCAAAACTAATTTGCGTCAATTTTTTGCCTTATTGGCGGAAGCTGATCTTGTGGTTTGTAATGATAGCGGCACTTTGCATGCGGCAACTGCTTTAGATAAAAAGATAGTTGCTTTATTTGGGCCAACTAGCCAGCAAGCCTACGGCCCTTATCCGCCTTCGGAGAAGAAAGTAGTAGTTAGCAAAGATTTTTCCTGCCGGCCTTGTTATAATAAGTTTGGAGTTTCCGATTGCCGTTACAATCACAGGTGCCTGGAACAAATTACGGTAGAGGAGGTGTTTAATACGGTAAAAGATTTGTTGTCCTAACCTTCCAACCTTCCAGACGCTTTCGGTAAACCTTTGCTGGATAGCAATTTATAAAACAAATATTTGGGAAAAAAGGGCCAGATGTTTTTAAAGTCCAAAGTCCAATGTCCAAAGTCTAATGTTCGAAATCCAATGTCAATTGCATGATTCAAAAGATGTGTTTACAAATACTCCAGAAACGAAATTTTCTCCGCGCTAGTATGATTTTTTCTGCAAGTTTTAGCTGGAAACACAGGAAAATGCCTAAAAATCTCCTCCCAGCCTCCGGGCTCGTCGATTTTCTTAACGCCATTTTCCTGCTACTTGTCCGCCGAAGCCCTACTTCGTTAAAACTTCGAAGGATAAACATTGGCGTAGGCGGAAAATCATAGAGCGCTCAAAAATTTGTTTCTTTTGTTTGTGAACATCACTTAGTAAAGAGGAGATGTCTCTCTTCTAATTAAGAAGAGTAGTGGGGTCAGGTCTTAACTCTTGACAAAGTTGGAGAGATTGCCTGCCTAGCGGCAAGGCCGCCGGCTTTGCCTTTGACAAAAGAATCGCTAAAATATGCAGTTGTTAAAGACTTGCGGATGGCTTACGGATTAATTAAGAAAGCACCAGCTTTTCTTGATGTCTTTTATTAAGAGATATAAATGGAACTCGTCTATGGGGGATCGTTCAAATCCGTATCTTTCATAAAAAGATTTTGCTTTATCGTTTTTAGCGTGGAC
>CAZSDJ010000013.1:0-37198 GCA_964605645.1 uncultured Planctomycetia bacterium
AAAACAGCTTTTACTTAAGTTCGCGGCTCCCTAAAAAAAATGGGGAAACTCCAGAAAATTTTATATTGACAAATCACCAAAATATATATATTATTAAATTAGTTTTGTAAACAAAAGTTAAGGAGGTTTGAAATGGCAGAAGAACAAAAGAAAGGCGGCGCAGGTGTAAAGACTGCATTAAAAATTATTCTCGGTCTTATTTTCATCGGCTTAGGTATCTGGGCTATTATTGCTTGGTGGAGCAGCCTGCTGGTAGTTATTAAAGGCTGTATCGGTTTGTTCGCAATTTTAGCCGGTGCAATCACCATTGCAATCGCTAAAGAGTAATTACATTATCTCTAAAAATTTATCAGGCAGGCTAAGAGATTAGCCTGCCTTTTCTTTTACTTGTCTTTAACATTTTTTTCTTTTTTTTTGTTTTAGATATGATAGAATTATTCAATTAATTTTTAAATTTACCAACAAATCACAAATCACAAAACATGCCAAGTTATAGCTTACAAAAAGACGGAACATTTGTAATTAAAGATTATAATCAGGCCGGCCCTTTTTCTAACTTTTTACCCGGGATCGCCGGCAGTTGGGGGGTACCGCTTTGGGTTTTTTATGTAAATCGTGGTCAAGCCATATCCAGTTTTGGACTTAAAGATAAAGACGGCGCAATCAGTGAGTTTTTTCCCGCCAATAAGGCCTACAGCCTGACCCCAAATTTTGGTTTTCGCACCTTTATCAAAAATAATAAAGGTGACTTCTATGAGCCCTTTAGTATCGAAAAAAAATCTTCGCAAATTTCCCAAATCTTACGGGTTAAATCAGCTAGCCTGGAAATTGCTGATCAAAACCTAAAATTTGGCTTAGCCACAAAAGTTAAATATTTCAATTTCAGTAATCAACCCGTTGGAGCCCTGGCGAGAAAAGTTACTTTCACCAATATTTCTGACAAAACCCTAGATTTAGAAATTCTCGACGGCCTCGCCAGAATAATCCCTTACGGTACAGCTAACGGTTTCCTAAAAGAGATGTCGCGGACGGTAGAGGCTTGGATGCATGCTTACCCAGAAAAAAACTATGCTTTGTTTCGCTTGATAGTGGACCCTACCGATGTATCCCAGACCACCTATATTCAGGGAGCAAATTTTAATTATTCTTTCTACCCAGAAAATGGCAAAAAGATTCATCCTACTTTAGTTGTTGATCCGGCCAAAGCGTTCGGCACTAATTTATCTTTAACTTATCCGGCTGAATTTGTAAAGAAAAAGTTTAACCCCAAGGCTAAGCAAATTTTATCCGGTAAAACCCCGTCTGCTTTCAGTTATCTTCAACTTAAAATAAAACCAAACCGGAGCATCACGCTTTACAATTTATTCGGGGCGGCCTTTTCTCCCGAACCCATTAAAAAAATTATAGCTAAACTCAATACAAATTTATTAGAAAAGCAAGAAAAAGAAAATAATCAAATCATTGCAGATATCAAAGGTAATGCTTTCTGCCGTTCCTCTTCTTACCACTTTGACCATTATCTCAGTTCCACTTATCTCGATAATATTCTCAGGGGCGGTTACCCTTACCAGCCGCACCAAGCTAGGCCTGAGCAAAAAGTTCTTCCTTATTATATATTTAGCCGCAAACACGGCGACCCCGAACGCGATTATAATTATTTCAATCTCTCTCCTTCTTATTTTTCCGAAGGCCAAGGCAATTACCGCGACGTAAATCAAAATCGGCGCCTCGATTTATTTTTTAAACCGGCTCTCGGCGCAAACAATATAGTTTATTTTCTAAACTTAATTCAAGCCGATGGTTACAACCCTTTGGTCGTAAAAGGTGAGAAACTTTATTTTAGCCCCGGTAAGGCAAAAGAGTTATTAAAAAAATATAAAATAAAGAAGCAGAAATTTCTCCATCTACTCACCAAAGGTTTTTATTTAGGTGATTTTTTTCAGATGTTACTCCCCGAAGATGGAGTTAAAGACCGAGAGCAATTAACCTTCGATCTCCTCAAAGATGCAGTCAGAAAAACTGAAGCAGCCCACGGCGAAGGCTACTGGATAGACCACTGGCGCTACAACTTAGATTTAATTGAAAGTTTTTTAATGTTTTATCCCGATAAGTTAACAGAATTATTTTTCCATATTCCCTTTAATTTTTACGATGATAAGTATAAAATCAAACCCCGCCCGCGCCGCTATGTGTTGCGCAACAATCGTGTTTTCCAAGGCGAGTCGCTGGAAGTAGATAAGAAGAAGGCTGAAATTATTAAAAACAGAAAACAAAATAAACACCTGCTCCGGGATGCCCAAGGCGAAGTTTACACTGCCAATTTGGCGGAGAAGTTACTGGTATTGATTTTAAACAAAGCCGCTTCCTTTGACCCGGCCGGCTTAGGGCTGGAGATGGAGGCGGCAAAGCCGGGCTGGTGCGACTCTTTAAACGGCCTGCCGGCTTTATTTGGTTCATCACTCTGTGAAACCTTTGAACTCAAGCGAGCCGCTCTCCTCTTAAAAACTGCAATAACTCAACCTCAACCTTCCGCCAAAAGTGGATCCGCCTCCGGCGGAAAATCTACCCCCGTTTCCCAAACTATTCTCAACTTTTTTAATTCTTTACAGAAATTAATCAAAACTTACAATCGCAGCAAAGCCAAAGATAAAGATTTTAATTATTGGGATAAAGCAAATAAATTAAAAGAAAATTTTCGCCAGAATTCTTTTTATCAACTCTCCGCTAACACCAATAATTTAAATCTAAAGAAAATAGAGGAGTTTCTGACGGCATTAATTAAAAAAATTGATAAAAATTTAGCCAAAGCAAAAGACCAAAAAACAAAACTCTATTATACCTACTTTACCTACCGGGTAACTGATTACAAAAAGCGAAATCATGCTATCTACCCGCAAAAATTTGAACGCCACAACCTGCCCTTGTTTTTAGAAGGTATAGTTCATGCCCTGCGTTGTCATTGCGAAGTAGGAACAAAACGAAAAAGTTCAGTCATTGCGAGGAGCAAAGCGACGAAGCAATCCCTTTATCAGAATGTAAAAAAATCAGCCCTCTACGATCAAAAACTAAAGATGTATAAACTTAATGATTCTTTGGCCAAAGAATCATTAGATATCGGCCGCAGCCGCATCTTTAACCCCGGCTGGCTGGAGAATGAGTCTATCTGGCTCCATATGGAGTATAAGTATTTATTAGAAATATTAAAAGGTGGCCTTTATCCGCAATTTTTTCTTGAATTTAAAAACGCTGCCGTTTGTTACCAGAACCCTAACACCTACGGAAGAAGCATCTTAGAAAACTCATCTTTTTTAGCCGGCTCATCTCACCCCGATAAAACCATCCACGGCAAAGGCTTTGTGGCCCGTCTCACCGGCGCCACCGCCGAATTACTCCATATCTGGATCTTATTATCTTTAGGCCACCACCCTTTTTCCCTTGATAAAAAGGGCGAGCTTGTTTTTAGTCCCAGTCCGATTTTAGAAGCAAACCTCTTTACCGCCAAAAACACCTATTCTTTCAAAGCTTTTTCTAAAACTTTAATAATTTATCATAACCCCAAAAAATTAGATACTTTTGCCAAAAATTGCAAAATCAAAAAAATAGACCTGCAATTAGCCGATAAAACCGTAAGTTTTAAACAGAAAGTAAAAGGAAAATTTGCCGAAGCCATTCGCAATCAACAAGTTACAAAAATAGATATTCACCTGGGTTAATTGGTGAGTGGTGAGTGGTTGATTAATCGATTTTATCTGTGTAATCTATATTTCATCTGTGTAATCAGTGATTTTTCCGTAGTTTGACCAAGATAAAAAAAATCACAATAAACCCTTGACAACTAACTAATTATTTGACAAAATTAACTAAGTTCTTTGAAACAAAACTATTCTGTATCAGTTTCGAATTTCGATTTTAGTATTTAGTGTTTCGAATTTCGATTTTCGAATTTCGAATTTCAATTAAAGGTTATCTCAGTTATACGCTTGAGGTAGTTTTAGTCTGGCCAAAAAGGAGGTGATGCAAAAATAATAGCCGTGAAATTACCAAAAATATTCAGGCGTTATAACATAGAATAGGAATTAACAAGGAATGTTAACCTTGTGCGATAAATTTCACCCGCCGAAGCCTTGGCGTAGGCGGGCCTTAATCCAAGAAGGAGGGTTTTTAATGAGTAAGAAATTAATTTTATTAGTGGCTTTTCTGTCACTGGCTTTGCTGGGCAGCTCATTTGCAGCTGTAGAAAACATCAAAGTTAGCGGTGACATTAAGTCCGGAGCAATTACCAGAGATTTATCTTTAGGTTCGACTGCTCATGATGTAAAGGACCAAGAAGATTTTCTCTTTTCTCAAATCAGATTGCGCTTTGACGCTGATTTGACTGAAGGCGTATCTGCTGTTGTTAGTTTGATCAACGAAAGAATTTGGGGTGTTGAAGATAATTCTGATGGTGATACTGAAATTGACCTTGATCTAGCTTACATTCAGCTCAACGAATTCTTGTATCAGCCGTTGACTGTTAAAATCGGTCGTCAAAATCTTTATTTTGGTAACGGCCTAATTATTGGCGACCCTGACACTAATCAGGTAGCTTCTAATAAAGTTCCTGCAGCTATCGGAGATTTATCTTTAAGAAAATCTTTTGATGCTGTACGTGGCACTTTAGACTATGCCCCTTACACTATCGATATGATCTATGCTAAAGTTGATGAAGGTGATACCAATGTAAGAGACGATATCACTCTTTGGGGTGCAAACGTTGCTTACGATTGGGCATCTTACAACGGGATTACCGAAGGCTACTTTTTTGCCGCCGACGGCAGAACTGGTGAACAAGTTGCCGAAGACCAAGATTACACCTACACTGTAGGTGGAAGAATGCAGTATGATCCTAATGACAACATCACTTTAGGCGCCGAAGGTGCTTATCAGTTTGGTGATGCTAATAGTGGAACAACTGGCGACGAAGATGAACATTTAAGTGCATTTGCAGCTCAATTGATGAGTGAGTACAGATTCTTAAATGACTACAACGCTAAACTTGGTTTAAACTTTACCTACTTAAGTGGTAACGATGATGCTGGCAATAATTACAATGCTTGGGATCCTTTATTTGAAGATCAATCTCCGGCTGAAATTATCAACATTATGTTTGCTAACACTAACATGATGTACACTAACTTGAGCGGTTCCATGATGCCCAGAGAAGATGTTACTTTAGGCCTTTCCTGGACATGGGCCAAATTGGCTGAAAATCTTGATGCAGGAGATACAATTGATTATCGCGATGCTGAGCTTTCAATTGATCGTGATGACACAGAAATCGGTAACGAAATCGATGCTTACGCTCTTTATGACTACACCGAAGATGTACAAATTAAATTAACCGGCGCCTGGTTTATGCCCGGCAGTCTGTTTACCGAAGCAAACGAAGACTTGGCCTACTCACTAAGAGCCGGCATCAACGTCGACTTCTAAGACTGCTTACACACGAAACCACAACCCCTCGTCCCAAAACGGACGGGGGTTTTTTTTATCCCCCCAGACCCCACTATGCAACATTTTCGTTGACAACACTTTTGTTGCATAGTGGATTTTTCTTAAAGGTTTTGACAAGCACCCACCGTCATGAGTTTTGAGTATTAAAGATGCTAAGAACGACGAAGCAATCTCTAAAAAGAGTAGAAATTCTTCGTCGCTAACGCTTCTCAGAATGACAGGGGGTGGCGTTCCTTAAGGATGACAAGGGTGGGCTCCTTGAGTATGATCGTTTGCTTTTCAGAGGGGAAGATTTATTTTTTTAGGAATTTTTAATTGCCAAAGAATGAATCTATGGCTATAATAATTTACGTTGGATGATTTCTTTAATATTTTTATAAATCTAAAAAAAAAGGAAGCACGAATGGATTACAGTATTACTAAAATTAAAGAAAAGATTTTGCCTATCTTAAAGAATTATAATGCCCAGAGGGTGGCGCTTTTTGGTTCGGCAGCGCGAGGGCAAATGCGCACAGATAGTGACATTGATATTTTAGTAGATATCGAAGCAGATATTAGTTTGCTTGAATTTATCGGGCTTAAGCAGGAAATAGAAGAAGCTTTGGGCCGAAAAGTAGATTTGGTAGAATATGACACCCTAAAACCTCTCATCAAAGAAAAAATTCTCAGGGAGCAAGTGAGGTTGTTATGAAAAGAAATGTAAAATTATACATTGAAGATATGCTCACGGCTATTGCAGTTAAAAATATCCCCGAAGAAGTAAGATCCAATTATTCAGATATACCCTGGAAGCAGATTGCCGGAATGCGGGATGTACTTATTCATGAGTATTTTGGAGTAAATGTAAAACGTACCTTAAAAGTCGTAAAAGAAGATTTAGTTAAATTGAAAGTTAAACTATTAAAAATAAAGAAAGATTTATAAACATCCCCACCACCATGCAACATTTCTACTCATGAGGGGATGTCATGAGGGGACGTTTCTCTCGTCCATAACCCTATCTGCTTCAACCACTTACAAACAGGCGTTTTCCGCATTTAAAACCAATCGAAAAACAGTATATCATAAGCCATTGCTGCACAATAATTTATAAAGGAGGGAAACGTCCCCTTTTTTGCACGCCACTATGCAACATTTTCGTTGACAACACTTTTGTTGCATAGTGAGTAAAAAGCTAATAAAATCAATCTATATTTGTGTTAACCGCGGTAGTTGATAAATTTTTTTTAATTTTTTTTAATTTTTTTGAAAGAATTTGGCGTTTCATTTCGTCTATAAGTAAAGGGGCAAATAAAAATTCGAAATACGAAATCTAAAACAGGAAATCCGAAGTTCGAAATCAAAGATAATTATTTCGTATTTCGATATTCGAATTTCGGATTTTCAAAACTAAAGGAGGCAGAAGATGGATTTAGAGTTCAAAGTTACCCGGCTCTATAAGTTTGACGGCGAAGGGCCGCTGAAGGCAATCTGTGATCTTTCAATTGCTGATCAGTTCTTGGTAAAAGGTTTTCGGATTATCGAAGGCAAGAATGGATTATTTGTGGGGGTACCGCGGGAGCAAGGTAAAGATGGGAAGTGGTACAACAGAGTATTTCCTTTAACTTCAGAAACCCGCAAATACCTCGACCAGGTTGTTTTGTTTGCCTATGAAAACAGTTGATGTTAATGACTCCAGGTATCCGGCGCTTTTAGGAGAGATTAAGTCTCGGCCCGATAAACTCTACTATAAAGGCAATTGGAATCAGAATATTTTTAAAAATTGCTTAGCGGTTGTCGGGTCGCGGCGCATCACCACTTATGGCAGGCAAATTACAAATAAGTTAGTATCAGAGATAGCTTCAGCGGGGATTACTATTGTTTCCGGATTTATGTATGGGGTTGATGCTCAGGCGCACCGCGCGGCACTTCTCGGCGGAGGAAGAACGATTGCGGTGATGCCGTGCGGCATCGGCCGCATCCATCCTGCTTACCAAGATAAATTATATCAACAAATTTTAGACGAAAAAGGTTTAGTTGTCTCTGAAATCGAAGGTAATGCGATGCCGCAGCTGTGGACTTACCCGCAACGCAACAGAATAGTCGCCGGCTTATCGCAAGCAACTTTAGTAGTAGAGGCCGGCCTGGGAAGCGGCTCTTTGATTACAGCTGATTTAACAAAAAGATTCGGCCGAAAATTGTTTGCGTTGCCCGGCCCGCTTACTAGTTCAGTTTCCGAAGGCACTCTCGGATTGATCAAAGAGGGGATAGAGATGGTTACATCCAGTGATGATGTTTTAGCTTATTACGGCAAGGGCGACAAAGGAGAAGCGAAGAATGATTTTTCCTTATTAAATTTAGGAAGATTAGAAAAAGAAATTATTGAAAAGTTAAAAGAAGAGCCAATGGATATTGATCTTTTATCGAGGCAATTAAATAGGCTTTCATCTGAAATAGGCACAAAGTTATCGCTGCTGCAATTAAAAGGGATAGTTAGCAAAGAGGGGAATAAATATTATGTTAATTCCGTATGAAGAGATAGCCAGAAAAATATTAGTAATTCGAGGTAAGAAAGTGATGCTGGATCGGGATTTAGCTAAACTTTATGGAGTGACTACCGGCAACTTGAATAAAGCAGTAAAACGAAATAAAGAAAGGTTTCCTGATGATTTCATGTTTCAATTGACTAAACAAGAATTTGAAAACTTGATATTCCATTTTGGAAGATCAAGTTGGGGCGGAGTACGTAAAATTCCAATAGTTTTTACAGAACACGGCATTTTAATGCTTTCTTCTGTCTTAAAAAGTAAACGAGCCGCTATGGTCAATATTCAGATTATGAGAATTTTTATAAGGATGAGAGAGATATTGTTTAATTACAAGAATCTTAAAGAAAAAATAGAAAATATCGAGAAAAAATATGATTCTCAGTTTAAAGTAATTTTTGAAGTGATAACAAAATTGATGGCCGAAGAAGAAAAGCCAAAAAAGAAAATAGGATTTTATAATAAATAAAAATTATGCTAGTAAAAGTTTCATCATCTCTTAATTTAGGCCTTGGCACTATTAGGAGGTAGGTAAATATTATGTTAATTCCGTATGAAGAAATAGCTAAGAAAATATTAGTAATTAGAGGAAAAAGAGTGATGTTGGATAGAGATTTAGCAAGTCTTTATCAGGTAGAAACAAAGGTTTTAATTCAAGCAGTAAAACGGAACAAAAAAAGATTTCCTGAGGATTTTATGTTTCAACTTAAAAAAGAAGAGTTTGATAACTTGAGGTCACATTCTGTGACCTCAAAAAAGCGGGGAGGAAGGCGTTACCGGCCCTATGTTTTCACCGAACAAGGCGTGGCTATGTTATCTAGTGTTTTAAATAGTAAAAGAGCGATAATGGTTAATATAGTCATTATGAGAACCTTTGTCCAATTACGTAAAATTTTAGCATCACATCAAGATTTGCTTAAAAAAATAGAAAAGATGGAGAAAAAGTATGATTCTCAGTTTAAAGTAATTTTTGAAGTGATAACAAAATTGATGGCCGAAGAAGAAAAGCCAAAAAAGAAAATAGGATTTTATAATAAATAAAAACTATGTTAGTAAAAGTTTCATCAGCTCTTAATTTAGGACTTAATGCAATAGGGATGG
Organism: uncultured Planctomycetia bacterium; assembly: GCA_964605645.1. Lineage (GTDB taxonomy): Bacteria > Omnitrophota > Gorgyraeia > Duberdicusellales > 4484-171 > PXAH01. The sequence continues at coordinate 9,120 of CAZSDJ010000013.1, forward strand.
AGGTGGAAGTGAATGTGGCTAGCCGGGGCCTGCCGGCTTTGGAAATAGTAGGATTGCCCACCAAGGCAGTAGCAGAAAGCAAGCAGCGGGTAAAGACTGCAATTGTAAATTCGAATATTGAATTTCCGAAAAAAAGAGTTGTAATTAATCTTGCACCTGCCGACATCCCCAAAGAAGGTTCTTTTTATGACTTACCAATCGCCGTAGGTATTGTGGCGGCTTCATCAGATTGCCCATTGCCGCAGAAAAGCTTATTTTTTGGCGAGCTTTCCCTAGATGGCAAATTGCGCCACACCAAAGGAGCTTTACTCTTAGCTTTGTTTGCAAAAGAGAGGGGGATAAATAATATTTTTATCCCGAAGCAGTCGGTAAATGAAGCTGCTGTTGTCAGCGGTATTAACATTTATCCGGTAGAAAATTTGAATCAATTATTCTCTTCATTTTATGACCAATCTGTTTTAAAACCAATTAAAAATATTAAATATAAAAATAAACAAGTTTTTAAAAAGACTGAGTTTGATATGTCAGAAATATTGGGGCAAGAACAATCAAAACGAGCTTTAGAAATTGCCGCAGCCGGGGCCCATAATTTGTTTATGACCGGCAGTCCCGGTTCAGGCAAAACGATGCTCGCACAAGCTTTTTCCGGCATCCTTCCTTTTTTGACTGAAAAAGAATCATTGGAAGTAACTAAAATTTATTCAGCTTCCGGTTTAATCCCGCCGGAAGGGTCTGTTATTACAAACCGGCCCTTTAGGTCGCCGCATCATACTGTTTCCTCAATTGGCCTTATCGGAGGCGGCAGTAAGATAAAGCCGGGAGAGATAAGTTTAGCGCACCGCGGTGTATTGTTTTTAGATGAGTTTAATGAGTTTCCCCGGGCTGCGCTGGAGGCCTTAAGGCAGCCCTTAGAAGATAATCGGATAACTATTTGCCGCAGCCGCGGTAAAGCAACTTTCCCTTCTCAGTTTATTTTACTTGCGTCGGCAAACCCTTGCCCGTGCGACATAGAGGTTTTAGACTTCCCAATCTTAAATTAACTCTGATTTTATTAGATATTTTAGTAGGCGTATTTTCCTTTGGTTCTAAAGGGGATACGTTTTTTTTATTTTATGGTTGTTTTGTATGATTTTTGAATGGTTTTGAATGGGGGTCGTTTCTTAACGGCTTTTATGAAATGAGAAGAAAAGATTAATAGTGATGGAAAAAAGTTTAATGATACCGTCAGCAGATAGTGATAAAACCTATGATGTTTTAAAAAGCCAAACATCAATATCAAGAGAGCTATCTATTCCTCAAGAAATACTAAAGCCATGCGTATCACAGATAATGGCAGAAGGGTTATCGAAGGGGTTTTTCCCGGATCGAAATACGGGGGCGGTGATTATAGCAAGTGAACTCAGAAGAGTTGGGCGTAATAGTCAGCAGGTAGCAGATATATTAAAACATTGGAATCTTAGAAATAGGCCAGCTCTATCTCCTTCAAGAATAGAGTCAGCAGTAAAGTCAGCTTTTAAAAAGGAATATAAGTATAGCTGTAACAGAGAGGAGCTAAAAGCGTTTTGTATTAGTAAAGATTTTTGTTCTTATGCTAAAGGATATTCTAAACATAGGAAAAAGTTTACTAATGAAACTTTTTTAGAGCTCGGATGGCAGATGATTCTTAATCCCATAGCAAAAGATATTTATTACATCGCTATACCAAGACTTGAAAGGATTCACAACGTGGGAATAGGCGGCAGAATTTATGCTAATTATACCAAAATAGCCTATTGGTCAGGGGTTAGTAAAAGAAGCATAAAAAAAGGGTTGCTTGAATTAGCTAAAACTCCTTTATTAGCTGAATGTAAGATAGGAGAATCAAGAAAGTGGGAAAGGAAAGCTACCGTAATCCGGAGGAGGATACCAATTCCTAAGCCAGAAGGAGAGTGGATGGAGAAATTGGAAAAAAAGAGGAAAAATCTCTACGGCTTCCGTTGAAATATTTCCACACATATACGCAGTATACAAATAATAACTTTCCAGCAAGTAGAACTAAGTTTATTTTGATAGATATAAGACAGGGGGTGGTGGCATGAGTAATGCCATTTCAAAGAAAATATATATTTGCGCTCTTTGCGATCAAGAAAGAAGAGGTAACCTTAACAGAAATAAAGATCAAATTTGCTGGTGGTGCGTTCAGCGTCTCTTAGCTTATCCTCAGGAGTTTATCAGAGGGCAGTATGAAAAAGCTATTGGGTTAGGATGGATGAAAAAAGCAGATCTATTAAAATCGTGGTTGAATGAGGAGGTGGTTTATGAGAAAATTAGAAGAGTTACTAACCGAACACGACTTAGCAGAAAAATTCGGCCTTGCCGTAAAGATAGAAAACGGAATGGTTACCGGAAAAAGTCGAGTATTGAGTTCGTGGATCCGAAAGGGTTTGAGGTGTGTGGAAGTGTCCGGTAGAAGGTTTTTTAGAGAAGAAGATATCGTTGGGTTTTTTAATAATCTCTTCGATGGTGCTAAAGACGGTGAAGTTGATGAATAGAGAGGGGTTTTAGATGTCTTTTGTGGACGGTTTAGAGGTAGTTTATGAGGGGCATTTTTCATATGTGTATAAAGGGTGGATAAGTAAAGAAATGGGTAAGAAACTCGTTTTAAGGACATTGGTTGTAATGGCGAAAACAGGTAGAAAGCAGGTGTATCATGAGTAAATTTCCAAACAAAAAGACGCAGTTTAAGAAAGGAGAGTCGGGCAATCCTGTTGGACGCCCGAAAGGTTCTAAAAATTTAAAGACTAATCTGAAGAAGTTGCTGGCTGGTTTGGACCCGGCTGGTGAATGGGCTCATCCGGTGGCAAAGAAGCTAATACAGAAGGCTTTTAGAGATGATAATTTTCGGGCCCTTGTTGAGATTATAAACAGGATAGAAGGCAAATCACTCAACAAAAGTGAAGTAGATCAACAAGTTTCTGGGGAAATAAGGTTTACACCTGAACAACGAAAAGAAGAAATTGCCCGCTTAAAGAAAATGCTTGAGGACGAATAATAACAGGCCAAGAAATAGCCACTGGCCAGCAGTTAGCAGTTCAGGAAAACCCGCTCAACCTGATCATAGGGGATTCCCTAGCGGCGCTGGTCATCACTGGATCCTTAAAGATTATCTCCTACTTAGAGAAATGTTAAGCATTAAATGAATTTTAGCAAGCAGAGCTATTCAATGAATAATCGCAGATTAATAATACTAGCATAAGAAGAATTTTATAAAGAAAAAGGATTTTTTTTCGGCCATGAGAGAAAGGGAAGGTATACTCTCTGGCAAGTAATTGACGTAATAGCCAAAACATTATATTTAGCTGATTTTTTATTGTTAAATCTAACCTCGATTAATCCTTGTTTCCCCTAGAAACTGTTATTTTCAATCACTTCCAAAGTCAATGTATATTTTAGTCTACCTAAGTTTATTAAAAATCCACAAATTCAGACAGGCTAATTTGAAAGGCATTGGCGAGTTTTTCTAATGTTTTAAGTTTTGCATTAGAAGGGTCTTTGCTTTCCAATTTCTGGATGTGTTTATAATCAATATCTGCTAATTCTGCAAGTTTCTGCTGCGAATAACCGTATTCCTTTCTTAGCTCTCTTAACCTTTTAGCTAATTTTTGCTTAATGTTTCTACTCATGTATAAATTATGGCAAAAAGAGAGGAATATTGACACCTTACGTAGACGGTGCTATATTAAAAGACATGAGCGAGAAAAAAGAAACAATTCTGGCTCTTTTATCGAGTATGGTAAATTTGGGTGCCGTTGTAACATCTTTCTGGCTCATACCATTATCACGAGGTCAGTATTTGGTTGCCCATTCTTTCTTATGTTTTGGCGGCAATTATGCTTGTCATTGATATCAGCTCATATAAAAACCGAAAAAAACAAGGATAGAAAGATTTTTAAGGAGATGTGTTTTTGAATTGGTTGGTTGAAAAAAGAAAAGAAAGATTACGTAAAGCATATAATGAAAGATTTATTTAAAATAATTTTAGGGCCTTGGATAATATTTCTAACAGCAGCAGCGGGTTTATATGTAGGGGCATGGTTGTTAGGTTATCAGGGGCTTGTTTCTGTTGCTGATGCAATTAAAACAGACCCTACCAATCGTTCTTTACTTGCTAACGGCATAATTAGACTTATGTTTCTTTTTCCTGTGATGTTTTTATTTTTTGGTACCGGGATTAAGATAGCACAGTTATTGTTACAAGATAATAGCAGAAGAAAAATAGAGAACAGAGAAAGAATCAAAGATAAAATTAAAAAATTTGAGGTGTTTATCCTTAGGCCTATCCAGCTTACCCTTATTTCATCAGCTATAGCTTTTGCAATAAACAGATTATGGTTTTTGCTTGTTGCCAACATAATAGGTTTGTTTTATCTCGGGATTATTGGTTCTAAGATTCATCCTTTGCAATCGGCTTTTGACCTTGTAAAAGGCCCGTTAACTAATCCGGCGGCAAAAAAAGAAGCAAGGGCTATTCCTTCTGACTTATCAAATATTTTAGTGAGTCATGCGTGCACAAGAGTGGGCATTTTATTGGGTTTTGGGACAGGAATAATTAGTTTTAGTATTTATCGCAAATCTTGGCTTTTATGTGTTATTTTTGGAGCAGTCGTTACTGTTGCTATGGTATTATTTTTAAAACTTATATTTGATTACCCCATAGAAAGAATTAGAAAGGGACAAAGCGAATAATATTCTTAGTTTCGTTGATAAAATATCCGGATGGAAGCAGTAAGATATCTGTTTATTCCATCGAAGATGATTTATCTTGACCCGTTTATGAGTTAGATGTATTTTAAAAGTAAAAAGGTATAAGTCCTGTGTTGGAAGGATTAAACTTCAGACTATAATCAAGTAAAGCCTTTGCTTCAAAAGACGAGGGATTTCTTAATTTTAGGGGAATAAAAATTTTCATATGCGTAAATGGGAATTGTTGCAAATGTTTAAGAAAGGATATTTTGTTAGTGCGATATCATTAGTATTATTGTTTATTGTCATACCTAGAGCTTTATCCGATATTACCTTAAAAGAATCATCTCAGGTTGAACGTGTATTTGGCGATTATAAAGTAGCTATCCGTAAAGTTCGGGATGAATGGGGAAATTTTCTTTTTCAGATTTTTAAAAATGATACGTTAGTTTTCTCAGATGAAGCTTATGAGTTTGAACTTGGGCAGAAAAGCATATGGGATGGATCTATGGGGGAGTATGTGCCTCATGATTTGATAGGTGTAGGAACTGATATTACTGATGATGGTGAACCTAATCTTATAATGAGTAGTAATGCAGGCGGGGCTCATGGTCCCACGACTCATTATGTTTTTTCAATAGGGGATGATTTTAGAATAATTAAACCTGCCAAGGGGTATGTAGCCTCATGGTCACATTTTAAGGATTTTGACGGTGATGGCGTATTAGAATTTGTTGCTTGGGATCCAAACTTTGAATATTGGAATTGCGGCCGCGTTAATTCATCCTATGGGGAAGTAATACTTGCTTATGAAGATGGAGAATATAAAGTAGCACATGATTTTATGGAAAAGCCTTCTCCTGCTCCAGAAGAGTTTGAGCAGCGAGTTACTGAAACAAAAAAAGCTATTGCTGATAGTTTAGCCGGTGAGGGGTATCTGGTGCATGATTTTGATGGCAACTTTGTTCTTCCTTTCGAAGGAGTATCGTATATGCAGGACTTAATCTATTCTGGTAATGCGAAGGTAGCCTGGGACTTTTATGACCGTATATGGCCCGATGAGATTAAGGGCAAGGAAAAATACCTAATAGATTTCAAAGAAGAGCTTATAAAGAGTGATTACTGGCAAGGAATTAAAGAAGCATACAATTATGACATACCAATATTTAGTCCCGAGTTAGAAGGATTAAACCCCGAACGTTAAAAAAGTAAATCTTTTGCTGGAAATGGCGAGGGATTTTTTAATTTTAGAAGGGATAATTAAGATGAAAAAAATAATATTACTTTTAAGTATTTTATCATTAAATCTTTTATCAGTATATGCTTTTGAAATAGGTAGTATTTCCGTTGATTTGAAAGATGATAATTTGGTTATATCAAGCCATAAGGGAGAAATATTAGATTATGAATTTGATGAATCTCTATTGAGTTATGCCTATATTATAGAAACACCATACTTTAAAATGAGTGGCTATGATGGTGTTGTCGAAGAGAAGTATTCTAAAGGATTAAAAATTCTCCCAAAAAATAATCTGAACCGAGATGATTTTATTTCTTTTACTTTCCTTTCCGAACAAAATAATACAATAGGTCTTTTGACTGGTTTTGCTGGAGCTAGTGGTGGCAGTAGTCAGCAGGTTTATTTTATAAACACTCAAACAGGTAATTTCATAAAGATTGGATTAACAGATATGCAGGAAATGGATTGGATTACAGAGAGTAAAAATATTGTAGGATATAAAAACTTTAATACCAGTACTTATTTTTTTTCACACGCTGCCAGTTGGGGGCGTAAAGCGAGAATATCCGGTGTTTTTTATTTTGATGGTGACGGGAAGGCGGTTTCTGATAAAGAGGCTTTAAAGAGCATTTTAAAAACCGAATATGAAAAGATTGTTTTTTCTGATGAAAAAAAAAGACTATTGCAAAAGAATATTATGCCAGGATACCGTACACTTGGGGAAAAACTTATTGATTTTGTTTACTATGGTTTTAAATTAGGCAAACAAGAAGAAGTTTTCACATTTTTAAATACGCTTCATCCTATTTATGAAGAAGAAGCAAGATATTATACAGAGTTGTCTTTATAATTCTCGTTGTTTTATATATTTGATGTTTATTTATAGGCGGCAATTTAAAAAAGGACAAGGCGAGGGATTTTTTATTTTAAGAAGAAAAATGGTTACTAAAGAAGAAGCTATTATAATAGCCAAAGAGCTTTACGGAAGCAGGTGTAGTTACGAAATAGAACATGGGGTGCCGGATTCTTATATGATCTATGGTTCTGATAAGTGGTCTCCTGAAAGCATCTGGTGTGTAAGGGTTATTGGCCGTTGCTCGAAGATGATAACAGAAACTCCCCAGATTATTGTTATTTCAAAAGATACCGGAAAAATATTATTTGATGGCTTGAGGTTGGGGTAGGGGAAGATACGAATAGTTAAAAAAAACAGGAGGATTCTATGACCAAGAAATCCAAAAGCACGCCAAGGAATTCGGATTCGTACAAGAAGGAATTAGCAAGATTACACAGAGCTATAAGACTGAAAGTGAAAGCAGAGAAGGTATTGAAAATACTGCAAAGCTAGTTTCCCGCACAGCCGTTCCCTAATTTTGAAAGAGCAATCAATTTACAATAAACTATATTTATAAATAATTATGATTTTTTGTAAGTAGCTGATATATAAATAGATAATTTCTTTTAATTCCCCTTATAAAAATAGAACAATAAAGAGCTTTGATGTTTGAGAGCGTATATTAATTTTACAATTTATGTTATTTTGCGCTGGTTTGAAGCAAATGATATAATTAAATTAGCAAAATTAACTTTGTGTATGTTGATTATGGGCTATGATGATATATTACAAAATGCAATATGGCTAAATAGGGGAAAAAACAAAATATTTTATTCTCTAAGAGAACAAATAAATGCTTTGGATTCTGCATGTAACTTAGATAATGAAGTAAGCGCTATTGCTAAGTCTTATATTTATCTTGGGAGTGAACTTTCTACTCAAATTATAAAATGCCTTAATTCCAAAGACATACTTATTGCTTCGTTATCACAAAGACCATTATTAGAACTTATGATTAATTCAAAATATATTTTTAATCATCCTAAACATCAACACGATATAGATTATATGAAAAGAGTTTGTAAGGATTTATTTAAAAAAGCAAATGCAAGGGGGAAGGTTAAACATTCCGTTATCGATAAAAAAAGTATTTATGATAGGGCAAAAGAAACAAAACTAAAATCTTTTTATGAAAACAATTATAGATGGTTAAGTAATTGGAATCACATAATGTTAAAAACAATGTTTTTTTTAGATAAAGAAAAAGAAAGAAAAGTTATGATAAGTACCTTAAAGCACACGTTATGTTTATCTATAGATATTTTTAAAAATATATCCCGAGGATTAAAACTATCATTAAATAATAATTTTGTAAAACATATAGAAGATTTTAGAGATAAATATTAATTGCATTAAACCTATTTTTATACATCCCTATATGTCTAATACTATGTTAAATAGAATTGGCCTATCTTTAAATTTTTTAGGAGCTATATTTATTGCGTTAGAAATTATAGGATTAGAAAGATTCAAGCGGTTAGAAAAAAAGTTAGAGTTTTTCTTAGAATCATTTAATTTGAAAAATTGGTATTATTTTACGCAAGGAGAAAAAGGAAATATTCCAAAATATTTTAACTTATTTGGTTTTATACATTTAGTATTGGGCATTTTGGTGATCTATTTATTTTTCACTTTTATTATTCCCAATAGAAATGATATATATCTATTTGAAATATTATCAAATTTAAATGTGCTAATCATCCGATATTATCTTTGGATATTCGGAATAATTTTTTTTATAATTGGCTTGATTCTAATGAATAAATTAGATAAGAAATATGAACCAACTAGATTGCCTAAAAAAGCTGAAAAAAAATTCTTGCTAGCGATATTTTTTATGCTTTTAGCTTTTACTTTGTTTCCTTTTGGTTTAATGTTTTTTATGGCTATGTTAGCATATTATTTTATAGTATTGTTATTGTCTTTCGGCTTTTTCATAATTATTAGAATATGTTTGTTTGTTTTTGCTTTTAGTCTGTGGGTAAAAAGAATATCTCATATTCAATCAATTATAATATTTTCGGGAATCCTTTTTTTGACTTTTGGCTATTTACTTCAACTAATAGCTACATTTTAGTTTGTTTATGAAATGCTAATAAGCAAAAAATCAGTTGTTTGTTTATTGTTGAAACCAGCCGGATTTTGTCTTTATTTTTCTGATATAATTTAGTAGAATAGAGGGGGAGGATTTTTTAATTGGGAGATCTAATGTTTGAACAAACCTTTAAAAATATTGATGATGTTTTGCACAAAGATGCTGGTTGTTCGAGTGAACTGGACTATGTAGAGCAGACTTCCTGGATACTTTTTCTGAAGTATCTGGATGATCTTGAAAAAGATAAAAAAACTGCAGCTAAACTATCTGGGAAGCCTTATGGAAGAATTATAGATAAAGAATATACCTGGGCCATCTGGGCTGTCCCAAAAGGCAAGAATGGTAAGTTGGATCACCATAAAGCGTTAACCGGCGATGACTTGAAAGATTTTGTGGATCATAAGCTTTTTCCCTACCTCAAAAAATTCAAGACCAGTGCTGAAAGTGCGGATACTATCGAATATAAGATTGGTGAAATATTTAGCGAATTAAAAAATAAGATCCAAAGCGGTTATACCATGCGAGATGTGATCAATTATGTAGATGAACTAAAATTTCAGACCAGTAAAGAAAAGCATGAAATGTCGCATCTTTATGAGGACAAGATAAAGAACATGGGTAGCGCAGGTCGTAATGGTGGAGAGTATTACACACCTCGCCCCCTCATCAAAACTATCGTTAAAGTTGTGAAGCCTTCCATTGGAGATAAGATCTATGACGGTGCTGCCGGTTCTGCGGGTTTCTTATGTGAAGCTTTTGAATATCTCAAAAACAGCAAGAACTTAACAACTAAAGATATGCACACGCTACAGAAAAAAATCTTTTATGGAAAAGAAAAAAAATCTCTCGCTTATATTATAGGCACAATGAATATGATCCTGCATGGGATAGAGGCTCCGAATATCGTGCATACTAACACCTTGTCTCAGAATATTATGGATATACAGGAAAAGGATCGGTATGATGTTATTCTTGCGAATCCTCCTTTCGGGGGGAAGGAACGCAAAGAGGTTCAACAGAACTTTCCCATAAAGACTGGCGAAACTGCTTTTCTTTTTCTTCAGCATTTTATCAAGATTCTAAAGGCCGGAGGCAAAGCCGGTGTGGTTATTAAAAATACCTTTCTTTCTAACACGGATAACGCTTCAGTATCTCTAAGAAAAAAGCTTCTTGAGAGCTGCAATCTTCATACTGTTTTGGATCTTCCGGGAGGGACCTTCTCCGGTGCTGGCGTGAAAACGGTAGTTCTTTTCTTTGAGAAAGGAATTCCAACTAAAAAGATATGGTTTTATCAGCTCAATCTTGGCCGCAACCTCGGTAAAGGTAACCCATTGAATAAACAGGATTTAACTGAGTTTATTGGGTTGCAAAAGACTAAGGCGGATTTCGATAATTCATGGACAATGGATATTGTGGATGTTAATACAGATACTTATGATTTATCTGTGAAAAACCCTAACAAAAAGGATGATACAGTTTTGCGGGAGCCTAAAGAAATACTTGATGAGATGGCTAAGCTGGATAAAGAAATAGTCGAAGCCATGGGTGCAATTAGGAAGATGATATGACAAATAAATGGGAAAAGAAAAAACTTGGAGAGCTTTGTAAGATTAGCACCGGGGATGATTGGGAAGAAAAACAATTGGGGGAAGTTTGCGAAATTAGTGCGGGAAATTCTGCTCCACAAAATAAAGAATTATTCATTGGAGGAAAACATCCTTTCATTAGAACTTCTGATGTAGGCAAAATTCGTTTTGGCATAATTAACGATTCTACTGATAAGCTGAATGACAGGGGGATAAAAAAGCTTCGCCTAAATAAAAAAGGGACTTTATTGTTTCCTAAAAGTGGAGCTTCCACTTTTTTAAATCATCGAGTTCTTATGGGAGTTGATGGTTATGTATCGAGTCACTTAGCCACAATTAAAGCAAAGGAAAATGTTTTAGAGGACCGTTTTCTTTTATACTTTTCTTCAACTATAGATTCTCGCAATTTGATGCAGGACCAGAATTACCCTTCTTTGAGGTTGTCTGACATACAAAATATTAATATTTTACTCCCTTCTTTAGAAGAACAAAAACGCATTGTATCTATTCTGGACGAAGCTTTTGCCGGTATAAAAAAAGCAAAAGAGAATGCTGAAAAGAATCTTGTCAATGCTCGGGAGATTTTTGAGTGCAGTATTAGAGCTATATTTGATTCTAAGAGAAAACAATGGGATTCCATAAGTTTTGATGACGCAATTGAGGATTCACTAATTGGCTTGGTTCGTAATAAAAAAGAACAATCTTTAAATAATGAGTACAGATATCTAAAAATGAATAATATAAAAAACAGTAACGGATTTGACGAAAGCAATTGTGTGCATGTTAATGCAAACAAAAAAGAGGTTGATAAATATAGTCTTAAAAATAGAGATTTTTTATTTAATACACGAAACAGCTTTGAATTAGTGGGTAAAAGTTGTATTTATAGTTCTACTTATGCTGAACCAACTCTTTTTAATAATAACATTATGCGTGTTAGGTTTAAATCGTTATTATTACCTGAATTTGTTGCCTATGCCTTCTCTTCTACAAAAATAAAAGAAGATCTTGAAAAAATGAAAAGTGGTACTACCAATGTAGTGGGGATTTATTATAAATCCTTGAAGAACTTGCAAATTCCAATTCCTTCATTTGATGAGCAAAAGACAATTGTTGGCAGGCTAAATTCCTTGAATAAAGAAACCCAAAAACTCGAGAACATTTATCAGCAAAAAGCTAATGACTTAGAGGAACTTAAAAAGTCAATACTGCGAAAAACCTTTAATGGTGAACTTAAAAGAGAATCATGAACGAAGCTGAAACAAGAGCGGAACTTATAGACCCTAAACTGAAAGATGTCGGTTGGGGTGTTGTCGAAGGTAGCAAAGTTCTAAGAGAGCATAATATAACCGCCGGTAGGATACAGGTTGGCGATAGGCGTGACCGACCATTAATAGCGGATTATGTATTGGTATACAAAGGTCGCAAACTTGCAGTGATAGAGGCTAAAAGTAATGATAATACTGTGGGTGAAGGTGTTGCTCAAGCTAAGAATTATGCTGAGAAGCTTCATATAGAAACCACTTTTGCTACAAATGGTAATGAGATATATCAAATATGCATGAAAGGCGGCAGCGAAGGCCTGGTTGCGGCTTTCCCATCCCCGGAAGACTTATGGGATAAAACCTTTGCCACTCAAAACGAATGGCGTAAGAAATTTGTTCAAGTCCCCTTTGAAGATGTAGGAAAAACCAAAGAGCTCAGATATTATCAAGAAATTGCCGTTGATAAGGTTATGTTAGCTATAGCTGATGAAAAAAACCGTATTCTTCTTACTCTTGCTACCGGCACGGGTAAAACATTTATCGCTTTTCAGATAGCTTGGAAGCTGTTTTATACTCGGTGGAATCTTAAAAAAGACGGATCAAGAAGACCACGGATTCTTTTTTTGGCAGATCGTAACATTCTTGCGGATCAAGCCTTTAACGCATTTTCAGCTTTTCCTGAAGATGCTCTTGTTAGGATTCGTCCCGCAGATATTAGGAAAAAGGGTAGAGTCCCCACCAACGGGAATATATTTTTTACCATATTCCAGACATTTATGACAGGAACAGATGATAAAGGTGATCCAGCTCCCTATTTTGGTGAATATCCTCCAGATTATTTTGATTTTATAGTCATAGATGAGTGCCATAGAGGTGGTGCTAACGATGAAAGCAATTGGCGAGATATAATGAAATATTTTTCTTCAGCTGTACAGCTGGGATTAACGGCTACACCTCGTCGTGAAGACAACAGGGATACTTATGAATATTTTGGGAAGCCAGTTTATATTTATTCTCTAAAGGAAGGTATAAACGATGGGTATCTGACTCCTTTTAGAGTTAAGCGCATACAAACAACTTTAGACGAATACATTTATACATCTGATGATTATGTAATTGAAGGTGAAGTTGAAGAGGGGAAAGCATATACCGAACCTGATTTTAATAGAATCATTGAAATCAAAGAGAGAGAGGCTAAAAGAGTAAAATTATTTCTTTCGGAAATAAACCAGAAAGAAAAAACTTTGGTTTTTTGTGCTACACAAGATCATGCCTTAGCAGTAAGGGATCTTGTTAATCAATTTAAGAGAAGTAATGAGCCAAACTATTGCACTCGTGTTACCGCCAATGATGGAGCTTTAGGTGAACAATATTTGCGAGAGTTTCAAGATAATGAGAAAAGCATTCCCACAATACTAACAACATCCCAAAAACTTTCTACTGGAGTTGATGCTCGTAATATAAGAAATATTATTTTAATGCGGCCGATAAACTCTATGATTGAATTTAAACAGATAATTGGCAGGGGCACCCGTCTTTTTGATGGGAAAGATTATTTTACTGTATATGACTTTGTAGATGCCTATAAACATTTTAATGATCCTAATTGGGACGGAGAACCCGTAGAAGAAGTTTGTAATAAGTGTGGCCATAAACCTTGTCTATGTGATAAAAAACCACCTGGTCTTTGTCCGGTATGTAGGCAAAAACCGTGTGTTTGTGAGAAACCTCTTTGTCCGAAGTGCGGTAAAAATCCTTGTGAATGTCCTAAAAAAGTTAAGATAAAATTACGCGATGGTAAAGAACGCGAAATCCAACATATGATAAAGACTTCTTTCTGGAGTGCTGATGGAAAACCTATGTCAGCAGAAGAATTTTTAAAAAGTTTGTTTGGCACTTTACCCGAATACTTTAAAGATGAGAAAGAATTAAGGAGAATATGGTCCAATCCAATTACTCGCAAAGCTTTACTTGGTAAATTAGCTGATGCTGGATATGGTATTGATGAATTGTTGAATTTACAGAAAATAATAAATGCAGAAAAGAGTGATCTTTTTGATGTATTTGAATATGTAGCTTTTGCTTTAAAGCCTATTACAAGAGAGAAGCGAGTAGCTCAAGCTCAATCAAAAATATTTGAAGGTTTAGACAATCGACATAAAGATTTCCTTGAATTTGTATTATCTAAATATATCGAGACTGGCGTAGAAGAACTTGATCAAGAAAATCTTCCTGATTTATTGACTTTGAAATATCAAGCTATTAGAGAAGCGGAAGAGATATTGGATGGTGTAGATAAAATTCGAAAAACATTTATCGGCTTCCAAAAATATTTATATGAGGAAGTGGTGGATTAATGTCAATGAATCCAGATGATTTCTTAGATGAATTCTTAGAATATGATGTAGGCATGGGCGGAGATACCGTTGAATGCCCCCATTGTGGTGCTGATGTTTCCTGCAGTTTATTTTTTGATGATGAAGTCGAATGCCCGGAGTGTGGAAAGAAGTTTAAAAAAGAATAGCGTATAGATGACTAAATAATCCCCCCTCAACATTTGCAATTTTTCTTTGTAGAAATATAAAGCTAAATTATCGGTAGAATTGACAATAAATAATCAAATGATTGTTTACCCTGAGGAAGCAGTGGCTTGTTGGGTGGTCAACTCAACCATTCTATCGTGGTCTATTCATTAGAATATAGTAGCAACAGAGGAAAATAGAGGAATGTTAGAAGTTTAAGATATGAGGAAATTTATTTTGGAAAGGTTCTTTTTATTAGGGTTTCCAATCATAGCCACAATACCTGCAATGGCAATGGTAGGGAAGAAAAGGATAGAGTATAATTAAGCCCAAACCAAGTGTTAATATTGCGATTAAAACGAAGACACAACCTGTCTCTTTTTCGCAGTCAGTATACTTAGAGCCACATTTAGGACAGCTAAACTTACCAGTTTCCCTCAAATCTACTTCAAGTTGTGTTTTGTTTGTAATTTTATTTTTAAATTGCTTAGAAGCTATTTCAAAAGCTTTTTCTTTGTTTTTGGCAAAAATGGTTCCTTCAGTATTCCAACCTCCGTCAAGAGAAACGCTATATTCTTTTAAACTATTATTACAAGATTCAGAAGATGTATGATTTGAAACTTTATCTAAGAATTCTCCACAATGCTTACACTTAATAGCTTCATCTTGTATCTCTTCTGCACAATACGGACATTTTTTCATTTAGTCTCCTTATCCATTTCTTTTAACTTTTCTATAAACTCTGGGAAAGTATTCTTATACCATTCAAAATTTTTATCAGCATAATCTTTTAATATCTGCATTTTGCTTCTTCCGTCTTGGGTATTATAATCGCCAATCATTATAGCCATTGTTTTGAAGGTGCCACCAACTCCGTTTCCTTCTGTAAAATAATCGTAATCTTCATTATTAAGACGATAATGCAAAACTGCATTTATTGTATCAACATAAAACTCATCTGATTTATTAAAAGTAACATTTCTTTCGTTCTCAAAAAGCTCTCGGACGTTTGAAATTATTTTTAGCTTAAGTTCCCGAGGAGCTGCTAACCAAACCATAGCAGTATTAGCTTCTCTGAGATATTTCTCTAAATCAAAATCAGATTGCTTTTTCGGTAATACACCTTCAGCAATAGCTTTATTTCTTAGTTGTCTATCGGATACATAAGAACCTTTTCCGAAGGGGATAGGGGAGGCAAAAGAAGCTAAGCAAGAGAGCAATAATATAATAAAAAAAATATGCTTCACATAAAAATGATAGCTCTGTTTTGTCGTTTTGTAAACAAGGAAATGATTATTTGACAAAGGATTTAGTGCGAATGGGATATAAGTAGTTTATACTTTGTTAATCTGATCCAAAACCTCTTCCTCTTCAATTTCAAATGTTTCTGAACAGAATTTTATATAATCTTCATAGGCTTTTCGAATAGCTTGTAATTTTTTAATAATTTTTGAAATCAGTTTTGGGTCAGGTTTCTTTCCATATGCTTTTATTGCATTTCTGGCAAGGTGTCTTAGTCTTTTTTTGCCCTTTTTGTTTGCATACATTACCCAACCAGATAATCTTATAAGGGGCATATCAGGTCTATTTCTTTTAGTAATTTCTATTGCTTCATCCCATAGTTTAACTAATTCAGGATATTTCTTAAACACATAATAATAAAGCAAGTTTGATGATTCTAAGACATTAGCAATTCGGATCATTGTTTTAAGGCCAGGGAGCTTATTTTTATTCTCTATCTTAGAGTAGTAGCTAGCGTCTACATTCGCTAATTTACACAATTTATAAGCTGTTATTTTTTCTCTTTGTCGGGCTCTTTTAAGAGCTTTGCCAAGGGGAGGATATTTCTTTTTCATAACAATATAGTAAGCGATATTAGACAAAATGTCAATGGTGGAAAAAAATTCAAGTATTTGCTTGACAAGTTATTTTAATGGTATATAATTCCAATGATGGACAATAATTCCAAAAACTATTTTATGATAAATTTAGACACGAAATTAAAAAGTAGAGATAAAAATATTTTTTTAAGTAATTTAGGAATAATAATGTTTCTAAAAAGGGGGTGCTTAAATGGTAAGCAGAAAAGCGTTAAAACTATCTAGAATTGGTGCTGGCTATACCCAATTAAATTTAGCTGATGAGGTGGGTATTAAAGAAAGAGATATTACACTTATTGAAACAGGCAGGAAAGAATCTTCTCCTGCAGTTGCACAGCGAATAGCAAAGGTTTTAGATACAAAAAAAGAAAAGTTATTTCCGGAACTGTTTTTAAATGAAACAGAGGAGGTAGAAAAATGAAGGTTGCGTTGTATTTAAGAGTTAGCACAAGAGACCAGACAAATTTAAATCAGAAATTAAAACTCCAACAATACTGTAAAGAAAAGGATTATCAAATTGTCAATACTTACAGAGATGATGGAGTAAGCGGGGCGAAGGTTAGTAGACCAGCTTTAGACAAGATGTTGCAAGCGATGAGGCAGGGAAAGTTTGAGGCGGTTATCACGTTTCAGTATGACAGGCTTGGAAGAAGTGTTTTGCATTGCTTGCAGGTGTTGGAGGAGATGAGAAACAAGGGGGTTAGGTTTATTGCTACTTCACAAAATATAGATACATCAACTGCAATGGGTAGATACTTTGTTACAAATCTTTTAGCATTGGCAGAAATGGAAAGAGAACTTATCAGGGAAAGGATTAATTCGGGCTTAGACAGAGCGCGCTCACAGGGTAAGAAATTGGGAAGACCGAAGGGGAGTAAAGACAGTAGAAGAAGACGGAAGAGCGGTTACTGGATGAGATGGCAAAAGGAAGGAAATAGAAGGGAGGTTTGCAATGGCTAATCTAGTTAAAAAAGTAAAGATTAAATCAATCAAAGTATCAGAAGAAGAGAAAAAACAAAGAAGATTAAAAATTCTTGAAGCATTACTAAAAAGCAATGGATAAGATTACAGCTTTATATTCTCGGGTATCAACGGACATGCAGAGGGAGAAGGGTCTTTCTATACCCCGCCAAAAAAGGTGGTTGGAAGAGGAAGCCCGTAAAAGCAAACTCAAGAACTTTAGGCATTATGTTGATAATGGTTATTCAGCGACCAATCAAGAAAGGTCAGACTACAAAAGATTGATAGAGGATATAAAAGAAGGCAAAGTTAATACAGTCGGTGTTTACCAATATAACAGGATAGCAAGAGATTTAAAAGACTTACTAAATTTTGTTGAGTTATTAAAAGAAAACGATGTGGATTTTGTCTCAATATCTGAAAATATTGATACTACCACACCTACGGGCAAACTTATGTTTAACGTTTATGGTAGCTTGGCACAATGGGAAAGAGAAATGACGGTTGAGAGGGTAACAGAAGTAATGGACGATATGGCAAAGCGGGGAAAGTTTTGTGGAGGACAAGCTCCTTTGGGTTACAATATTAAAAATAAAAAACTCCTAAAGAACCCCGATGAAGCAAAAACAGTAAAGAAGATATTTAATACTTTTGAAGATAAAAAAGCCTTTCGCAAGACTGCATCATTGCTTAATTCTTTAGGTTACCGGACTAAGAAAAGACATACTTTTGATGCTAAACAAATTAAGCGAACTCTTCTAAACCCAATTTATGAAGGCTATCAAACATGGGGAAAGAAGCGGCACGGTGCAACAAAAGTATCTTCTAAAGAGAATTGGATTATTGCGAAGACAGATGTTGAGCCAATCATATCCAGAAAACAATTTGAGAGAGTAGGAAGAATAATCCGCCAAAGAGATTTCACACCACCGAAGAGGTCTAAACGTATTTATCTTTTATCAACATTAATTTATTGCGGTAATTGCGGAGCCAAAATGGTAGGCAATCATTTTAAAGCGAATCGTAGTAATAAAAAAAGCTATAGCTATTATGCATGTCGGGATAATACGAATAAAGGAACTTGCAATATGAAAAGAAAAAATAAAGAAAAAGTTGATAAATTGGTTCTGGACACTATTAAGAAAGAAGCCAAACTTCGTTTTGCAGAAATGGAAGCTAAAGAAGTTGATAAAAAAAATAATGGCAATAATAAAGGGATTGAACAGATAGAACAAATTGATAAACAAATAAAAAATATTGAGGATAAGAAAGAGAGGCTATTGACTTTGTTTGTAAACGCAGAATTTGATAAAGACAAACTAAAAAAACACAATTCTAAGTTAGATAAAGAACAAGACCAGCTCTTAAGTCAAAAAGATAAACTTTTGCAAAAAGCTAATTCCAAGAACAAGAAAGGTACAGTGGTAACCTTAGCCCAAGTTAATAAGTTGAATGGTAATATCTATAGCTTGCCAGAAGAAACTAAACAAAAAATTATTAGAGAGTTAATAAGGAAGGTAACAATAAATAAGGAAGGTAAAATTGGCATCGAAATGTACGAATTATAAGGCTGGAATAGTCTATACACTGTTTGGCAAACCCTTGCCCGTGCGGTTTTTTGTATCATCCTAAAAAGAATTGTATTTGCACAGAAAGAGAGATAGAAAAATACAGAAAAAAGATATCGGGGCCGCTTTTAGACCGGATTGATATTTCAATAGAGGTTCCGGTTGTAGATGTAAAAGATTTATCGGGAAACCAAAACATAAATAAATCTTTAGAAAGTTCAGAAAATATTCGAAAAAGAGTTTTGAATGCAAGAAAAATCCAAAACCAGCGCCTCTACCCTGAAAATATTTATACCAATGCTGAGATGGGAAATAAGCAGATAAGAAAGTATTGTTTTCTTTCTGGCCAAGTGGAAAAGATTTTAGTTCAAGCTACTGCAAAGTTTTGCTTATCGGCACGGGCTTATTTTAAAACCATCAAAATAGCCCGCACTATCGCTGACTTAGATTCTTCTGAAAATATTGATATTGTGCATATGGCAGAAGCCTTGCAGTATCGATATCGGGAAAATGAAACTAATACTTTTTAAGAATATAAATCTGAAATTAATTGGAATAAATGATGAAAAATAAACATAATTTGTTCATTGGTAATTTAGGGGAAAGTATTGCCAAGGATTATTTAAAGAAAAAAGGCTATCAAATTATTGATCAAAATTATAGAACCAGATATGCGGAAATTGATTTAATCGCACTAAAGAGGCAAGTTTTAATTTTTATCGAGGTAAGAACTAAAATCGGTGAACGGTTTGGTTCTCCCGAGGAAACATTAACTAAAAAGAAGATAAGTAAAATTACCGGAAATTGTTTAGCTTATATCTACCAAAATGGCTGGAAGAAAGATTACCGGATAGATGCAATATGTGTGGTGTTTGCTAAGAACAAAGGGTTAGAACGAATTAGCCATTATCAAAATATTTTGTTTTAAGTTATTTTTTGAGTTGGTCTTTAAAACGATTTGAAATTTTATCGTCTTTATCGTGAGAGTGTTTTCGCCAGGAATCAAGCACCATAATTAAGGTTTTTCCACTTTCACTTTCAAAAGACCAGCGAATGCCGAGTATTAAGGCTCCGATTAGAAATTGGAGGAAATACTTAGGAACTACAAAAGATAATCCGAAAAAAATAATTGTAGTTGCAAGGAAGAATCTTTTTTTTATTATTTTTTTTTGAGATTCGTTTTTCTTGTTTTTAGTTTTTATTGAATTTAAGTTAGCTTTTGCCTTCTTGATAATATTTTCGGGGAGAGGATCGAAGTCATTTTGCCTCTGTTTTTGGAGGGCTTTGGTTGCGATGCTGACTTGACTGAGGCAAAAACTACAATGGGCAATATGGTTTTCTAAAGATTTACGCTTGTCTTGATCTAGATTATCTTGCAGATAATCAATTAAATCTTGATTTTCGGGGCAATTTTTACCTTTTTTAGCGGCAGCCACGTTTAATTTTTCTTTTAGGTATTTTTGAATTACTTCTTTTTCTCTTTCCATACGCCCCCTCTAACTTATAGACGAAATGAAACTCATTTTTCTTTCATTTTTTTTAAATTATTTTTAATTTTTTCTTTTGTCCGGGCAATAATCGTCGAAATTGTATTTATGGATAAACTTGTAATTTCTGCAATCTCTTGATGAGTTTTTTCTTCTAGGATGTTTAAAGAAATAATGATTTTTTCTTTATCTGATAAATGTTCAATAATTGTATTAACTAAAGCAAAATCATCACGGTTGAGTAAACTTTCTTTAAAACTATCATCTTTAAAAGTTGTAAAATCAATCGTTAAGTCTTCTCTATTGCTAATTTTTTTTCGCATATAATCGATAGTTTTGTTGGAGGAAATCATCGCCAACCATCCGGGGAGAAATTTGATATTGTTTAACTGATTTAATTTATTGCCTTCAAAAAGAGTTAAAAAAACTTCTTGGAAAATATCTTCAATCTCATGCTGCTGATAGCAGGAATTAATTTTTTCAATTCGCTTGCGAATTGCCCAATAGATAATTTTTCCGTATCTTTTTAAAAATATTTTCCAGGCTTTTTTGTCTTTTTCTTGGCAAAGCTTAATTAGTTTTGTTTCATTCATGCGGCTAAATAAGGAATCTTTTTATAAGAATTTTACCCTCGATTTGAAAAACTGTAAAGCTTTTTCATCGCTTGGTTAAAATTGTTGCCAAAGCAAGGTTCTGCTATTATAATAATTATCAATTATTAATAATATTAATTACTCGAGGGAGGTATTATGGCAGATTTAAAATTAACTAAGGCGGAAATCAAAGAAGGGGCTCCTTTTGCGGCACTTTCTTATATCTTTTGTTTGTGGATTTTAGTTTTTATCTTTAAAAAGGAGAACAAATTTTCTTATTTTCATGCTCGGCAAGCCGTGGTTATCTTTTTTGCCGAGGTTGTTTGTTTGGTTTTTCAATTTGTTCCCATAATTGGAATTCTTTTTGTTTTAATTAATTTTCTCCTGATGTTTATCGCTTTATACGGGATTTATTTAGCATTAACCGGAGTCACAAAAAAGATACCGATTGTTGGTAAACTTGCTGATAAATTTGTAATTTAATTATGACAAAAGATATGAAACCTTATTTTAAAGACGGTTTTACTAATACTGAAACTTGGCGGGTTTTTCGAATTATGAGTGAATTTGTCGATGGCTTTGAAGAGTTGTCGGTTGTCAACAAAGGGGTTTCTTTTTTTGGTTCTAAATGTTTAACAAAAAATCATCCTTTTTATAGATTTGCTTACAAGGCGGCTTACGATGTAACTAAAAATGATTATCAGATCATAACCGGTTCCGGGCTCGGGATTATGGAAGCGGCGAATAAAGGCGCATATGATGCTGGTGGTTTGTCAGTTGGCCTCAATATTTTGATCCCGGAAAAACAAACTCCTAATCAATATATAAATCATCTAATAGAATTTCGCTATTTTTTTGTAAGAAAGGTAATGTTTGCCAAGCATTCCCACGCGTTCGTGGTCTTTCCCGGTGGTTTTGGTACCCTTGATGAGTTGTTTGAGATTTTAGCTTTAGTCCAAACCTTGCGGATTAAACCGGCTCCGGTAATTTTAGCCGGTAAGAAATATTGGAAAGGCCTCGTCGGTTGGCTAAAAGAAAAAGTTTTAGGCCAAGGTTGTATTGAAAAAAGAGATTTAGAGTTGTTTAAGATTGTGGATAAGCCCAAAGAGGTTTATCAGGCAATAAAAGAATTTTATCTGCCGGCTAAAAAGAAAAGAAAATAATATGAATTTTTTAAGAGTTTGGCAAGATATAGATTTAGAAGATATCAAGAAACATTTACTTGTAATTGGAGAACTTTCTGCGGAGTGCTTTAGCTGCCATCAGTTGGGGATAGATCGAAAAAGTCGCAGCTGCCCTCAGTGCGGAACAGTTTTTAAATATATGGGGTTTAGAAGAAAGCTGCGGGCGCAAGATTTTAAAAATTTCAAAAAAGAACGGGCCGGAGTTGTATTGATTGATTTTTTTGATTTTAAAAAAGCCTTAGGCAAAGAAGAAGCTCGAGGTTTTTTGGGGATTTAATTTGGGAGATTTTAGTCATTATGGCAAAAGATATAAAAGAAATTAAAGTAGAAACAAAAAAAATTGTTCAAGAACGGGTAATGGAGGCAACTAAAAAAGATCTGATCAGTTCTTCTGATCGGAATTTTAGAAAAGATGTAGCTGCTTATGCTGATGCGACCTTATCTAAATTATTGAAAAAGAATAAACTTGATTTATCTAGCGAATTAAAAAAAGAAATCATTGATCAACTAGTTTCGGAATTATGCGGATACGGTTCGTTAGAGCAAGTATTAGAAGATCCGTATATTACAGATATTATGGTCAACAGCCCCTCCCAAGTTTTTATTGAAAAAGAAGGAAGAGCGGAAAGATTAGAAATAAATTTTAAAAGTGAGGCAGAAATCAAAACAATTATCGAAAGGATGATGATTAGTTCTAGCAAGAGAATTAATCAGGCATCGCCTTTTGTTGATTTTAGGCTTTCTGATGGCTCACGAGTTACTGCGGTGATCCCGCCGATTTCAAAGAGCCCGGCTTTATGTATCAGAAAATTTTCAAAACAAAGATTTGAAGTTAAGGATTTATTAGCTTTCGGAACTTTAGACCAGAAAGTTCTTGATTTTTTAAAAGCTTGCATAAAGTCAAAGATTAATATTTTAATTACCGGTTCAACCGGTGCTGGTAAAACCACGCTTTTAACTGTGCTGGCTAATTTAATTGATCCGAAGGAAAGAATTGTTGTCCTTGAGGATACAGAAGAGCTTTCAATTTCAGAGTCGAGACATTTTTTAAAGCTTCTTACTCGTCCTCCCAGCATTGAAGAAAAAGGGGAAATTGGCCTGGATAATCTTGTAAGGTTATCTTTACATTTGCGGCCAGACAGAATTATTATTGGTGAAGTTAGAGGGGAAGAAGCATTTTATTTTCTACAAGCAATCAATACCGGCCATGAAGGCTCTATGTGTACTCTCCATGCTGAGCATACTGTTGGGGCCCTAAACCGTCTGGAAACTTTAGGGCTTATGGCTAAGTCAAATATGCAGTTAGAAGCTTCGAAAAGACTGGTGGGGATGGGAATTAATTTAGCTATTCATTTAAAAAGAACGTCAGCTGGGAAAAGAGTGATCAACCAAATTTCTGAAGTTGATTACAAAGAAGGCGAAAGTATAGCAAAGAATATATTTTTATATAAAGAAAAATTTAAGACTGGCCAGGAAAAAGATTATTTTGAATTTACTGGTAACACCCCTAGTTTTATTGATAAATTAGAAGCCCGTTCCGGGTATAGTAAAGATAATCTAACTAAATAAAATTATATTTTTCGGAGAGGTCGCATAGCCTGGTCGAGTGCGCGTGTTTGGAGTACACGTGATCCTTTTTGGATCCGGGAGTTCGAATCTCCCCCTCTCCGTTAAAAATTGGACAAAATTTTTAACGGAGAAGTCTCACCCGCCTTACCAAAATTATACATAATTTTGGTGGGCGAGGTGGACTCTCCGTAATTTTATCTAATTTATTAAAATTGTAAGTTTTCGCCAAGAAATATCCATTTATTGCTAAATAATTAAGACTATGTTAAAATCAAAGACTATGGAAAAGCTGCTTTATTGTAAAGGTAGTTCTGAAAAAAGAAAGGCTAAACTTCCTTTTTCCCACATTTCTACAACGAGTATTCAAAAAGCTCGTAGTCCAAATTATCCTTTAGTTGTAGTTGACTATAATTTTATAAAACGCAGAAAAAATACGGATTTATCTTTCATTAAAGATAAAGTTTGCCTTTTGTGTTTTAATAATGGAAAAGAAGTCAAATTCTCAGAAATCAAAGAACTAGGTTTTTTTGGTTATTTTTTAAAAACTGACAAGAAAGCTTTAATATCTTTTAAAATTAAGAAAGCGAAGGATTTTTTAAAACTAAAAAAAGAAAAAAAACAATTAGAAAATAAAATTATAAACGAAAAAAATAATTTAGAAAAATTAGCTTTAATTGATTCACTTACCGGTTGCCATAATTGGAGGTTTTTTCTAGAGGAGGCAAAGAGGCAACTGGTTAGATCAAAAAGATATAAAGAAAAAGTTTCTTTTATCGGGATTGATATCGATCATTTTCGTCAAATTAATGAAATTTATGGGATAAAGATTGCCGATAAGGTAATAAAAGATATTGTAAAATTATTAGAGAAACGATTACGAAAGGAAGATATCTTGAGCCGCTGGCGAGAAGATGAATTTTTTATTATTGCTCCTTATCTGGATAAAAAAAATTTACTGCAAATTGCTTATCGCCTCAAAGAAGCAATTGCCAAATATATATTTCGTTATAATGATATTAACTTAAGAATAAAAGCAAGTGTAGGGGCAGTAAGTTTTCCTGAAGATAGCATTTTCAACCCTAAGGATGTAACGGTGGCTTTGGACCGGGCAATCGCACAAGCAAAAAGAAAAGGCGGCAATTCAGTAATTATATCATCCCGTTATCAAATGAAACCAGTTATCAAAAAAGAGAATAAAGCAACTATTGAAGAAATGCAGGATAAGGTTGAGAAATTAAGTATTCTCTTGAATAAAGATATTTTAGATGTAATTTATGGTTTTGCGCGGGCGATTGAGGCAAAAGATGCCTACACCGGGTCTCATGTTGAATATACTGCAGCTATTGCAAAACGGATTGCAGTTAAGTTAAAATTGTCGAAGAATGAAATTGAAGACATTGAGCACGCTGCCGTATTACATGATTTAGGTAAAGTTGGGATAGACGGGGCAATTTTGTCTAAAAAGGCGGCTTTAACTCCGAAAGAAAGAAAAACAATCCAAACTCATCCGGCAATTGCATCTGAAATATTAAAAGATATCCACGGTTTGCGGGGGGCTGTACCGGGTGTATTGTATCACCATGAATATTTTGATGGTTCTGGTTATCCTTTAGGCTTAAAAGGAGATGAAATCCCTTTGGCGGCGCGGATTGTGGCAGTTGCTGATGTTTTTCAAGCTTTAGTTTCTGACCGCCCATATCGCAAAGCTTATCCGAAAAAGAAAGCAATTGAAATTATCAAAGAAGAGTCAGGTACTCATTTTGATCCTAAAATAGTCAAAATATTCTTAAAAATTATCAAAGAAATTAATGGAAACAGATAAATTGTATATGCAGCAAGCCTTAAAGCAAACTGAATATGCAAAAAGAGAAGATGAAGTTCCGGTGGGAGCTGTTATAGTTTATAAAGGAAAAATTATTGCCAAAAGCTATAATCAAGTTGAAAAGTTGAAAGATCCTACGGCCCACGCCGAAATGTTAGCTATTACTCAGGCAGCTAATTACCTACAATGTAAATGGTTAACAGGTTGTAGTTTGTATGTTACGATTGAACCGTGTGCAATGTGTGCCGGGGCGCTGGTGCTAGCGAGAATAAAAGAAGTAATTTTTGGGGCAAATGATCCTAAAACAGGAGCATTCGGTTCGAAAACAGATATTAATAGATTCGGCCTGAATCATAAAATAAAAGTAAAGCAAGGGATATTGGGTAAAGAATCTGCTTTAATCTTACAAGATTTTTTTAAAAGGAAAAGAAAAAGTTATTTGCTAAAATAGGTTTAATTTTAAGAAAAAATTGACCAACCAGCTTTAATATAGTATTATAGTTTTTCTATTAAAATTATTGGAGAGGTGCCTGAGTGGTTGAAAGGAGCTCCCTGCTAAGGAGTTGATCCTATTGCTGGATCCCAGGGTTCGAATCCCTGCCTCTCCGCCATTGCAACCAATTCGCACCCTTGTGCCTCTTGTCTAAGAGCGCAAGGGTTTGAATTTTTGTGCAAGCACTTTTTTTAATGCTTGGGCAGAGGAGACGGTGTTTTTATCCAGAGTTTCACGCAGGTGCTTTAGCCTATAGTTTATCCATTCTTTGGGAGGTGTTTTAAAGCTGTTTTCTTTCTGGAATTCCAAAGAACCAACCTCTTGTTTTAACTCCTCGTTTTTTTTCTCTGCCTCTGTTAAGGCATCAGATACAGCCTTTGAAAGATTACCCATTTTGATAAAATTGAGGTAATTTTGTATTTCCCGTTGAATTTTTTCATATTGAGCTTTCTTTTTCTTTATTAATTCCGGGACCTGATTTAGGCCTTGAGCCGATACTTTTTCGACCCTTTTATAAATATATTCTAGATTTTCAGCAGTCAATATCTTTTCTTGAAGTTCGGTAATGATTATTTCCTCAATTCTTTTGCGGGAAATTCTAAGAGTGTTATCGCAGGTTTTTCGCTTTGGTTTTCAGAAGAGTAGCGGGCATAAATTGCTGCCTTCATTCAGAGCCTCCTTGTTTGGTAAAAGTTTCCGGATTTTCTTTCGCGGTTTGAATATACTCATTAGCAATTATTGTTGAGATAACATCTAGAAGATGCTGAATAGATAGGGAGTCTTTCCAGCTCAATACAAACTTTTTCTGTTTAATTTCTTTTAATTGCAGCCGGGTCATAATTTCCTTGATTTTAACCCTAAAAAGGTATATATTAGACATCGCAAGGTGATTTTTACTCTATATTTCATATGACTAAATTATACCTTGAAAGGTATATTATGTCAAGTGGGTTTTTGGTTTTAAAACTGTCAGTTATTTAATGTAGGAATGGCAAAAAAGTCTAAAAGAAAAAACACTTATTATTTTGTTGATGAAGCCGGTGATCCTTCTTTTTACAACAAAAAAGGACAATTTATTGTTGGAGAAGAGGGTTGTTCAAAACTGCTAATGTTGGGTTTTATCGAGACAGAGAACCCTTATGTGATTCGAAAGGAGTTAGAAAAAGTTAGGGATGAAATAAAAAATGAGTCCTACTTAAAAGATATTCCTTCCTTAAAAAAATCATTAAAACATTTTCATGCCACAGACGATTGTCCGGAAGTAAGGCAGAAAGTTTATAAGTGTTTAAGTACCTTAAATTTTAAATCACAATTTGTTATAGCTCGCAAGATCAAAGATGTTTTTAAAAAGTATGGCTGCAATGAGAATAGATTTTATGATAAACTTATTTCGCATTTGTTTAAGAATATCCTGCATCGGGCTGAAAAAAATTTTATTTATTTCTCGAAAAGAGGGTCAAGAAATCGACAGGAGCCGCTAGAAGAAGCTATTGAGCATGCTAAAAGGTTATTTGAGAAAAAGTTTTTTATTAAGGTGGGTTCCCAGGTTTTTATTCAATCTCAGGTATCTACCGGTGAACCTTGTTTACAGGTAATAGATTATATGAATTGGGCGATATATAGAGTGTTTATAAAAAAAGAGATGAGGTATTATAACTTTATCAAAGATAAGGTTAGTTTTGTTTGGGATATTTACGATACGGCCAGATATCCTCGGAATTTTTATAGCAGAAACAACGAGCTAGATTGTAAAAAAATAAGCCTTCTATAGCTAGGTGGTTACCCACACACGGCACGACGCCGACTTTCGCTATTAGAAGACTTAATACTAAGATAACCTAAAATTTACGATATGTCAAGATATTCCAAAAAAAAAATTTTAAAATATTATCTTAACTAACCGGAATTCTATTTTGGAGGTACAATGAACCCGAAAAAATTAGGTAAAAAAATCAAGTTAGCCCGCGTTGAGCTGGATATGAACCAGACAGATCTTGCCAAAAAAATTAAGGCAAAGCAAAAGAGCATTTCAAGGTATGAAAACGGTATCTCGATGCCTTCAGTTGAAACCCTCGTCAAAATCGCAAAAGCGCTAAAGAAGCCGATTGGTTATTTTGTGGAGGAGAAGATTTAAGGGTGAATAAAAGAGTATTCAATTGATGAAACCAAAAGCTAAAACGAAAAATTATTTAGATGAT
>CAZSDJ010000013.1:37298-38920 GCA_964605645.1 uncultured Planctomycetia bacterium
AAAGAGTATTCAATTGATGAAACCAAAAGCTAAAACGAAAAATTATTTAGATGATTTAATTTATCCGGAAATCCGGAGTTTTTGGGAACTTTCATGTTCTTTTGCTAAACAAAATAAGATTTCTCTGAAAGATTGGGAGTTTATTGCCGATACCGGCACTTTTAACAGGGCCTTCCGGCGTTGGTATCAAACCAACTGGCTGCAGAAAGATTGGTGTTCTGCCTTCAAAGGCACTACGCCAAAACAATCCGTAGAACAAAGAATTGCTAAAATATCTCCTTCTGTCGTCAAATCTCATTATGTTTCTTGTTATGTTAACGAAGAAAGCATAATTGAAGAAAGTAAACTTGCATTGGGTATCTACCGTTTTACCTATTCGCTGCATACTGCCAACCAAGAGATTGACTACTTGCCTTTAATGACCGCCTTTGAGGAGTTAAAAAAAGTTTTTACTAAAGGAGCCTCAATTAGTTCTACCGGTTATTTAAACAAAATTTACACCGATCATTGGCCCAGATATTTTTTCCAGGATAGAGATTTCCTTTTTTGGGCTACTTGTATTCTTCAAAAAAATAAATTATTGGATTTTGTGCCTTCGTCCCGGCCTAAACGAGGCAAGGCTGTGTTAAATTCCCGCGGTAAAGCCTATTTTTCCCTGGAAGGCAAGAGCCAACTACCTTCATTTGTAAAATATGCCGTTTTTGAGGCAGTTGCCAGAATTATTGATGAATTGCTTAATGAAATTGGGATAACAGAAGACGAAGAAATACCGTTAGATAAAATTAAAAAACTTTCGGAACAATTTGTAGGTATGTTTCGGGAGGCGATTTTTTCGGCTGAATGGATAGATACCGATAAATTTTTATTGGGATGTTGGGATTTGGTTCAAACCTTATTTCCGGATAAGCTTTTAGAGAGTAGAGAGGTCAGCCAACTATCGGAAAAGGAAGATTACCTTTTAAAAAAAGATCCTTTCAAGACAGTAACCACTAAATATGCTTTCCAACAATTTGTTTTTGCCTTTGATTATTACTTTTTGTTTCCTTTCAATTGGTATTTCGGCCTTGTCGAATGTGTCTGGACAGCTCACGATGAGTTTGCCGCGGATTTGTTCACCTATTTATCTTTAGCTAAACGCCTTTCGTCAAAACCTGTTTTTTATAGCCAGGAGCGAAGAGAGTTTGATGCTTTTTGCAACATCTTTTTTCGTCCTTGTACTTCTTTTAAATTTATCGACGGCCTTTCCGAATTATTTTAACCATTTCCACTCCAAAATATAAACCAATGATTAAAGAAGCCCGAATTGGTTTAAGAGAGTAAAAAGGGTCACACCTAATTATTTTTTAGCGTTCAACCAACACCATTAGATTTTTCAGATAGTAAGGTGAATGCTTATAAGATGTTGCCAATGACGGAGGATTAAATAACGTAGTTTATTGTTGATGGCTGAGAACAAAGAAAGCAGGGACAGCGACCTTTTTGCTGAAAATTAAGTACCATATTATCAATTTTGTAAATATAATTTTGTCAAATTGTTGAAAGGGCTTATCGATAATTTCTATCAAAATAAACTATATATTCGAAGGTTGTAAATATTGATGAAATTGAAAAGCTAAACATAA
>CAZSDJ010000014.1:0-36961 GCA_964605645.1 uncultured Planctomycetia bacterium
CGATCTAGTATTTCATATCTTTGAAAAGCTTAGAAAATCCAGTAATATGCTTTAATCTCGCCAATTCCTCTGCTTCTAATCCAATTTCCTGACATATTTGATTATCTTTCCACCCGTTTTGAAGCATATTAAATACCAAATTACCCATTCCGTCAATAGAGTGTTTCCCTCTTGCTCGGTTATGTCTTATAGTTGATGCCATTCTATCGTTAATATCCTTTTTAAGAACAACTATTGGTAATTTCCCATTATTAACTTTTTTAATATCCTTTGCGGTTTTCATAATATAGTATCTATGAAATCCGTCTACAATTACATACTTTTTCCTTTCGGGATCATATATGGTTACAATGGGTTGGGTATATCCATCGTGGCTTATAGAAGTATGGAGTAATTTTAACTCGTTTGTAGCAACAGAGTTAGGATTATAGTCGTTTGCTACAACATCGTCCATATCTACCCAACGAACCAAATCAACAGGATTTTTGTTTCCGGATATTTCGTGAACCACCTCTCTCAATTCGTTAATGAATTGTTCCTTATTTTTTGCTTTCTGCAAGTTTTTTAGCAGATCGCTCTTTATCTTTTTGGTATAATCTAACATAAGAGTTTCTAAAGTTATCTAATTTTACGCATTCAAGGTCGTTAGCAAGAACGCTTTGTATTATTTTTTTAGCACATTTTTCTCTCGCAGGCCTATCATCTACAAAAATCTTATCCCAGCGGTCCCGATAGCTGTAAAGTCGCTTTTTGAATCGGGGATCTTTGATAAGGTTCTCAATAAGATAATCTCTATATTCCTGCCAGTCCTTAAACATAAATGGCAATTCTTTAACAAAATAATTATCCTTATTCATTTTACCAGCCATATCAATTCCTGATATTCGCTTTGTAAGTTTATTATACAACTTTGGCTCAATTTCTTGAAGGTGAAACAATGATTTTACAGCTGTTTCGTGATGTAAATTAGATACCCTCATCTCTTTAACCGGAACTCCGTATCGGTATTGATAGTCATAAATCTTATTATATTCCCAATAATTATCGTGTATGGCTTTCCAAATATCTGTATAATACCAGTCGTAAATAGGCGAAAATGTATAATGTTCTTGTGATGTATCTTTTGGTTTAACCCTATTTGTCCTACCCTAAGTTATCCATTTATAGGTTTTTGCTGTTGTTAAAGATATATACCGGCTCGGACTTTCCTCTGTTCTAACTCCATTCAAATAGGCGTGCTTCTTTCCTTTGAAATGATGATTACATATATGAGAGAATAATGCCTTAAATCTATTAGTCCCATATATATTTTCTTTTATTGAAATCTGGTCTTTTTCTCTTATCCATTCGTCCCCCTCTTTCCAGCATTCTAACCATTGCTGTAATCCTGAAGTAGCATTAAGTATAACAAGAGGCATTTGAAACCACATCGGCTCAACATCTTTCCTATACATTATTTTCTTAATCATATCTATCGTATGCGTCCATTCTGCCTCTTGGTCTATAAACATAACTCTCAAAGGTAATCTGTTTTTTTCTTTAGCAACAATTAAAGCTAAATTGAATATGACAGTGCTGTCTTTTCCACCCGAAACACAAATAGAAACTTCCTCAAACTCATCGTATAGATACCGGATTCTATCCAGTGCTTCTTCAAAAACATTTTTCTTTTTGTAGAATCTCATATATTAGCTCTGTTTATTATTATTGTTTTTTTTAATGGAGATCCCATAGTCCAATACTTTTTTTTGCTTAAATTATAATAGGTATATGTTCGGCTACCAAACTTTTCCTTATACCCGTTCTCTCTAATAAAAATAACAAAGTCCTCGAATATCCTCTGATCTTCCTCTACTAAATTGTTTTTCAAAATATATTCGTGGGGTGCAAATCTGATAAATGTTTTAGCATTTACCCATTTTTGTCTTTGTATAAAATCTTTATATTTCTTTAATGTTTCCAATTCTTTTATTTGTTATTATTATATACGGATCCCACGAATAAAAATTAACTCCCTTATAATTGTAAAACTTGCTCATAATCTGTGAATATGATAAATTAGTCATTCCGCTAAATCCATTATTTATCAATACCCTGCTTTTGTATCTTGGTTTATAATGCATCAGAAAATAAAATCCTGAATTATTACATATCTCTTTTAACTTATGTAATTCCTCTTTATCCAAATAGCTTACTGAACCAAACAATGAAATAACGCTATCAAACCTACCAAATACTTCTTTTATCGTCCCTTGAAAAAATATATTATTAAGATGTTTTCTATGGCTTATCTTAATCATTTCGAAGGCAGGGTCTACACCCACATAATCCTTTGTAGGTATTAAGTCCAAGTATAGAC
Source organism: uncultured Planctomycetia bacterium (assembly GCA_964605645.1). Lineage (GTDB taxonomy): Bacteria > Omnitrophota > Gorgyraeia > Duberdicusellales > 4484-171 > PXAH01. Next base: position 2,360 of record CAZSDJ010000014.1, read on the forward strand.
CAGTTCCGCTACCTATATCTAATACACTTCCTTTTGAACAATGGTCTATTAACTTTTTGATATAGTTATTCTCTTTCCGGCTTCTATTATCGGAGTAAGAGGAATCATATATATCGGCAACCCGATTATACGATTCAACTATATTCATTATTTCTTGTTATATTTTTTGTCAAACTCCTCCTTACTACCAAACCAAAACATTAAAGCTTCGATAAAAGCAATAATGCCGGGTATGTAAGTCCAACAGAATAGGATATATAAAATACCTTTTCTTGTCTGTCCTAAGTAGAACTTGTGAATACCTAATCCCCCTAAAAAGAAGGCAAGTAATCCTGCAATATTCTTATTTTTCATTTTATCTCTGTTTATATTCTAACATAGCATCTACGACCTTTATAATATCGCTAAATCTCATTTTCTTATAATCAATTCCAAACTCTGAAAAGATAAAGCCCTGAAGCTCATTCGCCTTTTTTTGCTGTTCTTCGCTATACTCAAATACTTTAGGATATTTCTTTCTCAAAATCTTTCCACCTGCACAATTAAATCCACTAAAATAAACTTCGTCCCACAATGTTTTTTCGCTAACTACAATCTTTTTACCATCTCTTTCAATTTTAATCCTTTTTCTTTCTGCATCTGTTTTGGCTATAACTGATTCCTTGTTAGCTCTTTCTTCAAGTGAAATAAGCTCATCGTTTAATTTATACAATTTTTCTATTTTGTCTTTTGTAATGTTCATAATTAACTCTGTATTTCTTAATAGTATCGCCTTCTAATTCTAAAGTGCTACCATTAAGATATATTATTTTTTTTAATTTATGTTTTCGTATCATTGTTTTGATACATTTAGCGTGATTTTCCGACTTAAAACCACGATAAGTTTGATTGTTAATTTTTTTTGTTTCTATCTCTACCTGATCTGTAAAAGCTACTTTCCAACCATTAAATCTTAGAAAGAAATCTGTATGCTCGGCTAATTTTAATCTATCGTCCCATTTATTTTTTAATAATGCTTCCCGTCTTGCTAAAAAGAAATTAGGTATGCAGTCGTAAAAACTATAATTTACATCTGCCCCCTCAAATCTTATTTTGTCTTTCTCTCTTTTTTCTTTTTTAGTGTGCCATAACTCATTCCCTATTTTTTCTAAATCGTGTTCGAAGCTAAAATCAAACCCTTGTTCTTTTACCCTACCGCCTATTATACCAATTCTATTGTCCCGTTTTAATATCTCTTGTAAAACTTCAATGTTTGTTTTATCGGTAAAAATAAAATCGTCTTCTAATATAAGCACAAATTCGCTATTCGCTCTCTCGACTAACCTATTTCTCGCAAAAGATAATCCGCAATTATATGGTAAATTATCCCCCTGCTTTCCGATAATTATATCTGCGTCCGGATAATACTTTTTAATGGACTTTAACAAGTTATCTAATCCTTCTTCTCTTTCAAATGTAGTTATAAGGAATTGCGAACACAACATTTTTTTCTAATATAATCAAATATGTTAATATATGGCTCCCAGTTAGGAGTATTGTTTTCCATTCTTGATCTTTCAATTTCGCCCTTTAATGCCGGCCACTTTGTATATTCCTTTCCCGTAGCATTGATTAAATCTAATAATGATATATCATTACCATTACCTAAAAAATACTCTCCCGCTTTCCATTCTTTTGACAAATCTAATGCGTTAATAATATCAAATAGGTGTATAAATGTCCTCGTTTGATTACCACCAAATAGCTTTGGTTTCTCGTCTTCAATAAACCTTTTAACTACTCCTTTCTTTTTTCCGCCCCCGTAAATGTTTGGCAAATAGCATACAACAAAATTGTTATGAAGCATTTTAAGATACTCGCCTGCGGTTTTTTTACTTAATCCATATGGGGATTTAGGGTCAATAGATGCTGCGGAACTTGTATAAATTATCTTTGCTTTTGGATATCTTTTAATCAACTTAACCATTGTTAAGATATTATTCCTCGCATCAAATAAAGGGTCTTTAATAGAGTTTTGAACATCTACTTGGCCTGCTAAATGATAAATTATATCAACTTCGGGTAAATCAGATAGCAAAATATCTTTATTATCTTTCAAATCTACTCCAAAGACATTATGACAATCTTTTAATTTCAAAAATAACTTCGAACCTATATATCCTTTATGTCCTGTAATCAGTATTCTATATTTAGCAAAAACTACATTCTTATATTCTTTAGGATTAACTGTATCGTTATCTTTAGCGTCTGGTAAATTAACTGCCTTAAAATCCTTATAAGCGTGGATAATTCTACCTCTAAAAGTTTTGTTTCCTTCGGGACACATATATTCCGGAGTCAAAACCATTGTCGGTGTATGGTCTATAAAGTAGCGGTTAATATGGCTTTCGTCACCCCATACTGCCCTAATTCCTTTATCAATATCTGCCCTTATTGATTTAGTCATAGCCATAACCATTTTAATAAACTGCTCTCTATTACCGCCACAAAAACCAGCAATATAATAATTCTCACCCTCGTCTTCAGAAACATAAGCTGTTGATTCCTTTCTTGTTTCGTAATTAAAATCCTTTCTTTCTCTCTTAATGTTTCTGTGTAGAGTAGCAACTCTATCACCCTTAATATGACTTAACAAAATATCTTCTTCAAAATATGTATCTGCGTCGATAGAAAAAATATAATATTCTTGAAATAAATCAATATATTTACTATACAACTCCCAACGAAGTAAGGGCATTTTCGGCCAGTCAAAATGCTTAATCGGTATTTTAATAATTCTTTCGTCATTAGGAACTTCGCTATCAGTAAAAATATAAAGCTTAGCAGACCCCCTACAAAATCTTTTCTTAAATGTATCCCAAAACTTAGGAAAAAACTCTTTATGATATTGACCCGTTGACACTACCGCCAAACCTACAGTCTTGTTATTGTATTTACTTTCCATTTTTTTAATATCTTTGACGGGTCAGCCCCGTATCTTAATCTTAATTTTTTATACAAAGCACAATTAGGCATCTCTTTATCGTGATATATTTCAATACTATCTGTATAAGCGACCTTTATATTATTGATAAACTTCATTGTTAAAAAGAAATGTGAATGTAATCCCTCTCCTACCGAAAAATCCTCGTCCCATTTATTTTTCTCCAAAACATCAATTCTCGCAATAAAGCAATCTGGTATCAAATCAACGAAGTCAAACCTTATCCCATTACGATATTTCTTCCAGTCAAAAACCTTCTGCGTCATTTTTATAGATTTTCCCTCTCTTTTAGCATTAAAAAGATAATCAGAAATCCTAATCCTTGATCTTACCTGAAATCCTAATACCCCAATATCTTCCTGCTCATTAAGAAACTCTATGGCCTTCGGTAGATCAGAGCTTTTAATCCTAAAATCATCATCGCACTTAAAAATATATTCCTCTGTAATTTTATTAACCAATATATTACGGCTCTTTGCTGGCGAAATGTCAAAAGGCATATATACAACTTCGTGTCCTTCTGACTTTAACTTATCATAAAACCTTAACTTTTCCTCATTCAGTAATCCACCATCGCCAATATATATTTTATAGGGAACATTAAAATTGCTCTTAATATCTTCAACACAGCTAAACAACTGCCTATCCCTTAAAAATGTATGTATCATTATTGCTACCCTACTCATAGTTTTTTTCTCTTAAAATTGTTTGTCCCATTTCGGAATCAATATCAATCCACGCCTTTCCGTGTATAGGATTATCAATAAGAAACTTATACCCTTTTATTTTTAGTAATCTTTTTGTTAATCCGTGTTCGGCAAAAATAACATCTACCTTTTCCTGTCTTGTTTTCATTCTTTCGTCTATTTCCTCATCACTAAATATTTTATCTGAATATATACTTTTTCTTATAACCATTTTGTTAAATCTTTTTTGTTAATATAATTCTCAAAACTGAAATTAGGTCGTAAGATCGGTTTTCGCCAATTCCCGTATCTATGTGTTAAATATCCTTCTGTATCTTTAGGGGAGTAAAAGTCTGAATGGTAATAATTTACTCGTGATAATTTATCCCAATACTTTTTAGGAACTTGTAATGCGAAGGGTCTTTTTTGGTGATATAGCGTAATATAGTATTTATCACCTTCCTCTTTTGGAAAGAAGAAATCAAGCTTTACAGATCCTCGTTTCAATGACATCATAGTTTCCCGATCTTTAACTAATATAAACTTCATTTTGATAAACTCTTTTTTAATTTCTTCTCTCTTTTTTTCATCAAAGCAAACGAAATCAATATCATCATAATCGCCTTTTATGGCTTTCTTTTCTCTATAAGAACCAAGTAAGCTACCCCCGTCAAGAATAAACTTAACTTTTAGTTTTTTCATTATTCCCGAAGCAACCCGTAAATTAGACAAATACATATTTTGTGCTATTAACCTAAATAATACAGGGTCATCGCTACCTCTTTTTGAAAGACCTTGGCCTACTAAAAAGAAATTGATTGAAAAACCCCTATCTTGCAGTTGCCTAATCAGCTTATCTGTATCAATAAATCGCCTATAATGTTCGCTCTCAAATGCTCCAATTTCCGGACGGCTCTCTATACATACCATTTTAGTATTGCTTGAAACCCAATTTAGAAATCTAATCTGTGCGTTTTCATCAATAGAATGGATAAACCACCTCGCATAAGCTACATCAAAATAATTATTTTCTTTGAAATAACTATCCATATCAATTTTAATCACATTAAATAATCTCGTATTCATAAAGTTGTTTGGCTCTATCGCTGTAACCTTATTGTCTTTAGATAAGAAAACTGAATCATCAAAACTTCCAGCTCCTATATCAATAATAGTGTCTTTTGTATTGATATTGCTTTTAATTAAAATAGCAAAATCAGACGGCTTTCTATTCCCTTTTCCTGACTTATAGTATTGTTCCCAGTAATTTTTATCTTTCATATATCTTCTTTAATTTTTTCATCTCTCAAACTCTCTGTATGTATTCCACACTCACACCCCTCGTGTTCTGTGTCTTTCCACCTTCCTGCCCTTTCGCTTTCGTTTTCATCTTGCTCAACCACAGAGCAGTTTTTACAAGATAAAGACCTATAACCCCTTTCATAAACTGGATTAACAGGGACTTTGAAAAGAGCTATATATCTCCAAACATCTTTTTCGGTAAAGTCTAATATAGGATTTACTTTTTTTAATCCGTCTTTTATTTCTACTTCTTCGAAGTTTCCTCGTGTAACCCCTTCGTCTTTTCTAATTCCTGAAAACCAAACATCTTGATCTTCTAATAATCTTTTGAACACATTAACCTTTTTAGATCTACAACAATCTGCTGGGTCATCGCCATTAACAAAAAACTCTAATTTATCAAGCTCTTTTTTTCCATACTTCTTTAACATTTTCATACAATAATCGTATGTTTCGGTAAACTCGGTATTAGATAAAACAACAAGCATAGGCACTTTACCTAATGTCTTATTTGCTAAATCTATTAAAACCGCACTATCTTTTCCACCGCTAAAAGCAAATATGCTTTTATTTTTATCGGTGTAATTCTCTTTAATTAGTTTTTTTGCTCTCGCAATTTTTTCTTTGAATGTCATAATTATTTCCAGTTAGTTTTTGGTAATATAACATCTTTATTGATGTTTGATTTATATTTCTCTACGACCTTAATAATGTTTTTAATTTCTTGTTCCATAGGAATTGTTTTTAATCCCAAATCTTGAAGTGCTTTAGCTTCAAACTCAAACTTATTCTTTCCATTCTCTGCTCTTGGATTAGGAATGTTTTTAATTTTAACTCCCGTTTCTTTCGCAAACATTTCGGCTATTTCGTTAATTGTCTTTGTTTCTGTAACCTGATGTATAACTCTAAACTCGTTATTCTTTGGCTCATTCTCTATCATTAACTCAATAGATTCCATAGAGTTTTTGATATGGATATAACCTCTTGTTTGCTCTCCCTCGCCATATACAGTTAGCGGGTGGCCGATAACTGCTTGGACTGCAAATCTATTTACTACAGTCCCAAAGTGTTCATCATAATCAAAACGACAATTTTCATTCAATACGCCATATACCGGACCCTGATTTATATCTGTGATCTTCAAGCCCCAAATCCTGTTAGCATAATCTAAATTAAAAGAGTCGTGGAACTTACTAAAATGATACCACGAACCCGCATATCTTGGTGTAGGAATTTCCCAATCCTTTCCTTTATATTGAACCTTAACTCTTGACCCTTCGGGTATTTCCATTTCGGGATATAGCCAGTCTGGATATTCCCCTGCTGTTCCAAGCTTTATAATATGTATTTTAGGGTTAATTGTTTTTACTGCCCAAATTAGATTCATTGTTCCGATTAAATTGTTCTGCATAGTAGCATTACATTCTTCACGGCCTCTCATAGAATAAGGAGCTGAGGGTTGCTCCGCCAAATGAACGATAGTATCCGGCTTAAACTCTTTAATATATTTTTCTAAATCTGAGTAAAATGTTATATCGCCAAACTTATGTTTAGGATATTTACGATTAGGAGTTAAACTGCTACCGCCTATTTCTTCAACTAAAGCTTCCCTCATTCCGTTATCAATAGATAAAACTGGATATTCTTTTTCTTCTAAATAGTTATGTAGTGTTTTTCCTATATACCCATTACCCCCTAAAATAAGAATCTTTTTTTTCATATTGTTTTTGGTCTTAATTTATTAAAGACTACTTCTGTTAATTCTTTATTATGCTCTATCTCGGAATGGCATTGACTACAAGCGAGAATTGTTTGATTAAAATCACCTAATAGATTCTCTTTATCGTAATACCAAACTCTTTTATGTTTATGTGCGAAGCCGGTATATAACGTACCTGTGCATTTACTTCCTCTTAACTCGCAGGAATAAATCCCTTTATCTTGATAAATCTCAATTAGTTTTTTTCTTTCTCTTTCCCAAATACGCTGTCTATTTTTTTGCGACTTCATCTAAAATCTGTTTTACCCTTTGTCTTGTAATTCCTAACTTTTTACCGATCTGCACATTATTTAATCCATCTTTCTTATATCCAAGAATTGTTCTAATCCTTTCTAATCTTCTTTTTTCGGCTTCAATTTTAGCTTCCTCAATCTCAAAAGGCAAAGACTTTTCTACTTTTTTTAATTCCTCCCATCTTTTTTTTAGTTTCTCAACTCTTGACCTATTCATAAAATAGTGTAATAATTATAGCTTTTAATCGTCATAATAGTAAAGACAAATATCCAAGTAGGTTTTGTGCCTATAAAGACAATCTTTCTTAGAGGGGATTTATCCCCTCTTTCTTTTATTTTACCTTACTTCCTTAATCATTACAAGTGGAGTTTTCCACTTTTTCTTTCTCTCTAATAATAACTACCTTCTTCCCATTCTTCCTAAAACTTTCTATTTCGTATTTATTAGTATTAAATATCTCATTAGCTGAAAACGGATAAATAACAATAAACTCGTCCTCTTTATACATTTGTTCTTTTTTATTTATCATTTCTTTATAGTGTTAATTGGTTAATAATCTTGTCTTTCTCTTCTTCAAATACTTCTTTTTTTATCCAATCCCAGCAGTGCATTGGTCTTACTGTTTCTAATTCCCTTTTGTTTATAGATATTTTAATTTCATTATCTTTTGTCTTTTCATATTTATCTAATATCATATAAACACTGCTACCCTCTAAAACAACATCTTTTACAATCGCATATATATACCAATATTCCGTTTCTCCACTATATCTATTTCTGAATCTATAACATTGTCCGATTTTTGTTTTACAGTCCTTAAACAATCCTTTCTGTGCTTTTCTTCGTTTGCGTCTTTTAATTTCTAATTCTATGTCTGCTTTATTTTTTTCTAATTCTTCTATTGTTTTGTTTTTCATCTCTTTATAGTGTTAATTTGTTTAATTGCTCTATATCTATGTGATATTCTGTTTTTTTCTTTATCGGTCATTTCCGCCAAAGTTTTATTAAATCCTATGGGTTGAAATATCCTGTCCCAGCCAAATCCGTTTTCTCCTCTTGGCTCTACTATTTCCCCTGATAGTTTTTCAGTAATAATAGTTCCATTGCTTTGTCCAATACAACAAACTGCTATTGCTAGTTGTCCTTTGTATGCTTTAACTACTACTTCGTTGGGTATCCATTTAATCAAAGCCCCTATCTCTTTATTTAATCCCAAATAAAGAGCCGTATCTTCTACAATAAAATCATCTTCATATTTTCTTGCTTCTTCTATCTTGTGTTTGATAACTTCTTTAACATCGGTGCTTTGGATTTCTATTAAATCTATATTCACTACTCCAACGGGCATATTTAGTATTTCACTTATCTCTTTACTTTTATTAAGATTTGATGTGATTATTTTCATAAATGTTGGGGAAGTGAAGTGTTAGTCCACTTCCCCGATTATTAAAACCTCTTTACGCCAAACTCGGTGGCGATACGAAGTGCTGTTTTCTTGCTGTCGTCATTGATAATGCCTTTTTCATAATATGCTGGTTTGGTTTTTGGGTTAGGGTCATCTCTTAACCTGATGCCCATTTCATAACTGGTCATACCACGCATTGACAATCTTTCTATCTGTTCTTTTTTACTTGGGAACAGAAGATAGAATGTTTTGGCTGGTATTATTCGCCTTAGAGCCAAACCACTCTCTGGCACAAGATTCAGAACATAAAGACCCCTATCAACTTGTAAGAACTTCTTGATTGGGAATCCATACCAGTATCCTGATATACATACCGAATCAAGCAACTCTCCTCTCTTTCTGGTTTCCTTGAACTTCCGCTCGGTTAAAAAGTAGTAATGTATTCCGTCTATTTCTCCTTTTCGCTGTGGTCTTGTTGTCATTGAGGGAAATGTTAGGAAGTTGAAATGACTTGTCAATTCTCTGATAACGGTATCTTTTCCAATTCCAGACTGCCCTGATACTACTGCTATTTTTACCATTGTAGCACTCCTTAAAAAAGGTTATTAAAGAACTATTTTTTTATTCCAATTATTTTTTCTATATATTTTCTTTCATCTCTTTATGTTAATTGATAATGGGGGTTGGGTTATATTTCTCTCCTCTACTTACCTCCTTCTTGATTTGTTTTAATAAACCACTAATGTCTCCTAATTCCCAAACTATAATAAATGCTAATTCTTTTTCCGTTATTTTCGGATCTGTCTTTAAGTATTTTTCAATAGTAGCGTGTAAAAACTCTATTCTTTTTTCTTTTATTTCAGCATCGGTCATAAAGTTATTAAACTAATTGATTTAATTCATTCTTATTCATTTTAATTAGCTGGTCTTCCTTTACTTCTTAATACTATCCAATCGGGGTGTTTATCTTCCTTTTTATACCGGTTCTCAAAACAAACAATGTTTATTTTTTCCCCGTTAATTGTTAGAGTTCCCGACATATATTCGCCCTTTTGACTAACCTTCTTCCATAATGCTCCTAACTCGTTTGGATTTTTATCTGACATAATTTTTTATTTATTAACTTATAATTTAATCTTCAAGCTCTACTTCTTCGGGATCGTCTTTATCCCTGCCAGTTAATTCCCAACCGACACCGGAACGATTACCCTCTCTTACTTTTTCAATTATGTTTTCTAACTGGATAGCGATATCCTCTCGCCACCCCGTTAATTCAATTTTTATTTCCATATTTTTCTTTTAATTCTGTTTTTAATAAAAATGATTCGATAGAAGGAAATGGAATGTGAACTCCAAACTTCTCTAATAGATACCGATTAAGAGTATCATATACCTTGTCAATTTCCTTTTCGCCTTTCTTTAACTGCGTTGTGCTATTTTTATCTAAAACCATTTTCTGCACCGGCTTCCACATATATTCTTTAACTGAGGATTTGCTCCAAGGGATATCTATTTCCGGCTTCAATGTCTTCCTCATATCAAGTCCAGCGTTATTAAGTTCATCGGCCAGCCATTGGAAGTAAAGATGAAGTGCTTTATTTTGCTGTTCCGTCCTCAATTTTTGTTCCTTTGGTTTTTCCATATTGTGAAATTAGTTGGTTAATCGCATCGTTTACCAATGAAGTCATTGAGCAAACTTTGCCATTTTTATTTAATCTTTCTCTTAAGAAGTAAAGTTTTTTGATATTTTCTTCTTTTATTTTTGGCAAGTACATAAATAGTTTTATTTTATTGATTTATTATTGATTCTTGTGTAATTCTTGTATCCCAGCCCAAGCTCTTTTCATTCTACGATACATAAGCATTATATCCTTCATGTGGCGTTGGGTCTTAAATACTTCGAAATTACCAGTTAATTTTATTTCCCGACCTACTCGTTTTGTTTCCGCCCAATTGACTAAAGCATAATTCGGTAGCCAACCATATTTTTTCCATAAAATAGTATAGTAAAATGTGATCTGCCCCAAATTATCTGCTTTTGACTGGGAGTATTTTGTCGCTGTTTTATCATCGCAAAATATCCTTTTACTGATATTAACCCCATCAAACTTTCCAATAAGAGGTATACCTTCTAATTTTGCTTTGATATATATCTCTCGTTGGGGGAACTTCGGCAGAAGATTACATAGGTGGTCAATTGCGAAGTCGCCTGTCGGCTTTGCGTGTTCTCTCGCATCTGCGAACCTTCTGCCTAATTCCATATATGGACTATCAAAGCCCTCGCCAAGAATATAGGTTTTGACATATTCTTTCGGACTTCTTTCCCATAAGTCCATTCTACTCCAACTTAGATATTTAAGAGATTTCATTTAACCTAACTGTTATCGCTTTGTTAAAATCCTGTTTCTCTTTTTGAGTATAAAGATTTGACCCGTTAAGATTTTGTCTTAGCTTTGTTAGTTTATCCTTATCATTCAAGTTAGAAATCGTTTTTAATGAGTTAGCTATCATATCTTTTTTCTCGTCTGACTTACTCTGTTTTACTGGCTTATGCTTCATACTATCCAAATCAGAATTATTCTCTGCGATATTAAAGGTATTCATTATCATATACCTTTTACAATATGTCTGTGTAGCTCCGGCTCCCTGTGCTTTAGAGCTTCCGCTAACATCTGTAAGAGGTATATCAAACCTGTAATCAATCGCATCGTTTTGGTCTTTTAGATCTTCTAATCTTAATGTTCCTTTATACATTTGGCTTTCTGCTAAAAACTCCATATTGAAAAGCATTATTAAATTATACTTATCCAAAAGAGGATTTAATGCTTGAAGAACATCGTCAGGCCTAAAATACTCAAACTTGTGAAAATCGTTTTTTCCTTTTCTCTCAATTCTTATTTCGTTAGTAATCTTAATTATTCGTTGTTTAACATTTAGTTTTTTTGCTTCTGCCATAGATTTATCTTATTACTGGTATTTCTCTTATAACGACCTTTACTCCTGCGATTTCTTTACCTGCAAAAGCGTCATTTTTTATTTTAGTTAGATTAGGCATCATATATTCTCTTGGGATTTCATTCTCGTCAACAACCTTAATTACTTTTTGCTTTCTAACATTAAAATCATCTTTCTTGCTTTCTGCTCTTTCAATTTTTTCACTTGCTTTTTCAAAACTAATCTCACCTTCTTCAATTTTCTTTTGGACTTCTTCCTCTTTCTTTTTAGCTTGCTCGTCAATTTTTCTTTTATAATCCATTATAGAACCCTTGAGATAATGCTCGGCTTCCTCAATTCTTAATTCAAGAGGTTTGAAAAATGCTCTTGCGTTTTTTAGAGATAAGCTGATAGGGTCAACTAATTTGGCTTTCTGATCTTTAACCCAGTTTTTGGCTGCTCCAACTTGTTTCAACTCTTCTTTCGCTATCTCTAAACTTTTTTTAGATGTAATTTTTAGTGTGCTAACTTTTACGCTTAATGATTTAACCCTATCTTCTATTGGGGTTATATCTTTTTGCTCTACTACTTTTAATGTTTTCATTTTAGTGTTCGCTTCTATCCCTTCCCCATTCGCCCATTATGACTAACGAACAGGGTAAGGGAAAGGGGTAGAAACGCATAATGTTATTTTATCTTATAATCTCTTAATAACCTTTCTTTTTCTTCCTCTGTAATTAGACCTTCATCTAACCACAATCGGAATATAGCTGGTTCATCATATTCGTCGTTTAACTCCTCCGGACGGATAAGATAACCTTTTTTTATTTGTTCCATATTTAAGTCCTTTTAATTAGTTTTTAACATTCGACCTTTATACTTTAATATTATCATATTCAAAGACCCTGTCAAGCCCTGTTAAGAATAATCAACTCTCAAACATATAATTAAATCGTTTCTGATCTTCATCTGTTAAGGTTTTTTTCCATACTTCCAATTTAGAAGTTTCGGCTTTTGGTTTTGTGTCTTCAATTCCTGAATGCTCTTTGTCAGCATGATAGTTGTTATAAGATGTATAATTTCTAAACATTCCTTTTTCTTTTAAGAAGTTAAATAATTTTTCTTTACTCATTTTTTTAATAGACCTGTTTCGCCTTTTTTGGCGAAACCAGTATTGTATACTGAATTGTCTGTTGTTAATATAATTATAATATAATTATTCTCTGTATATACTATATATATGTTTTGTCCAATCGGTACAATAGATTTGTCCCTTTTGGACAAATTGAAGGACTTAAAAAAAATTAAAGAGTATCCTCGTAAGACATTATGAGTTCTGTTAATTCGTCTAAGTCAATTTGAAAGTGTCTTTTCGGGGGATAACCTTTTAACTTAACTCTGATTATCCCCTTGCTCCGGCAGATATTGATAGCCCTATCTTGCTCCCTTCTCGTCAGCGATGTTTCTTCTTCTATCTCTTTAATGGTTTTGTATATCCAGTCCGGCTCTCGTCCTTTCTTCCACCAAAATAATAACTGACTAAAAAAAAGCCCCGCCTTGATGTCGCCTAACATTCTAGCAAGATCGGGATTGAATAATATCGGCTTAGTTCCTAAAGCCCTTAATACCATTTTTTGAAACTTATTTTCTGCCATAATTTTATATAAACAAAGCGAGAGGTGTGTCCAGCAACCTCTCGCTTTTATTCATTATACTGGACAACTTTATATAAGTCAATATTTAAAACCTTATACTATAAGCTTACCACAACCACAGGTAGGGTCAAATCGTAGTTTTACACATTCTGTGGAAAACTATAATTTAACCTTTGGATTAACTTTAGCAAAATAAATAGTAAGTATTCCGAGTATCCCATCAATTAAAGGTAAAGAGTTTGCAGGGATATACTCTCTTATTCCCTCAATTCCATTAACGACAAATAAAACAATAACAGTCCAAAATGTTCTTGACTTCATTAACTTTAACAAAGTAGTTAAAGCAGTTTTAACGATCTTCATAGATTTGTTTTTTAGTGATTTGTCTTACGACCTTTTACTTCACTATTTGAAGCTGTATAGTTTCGTCTTCTAAATTAAGACGAACGCTACCTAACTCTTTTGCTTTTACAAAAACATAAACGATTCCTTTGTTAATCAATTCTTGCTTATATCTATTAAAAGCCGGAATTAGCCAAAAATAAATTACATTCGCTAAAAGCGAAACTATTAAAATTATCGGTATTAAGTATTTTTTAATTTTTCTTTTCATAGATTTATTCTGTTATTATTATTCTTCTTGTTGTTGGTAGTGTATAAGTAATCACTAACTTGGGGTCTTTTGAAGTTCCTGCTTCGTCTGCTGGATACGAATAAATACTGGTATAATTATCGCTACCACTGCCTAAAGAGGGCGACGAATTCGCTACGTCATACTTTGCTGACCTTGCTCCTAATTTTGTTATACCAGTTTTACTAATTGCTGATTTACCTGTGGAATTAAAAGAAAAATTTTCATAAGCACCAGTACCCCAATCATCATAATCTATTGCTGTAGAATAAGCTGTAGTTCCTAAACTATCATAATCTCCATCAACTAATTCATTATTAGATGCTGGATTAGATGAATAAATATTGATATCTGTTTTCCATCCTGTATTATCAGTTTTATTGGTACTATAAGGATATAGACTAAAAGTAGCAGCTGATATTGTAGCATCTGAAGTTAATGCTGATGTATCAAGAGTAACTATAGCTCTTCCTATTCTGAACCAGTCTCCAGAACCGGTTCCGTGAGAAATTACGTGAACACTGAAATAATCATCAGTATCATTATGCCGATCACCAGGACCTGAAACTAAATAAGAAAAAGTATTAGTTCCATCACCTTGATAAGTAACCACCCCATCACAAGTATTATTATCTCCGCCAGTTCCCGCCTCAGGATAAACCGTCAGAGTATCAGCTAAAACAAAACTCGGAGTGAGAAGTGTTAATAATAAAATTATTCCTAATATCTTTTTCATTTGATTTTATACTTATTATTTTCTTTGACCTTTTGAACTTCTATTGATTTCCTTTCCGGTTTCAATTTTTCAAGCTCTACATCTAAAAACTCTCTTAGCTCATCATCAGTTTTAATCTTTCCAAAATCTTCTATTGTATATCTAACCGAATATGTCCCGTTAATTCTTTCTATAACTTCCTGATTAAGGCTTTGTAATTCTTCTTGCTGAAGCTTTTTAGTTCTCACATATCTATCTTCTTTTTTTGTTTCCCTTGTTTCGGGATCTATCACATCTACATCTTTATACTCTCCTTCATAAAAGTTTATCACAACCCAAGTGATATATCCGTCATCGTTCCTGTTTATCATAGAAAACTTATAATCTTTATACAACTGAACATTAGGCGGTTCTACTGGCGGTCCCCCAGTCAAAGAGGCGGCCAAAGCTGTTCCTACTAACAGACCAACTACCCAACGCCAAAACCTCTTTAATTGTTTCCATATCCACTTAAAGAAATTAACTATCCTTCGCCAAATAGCAAGAAAGAATTTTTTAATTTTAGTTAAGATTTTTCTAATCATCTTTTGTGTAAGTCCAACATATAGAAACCCAAGTTGGAGTTCCGCTAACCGAAGTTATTGCTAAATCTAACCTATCTCCGTCAGCAAGCGTTGCATCACCTCCCATAGATTCGTCTTCGGCAGGTGTTGAATCACATACCAAATCTGTCCCATTTACATCAGCAGGCGTTCCGTCGTCTACCTGTAAATCGGCATTGACAGTCTGGTCTGACTCACACCATATTTTTGTAATTGTTGCTGCGAATCCGTTTGCAGTCCATATACTATTAAAATCGTCATCAGCTGTCGGTTCTTCAAAGTAAATACACTTTGTATCGGTATATAATTCCGCATCTGCGTCTAAAGTATCGGGACTTGCTCCTGTTAAGGTTAAACTTCTTCCTGCGATATTAGAGTTAATATCGTCCCCGTCTATCGAAGCCGATGCGTAAGTTCCTGCATCTACCGAACCTGCGGGCAAAACTATATCACCTCCTGAAAAATCCCAAGTTCCGGTAAATGTAAAGTTTCCGTCATCGTCAATATCAGCGTCTATAATACTATCATCAGCTAATTCTCCAGCAGTAATGTTTCCCCAAATAACAGATCCGCCTTCTCCTAAGTCGGTGAAAGCTCCCCAATCTAAACTATCGGCGTCAATGGTATCATCATAAATATCCTCTCCGTCTATTTTAGAGCCGTCTACTCCACTTTTCCAACCAAGAATATATCCTAAATCTGTATCATTAAGAGTATTAGTCCCTAAATCTAACAGGTCAGTCATTAAATTGATTGTGTTAAAATCAATATCGGTTACACCAGTTCCCGAAGTAATATCAATTTGGTTTTCGGTATCGTCAAAGTTAATAACAAGATTTTCGTCAAATCCGTCCCCTAATCCTGTTAAGGTAATTGCTCCGTCCCCGTCATCTAATAATTGAACACCTGCAGATCCGAATTGAATACCAATGTCAGCTTCTATTTCAATTATCCCGTCTGTTCCTAAATCAATATAAACCTGTGCATCTACTCCTTCTAATTTATCTAATGAAGTAATATCTAAATCGTTTGCGTCCGCTCCTACTCCTAATACAGAAGCTAAACTTGAAGCGGGTGCGTCTTCCCAAGATAGATTGCCAGGGTCATCGTCCCACATTAAGAACTTATCAGCGTTAGGGTCTGCAGGAAAGATAGTATCACTTCCACCTACTCCTAAAACGCTTTCCGTTATATCTGTTGCGTTATAAGCTCCTGTAATATCGCCTGAAAAGCTATCGCCTAACTCGACATACTCATCATCAAATACTCCCGAATCAATAGTCGGTGAAGCCCAAGTTCCACCAAGCTCTCCACCAGGTGAAGCTCCTCCGTCAAAATCAATTTGATGTGCTGTTATAGTTATCGCATCGCCACCAGTATAAGCAGTAGTATCCCAACCTGAATAATCTAACCAAGCTATTGTTCCAGGGTCGTCGTCCCACATTGCTAATCTATCTGCGTTAGGGTCAGCGGTTACATCTGATAAATCAAATATACTTTCGCCTGTTATATCTGTAATAAATCCTTGACCGCTCCAATCACCCCAACCATAGGCAGTATCCCAATTAGATGAGTTATCGGCCACATTACAATCAATTCTTGTATTAGCTAAATCATAAGCACATAATTGAGTATCGGTAAAAGTTCCGTCATCAGTTAAATCAGTCCAATGCACATCACCAGCTTCGGGATCATCATCATCAGTTCCCCCTAAATTATGAAAGTCATTTGAAACCGCTGTTTGTAATTCCCCTAAAGTATCATACCAATTATCAGCTACATCTAATGTTGTTCCATTCCAAGAAATGTTATCGCCTGCACTTATCATTTCGGCAGGAGTATGCCATTCAAAATCCCCAGTAGTAGCTTCATAACTTAGTATATCCTCATCAGAGGCAGCATCAACGGCTTTAAGCATACTTTCTAATACCTTATCAGCTCCAATAGTAGTAGTTATAGCTGTTTCCCCTGAACCCGAAATATCGCCTGATAATGTTATTGTTTCATTTCCAGTTAAATAGGTTTCATCTAAGGTGCAAGAAGAAGCTCCGTCGCAAGTAAAGTCCCCAAAATCTTCATTCGCTAATTCCCCGACATTTATATCAGCTCCGAAAGGAGAAGATGTTAAGAAATCTGAATTACAAACTAATCCTGTTCCAGCAGAATATAAACAACCTTTTGTATCGGTTAAAGTTCCTTCATTAACAGAGAATATAGTCCCTGTAAGATCTAAAAGAGTTCCCCCTGCTGTATAGGTTGTATCGGTATAGTTTCCGGAGTGGATATTCGTAGCCCCTTGGTCTTGAGTCCAATCAATATGCTCATTAGCGACAAAATTATCCAAAGCGTCGTGGTCGCAAGTGATTGCCCCCGTATTGTCTATTACGCAGTCCCCACTCATCGCTACTCCGACAGGGTTATTTGAACCATTACCTACATAAAGATAAGTATCAGTCAAAGTCATATCTGTTAATGCGTTCCACCAATTGTCTGCGACATTCAAGGTTGTCCCATCCCAAGAGATGTTATCCCCTACTGATATTAACTCTGCAGGTGTGTGCCATTCAAAATCACCTGTCGTTGCTTCATATGTTAAGATATCCTCATCGGCAGAAGCATTAACTGACTTCAACATTGATTCAAGTATTTTATCATTTCCAATAGTCGTTGTAATAGCAGTTTCCCCCGTTCCCGAAATATCGCCCGAAAGAGTTATACTCTCATTACCTGATATATATCCTGCTGATGTATTTTCGGCTTCCGTCCACACATCAAAACAACTCTCTACAGCCCCAGAGGCATCTATACCAAGAGGAGAATTACCAGCAGAACAATTACCCCCGTTAGAGCTTAAAGCGTCTGCTGTGTCAGCTGAAGGCCAATTATTAGATAAATCTATCAGTAGTTTGTCTGCTGAAGGTTCGGTAAATATAGAATTGGTATCATTGGTTATAGCAATTTCTGAAATATCAACTGAATCATTGCTCCCGTCATCACCTAAATCAAGGATTATCGCTGAACCGCCACCAGCTCCCGAAGTATCATCTGAACAAGTAATCACCCCATTTGCATCAGCAGTTAGCTTACCCCCGTTAGCATTTCCCGAACAATCGTAATTAGGGACTGCAAGATTAGATGATGTTTCTATCATTTCCGCATTACCATCGCTATTAAGAAACCATAAAGGAAAGCCCCCGAAGGTTTGCGAATAAACTGGACTAACAAGCCCAAATAATAATGTTATTAAAAGTATTTTTTTCATTAGCTTTTTTCGTGCTTAGTCCCTACGATATAAATCGTAGAGCTTCCGCTCGCTGTTTTATATTTTATATTTAGAAATCCGACCTTGAAATCTAAAGATCCCCGTCTTGGAATAATGGGACTATCTGTATCAATGTCGTTTTCCGGTTCTATTAAAACATCTGCTCCCCCTAAGTTAATAATTGTAAAAGACCTTAATGGGTTAGGGAAAGTATATGTTTGCTGTGAATCGGTTACAGTTATTTTTTTACTGAAGAAGTATGTTTCCATAATTTTAGGTTTCTTAATTTAGTTAATATAATTATTATTTTTTCAATAATACTAATTTGCTTTTCAATTTTTTCTACTTTAACCATATCTGTTATTTCTTCTTTAATTTTATCACTAATTAAATCTTTTAACCAGTTATTTTCTATTAAAAGTCCATAGCAGTCGGTTTTGGCGAAATGACGATGTGGATATATATTGTCTATCTTAATTGTGAACTTATCCATTTTCTCTATCAAAAGCTTTCTTAATGCGTCTTCCTGCTCTTTAGTAGGGAAATCTTTATTGAAATTACCCATTAAACATATACCTAAACTAACATTATTCATTCCTTTTAAGTGTCCGCCTTCTTCCTCGTCTAATCTTGCTTGATAAACCTTACCGGATTTATCAATATAATAATGGTATAAGCAGAAAAATCCTAACTTTGAAATATAATCTTTTTCATAAAAAAGAGTATTATAATTCTCTTTATGATATTGTTTCGCTTTTTCTTTATGCCAAGCATTAACAGAATAAAATCCGTTAGACGCTCCTTCGTGATGTATGATTAAAAATTTTGGTTTATTCATATATTTGTAAAAATTAGGGGGACGCAGTCCTTTATAATAGGATTGTGTTGGCTGGTCCCCCTTTTGTTTAAGCTCACTAAGGAATAGTATATATTTACATCGTTAGTGGCTTAAAGCCCTATGGTAGCGAAGGACTATCGTATCGCTGCACAACCTTCAATGCTTTCGAATTGTTGATCTTCCTGTTTTTCCGATGAAATCTCTCTAATCCTTATAGCAAGGATATTTCCTGCTTTCAGTGATTTCCTGATGATTTCTGCGACTGTTATCTTGCCGACTTCGTCTTCCACATATCCATCGTATTTCAGTTCTACTTTCATTGTTGCCACCTTTCTTGTCTGCGATTAAATTGATTACTGGTATTCTATCTATGTATTTTTTCAATTTCGCTACTCCTAAAAAGAACTATTTTCCTAAAAATAAGGCGATTATTCCAATTAAGACTGAAATAACAAAAGCTATTCCTGACGATTTTCCAATTTGCTGGTCAATTTTTTTTTCGTTCTCGTTTATTCGGTCTTCACAATTATTAACTCGCCCATTCGTGGCTTTTGTTTGGTCGTGAATACCTTTTACTTCTCCTTTAATATACCCTATATCTTCTCTGAGATTTCCGAGAACTTTTGAAATTTCGTTTAATTTACTTTCATTACTCATTGATTTATATATCTGTTGATATTTTTTCTATTTCTTTTTGCATTCTTTTTTGGGTATCAATAATACCTGCCCTCAATGGCTCAATCGTTATAATTGCTTTATCCAGCGTATATTCGACCTCTGTTATTAAAGAATTATACTTAAATGTGTTTGATAACAAATGCTCAAACCCTTCAAAATAACAAGTATCACCGGGATTTATTGATTCAATATCATATCCTTTTCCCGAATAATTATCTATAATCTCGGCCACAACCTTAATTTCGGGATCTTTATAAGTATTGATAATTGAATCGCCAATCGCTTGTGCTGTGGCTACATCACCAATTTTTGAATCGCTATATTTTTGAACCCTACGACTATAATCAGCTATTGATAGGTCGTCCTCTCTTATTTCCTCAATAGCACTCCTATCCCTAACAATAGCTATATTCTTTATTTTCTCTACACTTTTAACTACCTTAATTTTATGAAAGTGTCTGCCTAATATAAACAAGTGGTCTGGACTACTTGCCTTTTCCTGAAACTTAATCTCGTTATACTGATTAACATACCAATACCACCCTTCCGGAGCCATTTCTCTTGCTTTTTCAATAGCGTCCCGATAGGTCATTATATTAAACTCATAGCTCCCGTCATTTCCAGTTTCTTGAACACTATCCAAACTAAAATGTATTTTAGGATTAGTCGTTTCGGCTCTGTATCTTGTCATTATATTTCTAAAGATCACTCCGACATCTTCAGTTGTTTCGGTAATTGTTAGCGTTGCCCCATTCTTGTAAATGTCCTGCTCTAATAAAGTATAATACCCCAATAGATTTACAATTACTTTTTCCTGCCCGTTTTCTAATGTCGGCTCATAACTTGAAATATATCCTGAATATATTAGCGTTCCAAAATCATCTTCGCTGTCATCATCGTGAACCCATACCTGCACTTCGTTTCCTAATTTGATATCATCAAACTCGCCAAAATCGTCAAACTCTCTACCTAACTCAATTTTACATAATCCTAACCCACCGTTAATTCTCTTTGTAAAACCCACGAAATTAGCATCAGTCCAGTTTTCAACGATTAACTCTCCACTTGAATTAAAAATCTTAAAAAATACTTTCTTCATAGGAAATATGGATAATAACTAATTCTAACACTACAGTTGTTTACAGTTCCCCCTCTTTTACCACCGACATATATCTCAAAATTATAATCGTTATCCGGCTCATCAGTCCAATCAGTCCCACTATTATTTGAATAAGCACTATTTCCATTATTATAATGATCCGTTGTTTTAACCCAATTATAATGATTTGAAGCGTCCCCACCCGATGTTTGAACCACTAACCAATATCTTGTATTGGCTTCTAATGTAAATGCGTTAGCGAATTGAAACTTATACTTATCTACAATATCTGGCAAAGAAGCTGATGCGACAGTTACAGTTGCATTAACATCTGCTAAAGTCCCTGAAGGCTTACCCCCGTCATCTGTTTCCACTCTTAATGTAACCCCGTTAGGTGGACTTCCTGTTGCTGATATATTCGCTGAGATTACTTGAAAACTCTCGTCTTTCCAAGGGACAACGAAACTCTGTGCTTTATATTTAGTATCATAAACATCTTCTCCACTTCCACCCTGTCCCCAATCACCAGCTACCGATATTTCCCCTATCTCTACCGAAAATGAGTTATTTCCAAGATCAAATAAAGGAAAGGGACCGAAAAATCCAACCTCATTTCCATTAAGTGTAACCTCCCCGTCTTCGCAATTTATTACTAAAATATCCCCTTGCGATAAATCGCTTGATTGAGTATAGATTAACTTCTTTCCACCGCAAGAAAAAGATATACCCTTCTCACCGCTTGCACTTAATAAGGAGGGACTAATCCTTATCTCATAAGGTTTAGGTGCTTTACTACCCTCGCTTACTGATGCTATTTCATTTTCAGTATGTCCTGAAAAAGAACTATTATATGCTTCTTCTGTTGTTTCCCTACCAAATCCTTCGGGAACTATAAACTCTGCAACCCACGGACAGAAAAATAAATGAACATAATCTCTATTAAACTCGTGTCTTGAACAATAAGCGATATAGTTTCGTGTTCCACCAGCCCAACTAATCGCTAAAGTTTTTGCGGTTCTTGAAAACAACTCTTTGAATGTATCAATTTTACTTTCAAGATTAGATTGTGAGCTTCCTGTTATTGTTCCTCTTATTACTATTTTTTTAACTCCGTATTTATCATTAACTAAAACAGCTCCGTCTTCTCTTGCTAACTCTAACATATTAAGAACACGATCTGCGACAGTTTCGTGCTTTGCGTATTTAGGGACATAATCCCCATTTACTATTTCTGTGCTGTCAAATGTTATATTCATTCTCCTGCTACAGACCTTAATTCGGCATCTCTATTGATAGACGAAATAAGCTGTTTCTTAAACTCCTCTATGTTCCCAATAAAAGCTCCTGCGAAATTGAAGCTAAAATTGTTTCCACCAACCTTTTTGTCTGCAGGGATAATCATTTCCCCCCCGTGAACTATTGCGGGAACGGGTGCTCCTGTCGGACCGGGAACTATCCCCCCTTTATCAAAACTTAATCCTGCTTTTTCTAATAAAGACGATGCTCCTTCCTTAACACCTTCTATTCCTGATTTTATCTTAGAGCCGGTATTTTTAACAAAACCCGTAACTGCTTCAATCGGTTTTTTAATCTTTTCCCATACTCCTAATATAATCTCTTTTATCTTGTTCCAAGCTTTTTCTACTGCTTCTGCGATTGTTTCCCATATCAATAATGCTCCACTCTTAAACTCCTCCCAGTGCTTCCATACATATAAGATTGCTGCAACTAATCCAATAATTGCGGCAACTACTAATCCAATAGGACTTAGTAATAACCCGATTGCAGTCGCCATTATCCCAAAGAATGAAATTAGTCCTGGCAGTATTATCAATAGCGGTCCCAAAACAACCATTAAAGCCCCCAACGCTCCTACGATAATGAATATCCATTTAGAAAGCTTGGGGTGTTCTTTAATCCAAGCTATCATATTATTAACTATCGGAAGCATTTTTTTAACAACTGCGTCAAATATAGGGATTAAGAAATCACCTATCGTTTTTGACAGCTCTTTCATATTGGCTTGTAAGTCTTGCTGTCTTCTTAATAGAGAATCGTTATTTTTTTCAAATCCATTTATGGCGTCAGAGGAATTATCAACTACCTGAGCTAACAACGCTTGTGCCCTAATCTGCACCTTAACTTCGGGCTCTAAATCCTTAAATCCCTGTCCAGCTTCTAATAATCCCATTTTTAATGCTCTTGCTTCGAGAGATGTTTCTAAAGCATTAACACCATATCTTTTTAATGGCTCTGCTGACCCAGCAATACCGGATTTAATTGCTTCTAATACATCTGACGGATCTGCATCGTTAAACGCTGCGATTTTGTTAGCGACATCAAGAAACCCCTGAGACATATCTGTAGCTAATCCTCTTGATAATCCCATAGGAACAAGTAAATCCTGCATATCAGCTCCTAATCTCGCAATTTCGTGTGTTGCTAAAGGCATCTCTTTCCTTAGGTCTTTTACAAAAGACATCATATCTTCTGAGTGTTCGCCAAATACAGTATTGAATTTGTTATATGTTCCTTCAGCAACCTTCGCTTCGTCAACTGCCTTTTTCATTCCTAAAGACACAGCACCACCAAAAGCGGTCATCGCTATTCCAGCGTTTCTAATCGCTTGTTTGTTTTTCTCAAGAATACCGCCTATCTTTCCTAACTCCTTTGATGCGTTATCCTTTGCCCTTATTAAGATTTCAAGTATTCTTTGATTTGGCATTGTCTAATTGATTACGAGTATTGATTATAGTGATATAAGCCATTAGCTCGTCCTGTGGCTGGTTTCTTATATCATTTATAGTCCAACCATACTCTTTGCTTAAAAGTTCCATTAAGACGATTTTCTGCGGTGTAGCTTTACCTAAAAGCTGATGTGCTAAATTAGATAATTCTATTTTTTTTTTGTTAATTCCTCGCAGGCCTGATAAACTTTATCCCCTTCCTCAATAGAAAGGTTATTTAACCATTCCCTGCTATATTTAACTTCTTTCCCCTTTTTGTCTTTAATAGAAACAATAGCAATCTCTATAACCTTATACTTTCGGTTTCTCATTGCCTTTCCCATATCAAAATCCTTTAATCCGCTAACATCTACACTACTGGCTCCTTCAATTACAGAGGCGTCAATTTCCTCGTTTTCGCCCCAAGTCAATGAATCCTTAATATCTACATCGTAATCAGATAATTGAATTGTTTTTGTTGCTCTATTCATACTAATCGCTTACTGGAGTATCATACTCCGTTGTTAAGTTTTGTAATGTGATTTTTGACTGCTTACTATCGCTTTGATTATAGAAAGCTTTGAATCCGATATTTTCGGTAACCAATGCGTCT
This sequence comes from uncultured Planctomycetia bacterium, assembly GCA_964605645.1. Lineage (GTDB taxonomy): Bacteria > Omnitrophota > Gorgyraeia > Duberdicusellales > 4484-171 > PXAH01. The sequence continues at coordinate 26,503 of CAZSDJ010000014.1, forward strand.
TTATCTCCTGATCTTTCCCAACTGGTAATTTGGACTTTGTAAAGAAGAATGGTAATTGTAGGATAATTACCGCTTCCAATATCAGTAGCCCCCTCAATCGTTATCTGCATATACTTGGAGTTATCATCTATTGACAAGTCCTTAAATGTGTTGTCATCGTAGTTTTTCTCAAAAGTTCCTTCAATAGACATTTTCGCATTGTATATATCGTCCGGAATATAAGAGCCAAGAATGTGATCCCGAATAAGTCCTGAATCTAATTTAATGCTTAGGTTCTTTAGCTTACTGGCCGTAGCCCCTGACAATTCTGCTTCCGAATCAGCAACCTTAATTGTAATGTCTTTTCCGACAAAGTCATATTCTGTATCATAGCTCGGAGTATCTGAATTAGCCGCCTCATCTTTAGCAACTAAATTAGAAGTAAATCTAACAAAATCGTCAACTGAAGCGTTAATCTCTAAATCAGCAACCATTCCGTTGTTATAAACCTTTTGCTGAACAGAGCCGTCTTTAGCAAAGACGCTCAACGATGCGTGTTCAGAGGATTGTTGCATTGTAAAATCGTGGCTATAAACAGAACCTACTACATTAGAACTTGAAACCGCTCCATATAGATTATAGAGCAAGTATCCTATCATATCAGCTTGAACTATACCTGAAAGCTCACCCTCTATCCATTTTTGAACTACACGCCTTTGCTCCATATCTTCTATAACCCCCATTCGGGAGTTATCCTCTACATACTCGGCTTTCGCTATAATATTAGCGACTGCGTGTTTAATCCACTTTTCAGCGGTTAATTGTGCGGTACCTCTAACTTTTTCAATACCTACACCTATTTCAATATCTCTACCTATTATTTCACTCATATTTTTATATATTAACCTTTCCTACTCGGTTAACATTTGTTAATTTGTTGTTAATAATTTAATTGATATATTAAACTCTATTACGCCCTCTATTCCGCCCTCTTGTTCGACCAAAGAGCCGTTTCCATTTTCTACTTTAATCCAACTTCTGTGTCCGTTAATATCACTACCTGACCAACCGCTATCAAAAGCTTCGTTAACATCATCTATCAAATCCGGCATTATATTATAATAAAAACTATTCTTGCTTTTCTGATTAAGGTTTACTATAACGAATAACTTAAACATATAGATCTTCTCGTTATCTGCCGTTGACTGAAAGTTATTCTCGTAATCTGCGAAGAAATAAACCGAAGCCGGAAAGTTATCAAAATTACTCGTTGGGTTTTTATGGACTTCTTTAATACTCGTTATTCCCGAAACGATTGTATCTATCTTATCCAATAATGTTTTTACTACCCTTGTTGTTGGCATACTATTTGGCTAATTGACTAACAATGTTTTTTATTAAATCGTTTTCTAATTTTCTAACCTCTGCTTCTTTGGTCTGAAAAATATAGTCCATCCAAGGTCTTCCTTTCATTCTTCCTGTTCCTTCGTGGACTTCTAAAGCATACGGAGCAGTCGGATAAACCCTTGCTTCCCAATTCGCTATTTCCCTTCTGTGTGTATCCCTTAAATGTCCTGTCTTATAAGGTGCTCCACCTCCTCGGCCACCTAATCGCCACGGATTTCTTAATATACCTCTATTATACTCCGCTATTCCTCTAACTAAAAACTTTTTTACCTCATCGCTTACTACTTTCGGATTTCTTTTAATCGCAGCCTTAAATTCCTTAAACCCTCTTGATTCTATATTAAACTGAGGCATAGTCTTGCTCTTTCGTAACCACAAGCTCTAAATGACTATTAGAGCTACTAATATAATTTCTTGTGTTAATTGCTTTAACCCTATATCCGTTTCCATTAGTAGTTATTCTGTCGCCTTCCTCAATATCAGTCCCCTCATCGCACCATACTGTAAAAATATCTGATAAGTTTCCCCCGTAATGCTCTAATAACTGGGGTTGTGCCTGTTGTATGTGTCCTGAAAATGTCCCCTGATTCGCTAATGTTGAAGAACTATCACCAGTCCAAACCATTCTGTAAATTGTAAATGTAGTTTTGTAAAATCTACTTATCATATTTCAAACTTCTTATAGCTGTTAATAATATCAATCGCCCTCTTTACTTCTAAAACCTTTGAATTGCTATAAGTTATATTATATTCCCCGATTCTCTCTGACTGAACACCGCCGACACTTCCTGATCTACCGCCTTCATAAATACTTGATACTAAAATCGTGGCTGCCAAAACAATGTCTTCGGGTGGAGTTTCTGAATATCCCCATTTTGCTTTAATTTTCTGATTTTGAAATCCAAGAGTAAAGAACATCACTCTCAAATGGAGTTTTCTAATCGGGACACTATCAGCACTATTATTTGCAGGTAATGTATAATATCTATTCGTTCCTGTATTTCCTACTTCAGTAAAACTATCTCCATAATAGTTATTTCCGATGTTGACTTCCGAAATATCTATACAGTCATCAATTACCAAGTCCTGACTTCCGTCCCCGTCATAATAACGATAACTAGCTGATGTATCTGCCTTAAAGTTCCTTCCTGTAATTCGGTCTATTAACTTTTCAACATACAAAATAATGTCTGTTAAAACATCTGTGCTTACGCTCTTTCCTAAATACTCCTCTACCTTTTCTTCGGTTGTATATCCTTTTGCTGGCATTTTGTTGTTGTGTCTTCGTCATCTATTGGCTTATTCCTTACCATTGTTATTATTTCATACTTTTTAGGGTCTAATAGAGTATGAGAAAACACCTTTTTACCTGTTTTTTTATTTTTGTAATAATATCCTGCTTTAATCATATTCATTGCTTATTTGTGGGGGTGCAAGCCCTTTAGCGACTACCCCCACCCTATAAACAATCAATACTATGCTGATGTAGCGGTTGTAAGCTTGGTAATTGGCTTATTCAAGGTAGTGATTACTTGTAGGTAACCAACTCTCTCAATCCACCTAATTGCTTCTCGGTCAGTAGTAATCAAGTTAACAGTTCCAGTTCCGGCTACATCTGTAATAACACCGGCATTGAATCTCTCAACTCTCAAAGCACCCTTATAACCGAATATACAACCCTTCTTCAAGTCGCCAAATAAGACGAATGAAGTTGCGGCTGCAGTATCAGTTTTAGCAGGCATACTTTCTACTAACACGACTGGGTAACCCCAAATCGTAGCGGGTCCGCCGTCAGCTGGTCTTTGATAGATATATTCGTTGTTGCTGTCTTTCAACTTCCTGATATAGGACATAACAGTTCTATGCATATAGAACTTAGCGTTAGCTAATGCCCCTGCAGGTGTTGAATCAACCATATCAATCAAATCATCAGCATCAATACTGGCAAATGTAGTTCCAGCCATTGTAACCTCATTTATATCAGAACTTTCTAAAAGCCCTGTAAATGAGCCATAAGTGGAGGTTCCATCGCCCTTAAAGAATGCGTCATCTTCAGCTTTAGCAAAACCTTCAGCTACTCGTGAAGCAATGAAAGCGAATAGGTCAATTTCTTGATCTTCAAGAAGCTCGTTAGTCATTGAAACAATAACTGCAAGTTTCTTTAATTCAAGAGTGTTTTGACCAAGGACTACCTGTGAAGAAGAAATTGCTCCGGCTTCGTCAACCCAATATACAGAAACATCAGTAATCAATTCGTTTGCCTTATAACTATTCTTTGTAAGCTGTAGCCCAAGCATCTCCCTTCGTGCTACTCCGTAATCAGTAATAAGGTGTCTGATTTCTGCACTTAATTCACTATCAACCACATAGCCCCCATAAGGAGACCCACCTGTGCTTGTTGATAATTCTTTAAGTTTAGCATCAAACTTATCCTCACCCTTCAATACGGCACTAAAGAGATTTCGAAGATATGCATTAACCCTTACTCTTTGCTCTCTTTCTTTCTTAGCTTCCGGAGCGTAAAGTCCAACTTGCTTTTCAGCGTTGTCTTTTTGCTCTTTTAACCAAGTCTTAATTTCTTTCTTTAGGTCTTCAGCAACTTCTTTTTTAACTTTGCTACCGTGCTTCTCGAATAGTTTAGCAATAGATTTTTCAGTTTCTTCATCGGTTTCGGTTTCTTCTTCAGTTTCTGCAGGAGCTTCCTCAGGTAATTTATCTACTTGCTCTTTATCAGAACTAACAGTTTCCTGTTCGTCATCGTCAAGAGTTTTGTAGAGTTCATTAACTTTGTCTTTCTCATCTGCAGAAGCGAATCCTTGCTTTACCAATTTACGAGCTAATTTAATTAGTTCACTCATAAATACTTCTTTGCTTTAATTAGTTTTCTAATTCCTTCATTGATAATACGCTTTTTCTTAGCTCTGTCGTCTGTTAGACGAGTTTCGACTTCAATTTTCTCGCTAAGACCGCGAATTACCTCGGTTATTGATTTTTTAGGTTTCTTCGTCTTCTTACAACCTTTTTCCTCTACCTTTTTTGGTATAAGATTAAGGATTTCCATTTGTCTATTTACAAACCATTTCTTTGAATCATCAAGAGTCCACCCGTCTTCTTTAGGAAATGTTAAGCTCTGTAATAACTTATAATCAGCACCTTTTAATTGTGCAACTATTCCTATTATCTTCGGTATTTCATTTTTTACATTTACCTTTTCAAAAGTTCCCTTAACAAACTCATCAATATCTCTTACTTTTAATCTAATCATATCACCGGTATCGTCCCAAGTATCTTGACCGAAAAACTTTGTTGATGGGATAAACTTACCCATTTCTTTACTATGATTTCGTGCTTCGCTTTCAGTCCATTGATTTGTTGGGTAAGCAATTGATTGAATCTCTATCTTGTTATTTGACTTAATACCAAAAATATAATCTAATTCCTTATCGCCAACTTTCTTATATTTCTCTCTCCTAAAAAACTTTTCAAAATCTTTAGGGTCTTTCAATTCGCATCTATATTCTTTTTCGCTTCCTTCTTCCGGCTCCTCGTCTTTTATTTCTTCATCGTTCGGATTTTCTTCTATTTCTTCCTTTATTTCTTCTTCTGTTTCCTGTTTTTTCAATTCTTCTTTATCTTTATACAACTTATCTACTTCAATTCCTTTGCTTTTTGCTAAAGCGAATGCGTTGGCAGGAACAGATACAGCACTAATCTCTAATAATTCTGCTTCCTCAATTATAGAGAAATCATCGTCATCAAACTTTTTAGGAATAAAACCAACAGAGAAACCATTTAAGAAACCACCTGCGTAAAGATCAAAGACAATTTTCGCTTTAGGATTTTCATTAACAGCAAAATGGACTTTTCCCGTTAATTCCTTATCCTTTGACTTAATCTTTGAAATCCTACCTATAACCTCGGTAGCATCTCCGTAGTTATGACTATTCAGCAATACGGGGTTTTTCCTAAAAGATTTCAAATCCCATTCTTGCTTAACTACATCTCCGTGTCGGTCTTCTTTTTCATTAGAAAAAACCGCTTCTAAAGTGTATTCTTTATCGTTGACTGTTGATTGTTTAATTAAAAATGTTTCTCTTTTCATATTTTTATATTGTGCAACGACAACCTATTGTTTCTGCGGAAGCCCCATTTGGGTCTCCGGGATACATAAGCCCATTGCTAAATGGTAAGTTAATTGGTTTTTCTTCTCCATCTATTGACTGATGTGATGGTCTTGTATGTGAGTCGCCTACTGAAACCCATATTTTAATTGGAACACTTGCTTGAGTATAGCCCTCAAAAGCTCCTTTTTGGACTACTCCGTGAATCTCTGTTTTTGCGATAACCTCAGCTCTGCCTTTGTTTATATTATCATATACCCCTTCAATTCTTGAAACAAGCTGTCCTCTGTTTTCGTTGTTTTCCAAACTTTCCTTAAATTGTTTTTGTAATTGCTTATAAGTCGTATCGTTTATTCCATTCGCAAATACATTCGTTCTCTTATCAAGCCAACTATCTATCTCACCAGATAAATTAAACTCATTATCAGACCCCACAAACTCAATAGCGTCAAGACCTGCTTCAATTAACTCTTTCTGAAGAAGTGGCTTAAACTTCTTTACTGCAATACTTACCTCAACTCCGTGATTAAATATCTCATCAATTATGTTTTTGTTAAATGCCTTATACTCTTTCAATTTATCAACTATCTCTTGTTTTTGTCTTCTAAAATACTTTCTAACCTGAACCGCAAACCTACTCTCTTTTTTGTCTAATTTCTTTTCGTAGTTATCAGCGTGTCTTTTTCTTATGCTTTTGTTCTGTAATGGGTGACTAAACTTAATTCTTTTTTGACCTTCCCCATTTCCACGATCTTCACCTAAACTTATTAAATTGAAAGGAATCAATATATCATTTCCTTCGGGAATTGGGTCTAATCCCATCACTTCTCTTTTCTCGTTAATAGTCATTGAATAAACACTATTAGCGGTTTCCAATTCTTTTAACTTCATTTCTTTGTCTTCTGGTGTTGGATCAATAAAATCAAGCTCTAATTCTTCGGGGACTAAAAACTCATTTAGCTTATCGGTTAGATTAACTAATAATGGTTTAATAACCTCTCTTAAAAATATCCTAATACTTGCATCTGCGTTAGAATACTTAATATCATCTAAATTGGCTAAAAGAGCTTTCGGGACTCCTGTTAATAAACAAATATCATTAAGCGTTGCTCTCTTGCTTTCAAGATATGCCAGTTCTTCCGGCTTTAATGAAATGGACTGATAATCTACATCGCCACCTAAAAAGATAGGTTTTCCCGATCTTCTTGCTTCAGCATATTGTCTTTCATAGCTATCCTTATTTTCCTGAACCTGCGTCTTCGATAATGTCGGTATCTTAAACTTAAATAATCCTTCTAATCTTCCACCATTCTTTAATACATTTGATTGATACTCTCCTAACTGGTTTTCGGTCTTAATAGCGTTAATTCCGGCCGTTAATAAACTCATAGCTATTAACTGATTTTTAGGGTCTGGAGTATGTATTCTTATTATTGAATCCGCATTGTATGTCTTTATTCCCCCTTTCGGTAATTGATATATGTATTTTTCAAATCTTCCAGTTTCTTCGTTAAAATCATCTGGTCTTACTAATTCCGGATTTAACAAGTGAAGCATTTTAGGGTTTTTCTTTGCTTCAAAAAGCTCTCTATCTGACATTATTAAAATATATGCTTCCCCTAATAAATCTCTATAAATCTGAAATAAACGCCAAAACTCTACACCATTGAAAATGTTGTTTGGTTTTCTCAAAAGGTCAAGTATTGGGTGGTTTTCAATTTCATTCCCCGATTTATCCTTTAATACAAACTGAATCTGTCCTACTTTTTCCGCTCTCTTTGTAATACACCTATTGACGTATAAACTTAATTCGTAAGCGGTTAAAAAGTTTTTTCCTGTAAACTCCTCTCTACCGAATAATCCTGAAGATCGTGGCTCTATAAATCCATACCAACTCTTTCCTTTAATTAAACTTTTAATTGAATCTATGAATTTCATAAAAAAACAGAGATAAAAACAACATTTCTATTGTCCTTATCTCTGTTCCTCAGAGATTTTATGTCGTTAAAATATATTGCCTTTATCATATTTTACTTTATTACTTATAATTCTGTCAAGTGGAAAACTAAAATCTTCCTATATTGTATGTTTCTTCCCCCGACTTCTTTCTTACACTTACTATTTTACCATTTTTGATAATAAAATCACACTCTAATTTTCCGAAATGGATTTGCGAAGCTAAATGTTTAATCGTGCTAAACCACCTTTGCTCCATTCTATCCTCTATATCGTGCATCGGTATATTGTTTATTTTAGATGTGTTTGATGAAGTATTTGACATATCTTATTTTTATTATAGGAAGATATAGGATTATCCAAATTATCTTCGGGATATATTTCGGCCTTTGTCTTGTAAAACGATTAAGGATATTCATACCATCGCCAATACCGGCTTTAATATGACTTCTAACCTCCTTACGCATCATCTTTGCTTTTTTTCCATTCATAATTTTTATCCTACAATACCCATAAACGGAGCTTCGTAAAATGTTAATGCCAAAGCGTCATAATGATTTGGCGATTTCTTTGTTCTTGCTTTTTGTTTTTCTTTACTTTCTAATATGATTTTCTTTTCCCCTGTTTGCTGTTTATACTTAATCCAAGTTAATTGATTCCAGTTGATATCTCTTTCTAATTGTCCCCCGCTCTCACACCAGTTTTTTACGCCCCACGCCATTTCGGCTCTTAAATTAGCAAATGTTTCGTGATCTACCGCTCTTGCTCCTGCACTAACTCCCTTAACATTATACCCTAACTCGTGGCATCGGCTCACAACCCCTGCACCTACACCAACATCATCTAAATTAAAGTTTTCAAAAGGGACTTTCCATTCTCTATTTATCCGCTCTATTTCTCTAACATTTATCATTACATCTTTTGAAATGGTAACCCCGACAACAACCGCTATTTTCTTATATCTTAAAATATAGACATTCTCGTCCCCACCAGCTCCTATATCGCCACCTACTTTGAAATCCTGATAATGTGCTTTTTGTATCTTTTCTTTTAATCCTTCCTCTTGTCTAATATCTTTATTTAGGACCAGTTTTTGAAATCCGTCTATATCAACTAATCCTTCTGGTGGAAAATCGCAACTATATAGAATATCAAATAATGGCTTTTCTTTAGCAACATCTATTTCCTCTTGAGTTATCCTTCCTTCTTCAATACCTACATTATAATCAATATAAATCCTTTCAAATCGCTCATCTTCCCAACTCTTAAAAAAGTGCGAATTAGGGGGGTCTGAATAAAACGGATTTCCTATTTTACAATACAGCTTATCTTTTGCTGGCTTACCTGTTATCATTCTGAATAAAGTAGCTTCTGTATCGTCCTGAATTAGACAAGCTTCGTCTATTATAACTATTTCCCCACCCTCACCCATCGCCGCCTCAATACTTTTTTTACTATTTCTTTGATCTACCGATAAGGCGAATATACCACCCCCGTTTCTTAATATAATCCTATCCTTGCTTTCCTCTTGTCTTAATCTTTCTAACTTCGTGTTTTTTTCTAATTTAGAATAAAATAACTTATTATCCCCTAAATGCTCAATGTAATATCTCATTATTATTTTAGCTTTAGCAGCAGACGGAGCTATAACAGGGATTTTTCTACGATGTAAGCAACTAATAATAATACAAGCTAAAGCTACAAAAAGAGATTTACCATATTGTGTATAACAAATTATCTCTAAATACTTTTTTTTTCGAAGAACTATCCCTGCGAAAATAACTAATTGACCATCGGTTACAATTTTATCTACACTAACTCCATTTATCCTAAAAAACGATAGATATAATAAACATATCTCTTTTTCTTTAGGTGTCAGTTTTGGTAGATTCGGTTTTAACATCTTCTTCTTTTGCTTTTTTCTCAATTCTTAATAATCTTTTTTCTAATTTATCAATATCCTCTCTATCGCTTTCGGTTACATCAAACTGACTTTTTGGCTTAAACTCTGGCATCTGTCTATCAGCCCAGTATCTTATAGCTTCCCATTTATTCTCTAAAATAGCTTTTTTTATCTTTGTTAAGACAATATCGCCCATTCTTAACTTAAAGCCTTCCATCGCATTAACTTCCCTTTTAATAAAACCTTCGGTCTTCTTTCGCCACGATGTTAATGTCCCCCTTGATTTAACTCCAGCTTTCTCCATTGCTCCCGAAACAGCTCCTATTATAGCAAGAGAAGCAATATATTTATCCTGTTTTATTTTCTTCAATTCCGCCTTTTTCCTATTTCCTGCTTCTCCAATACCCTCTTTTCGTTTGTTTCCGTTTAACTCCTCCTTATTTTTATTGTTTTTGGTTTCTTCTTTCATACTCATTTATTTTAATCCACCTCAAACTCCTCGTGGCAATAAGGACAGGTTATTTGTAATCTATCTTTCCCGTGCCTTTCTGCTAATGCTCTATACTTGTTTGTTTCTTTTTCTTCCTTTTCTTCTATATCTTCCTCGCTTTCGGGAATAAAATCTACTTCTTTCTCAAACTCCTCTTTTAAGTCAAAATCAAAATAGTCCTGCATAAAATCTAAATCATCTATCTCTTTAAGCTCTACTTTCAAATTATCAGTCCAATCAGAGTATTCGTTAGTTTTGTTATCAAGTATTCGGTATTCTTTGGCTTTTTGTTTTGTAAGATCAAGGATATGGACTTTTATGTTATCTTTGTCTATTTCGTCATCTCCCAACCCTAAAAGTGCTTTATATCGGGTATGACCCACGATTATAACATTATTCTTGTCTAATGCGATATACTGATTATATCCAAATCGCCTAATGCTTTCTTTGACTCTCTCTACAGCTATTTGATTATTATCTCTTGGATTACGCCAATATGGTTTAATATCACTTAGCTTTATTTTTTTTGTTTCAGCTATCTTTATTTTGTTTTTCATATTCTTTTTTTAAAATTTCTGAGGCTTTGTTAAATGCTATCCAACA
>CAZSDJ010000015.1:0-2433 GCA_964605645.1 uncultured Planctomycetia bacterium
AAAACAGCTTTTACTTAAGTTCGCGGCTCCCTAAAAAAAATGGGGAAACTCCAGACCTAAATTATATTGACTACTCAAGCTTTTTCGTTTATCATATTTTTTTAAGCTCATCGTGTTTATTGTGTTTTATAGAGTTGATGAGCATCTATTTACAGGGGTAAATTATGATTAAAGTAGGAGTATTAGGGGCTACCGGTTTTACCGGCGAAAAACTAGTTGACATTTTATTGTCGCATCCCGAAGTGGAGTTAACCTATCTTGGATCGCGAACTAAAAAAACAGTTTTTTATTCGGATATTTTCCCAAAATTTTACAAAAAAACTTCAATCAAGTGTAAACCTTTTAATTTAAAAGAAGCCATTAAAGCTTGTGATCTTTTGTTTTTATCTTTGCCGCACACTATTTCAATGCAGTTTGTACCGAAGATTTTACAAAACGATAAAAAAGTAATTGATCTTTCGGCAGATTATCGTTTGAAAAAGGCAAAATTATATAAAGATTTTTATAATCAGCCGCATCAAGATAAGAATAATTTAAAAAAAGCTGTTTACGGACTACCGGAATTATTCCGGTCTCAAATAAAAAAAGCTCAATTAATAGCAAATCCAGGCTGCTACCCAACTTCAATAATTCTTGCTTTATACCCTTTGATATCAGAAAATTTTGTAGCCGGAAAAATTGTAATTGATTCTAAATCTGCAGTTACCGGGGCAGGGAGAAAGGCAGTTATGAATTATCATCATTCTAATATAGCTAACAATTTTTGGGCTTATAAGCCTTTTATCCATCAGCATCAGCCGGAAATAAATGAAATTTTAAAGGCTCAATCTGAGGAGCCTTTAGATTTTTCCTTTTTGCCGCAAGTAGCTAGTTTTGAGGCAGGGATTTATTCTACCATTCATCTTTCTTTTAAAAAAAGGCTAACTAAGGCAAAAATAAAAGAAGTTTACAGTAATTATTATCAAGATTCTTCTTTTATCCGCATTAACGACAGTATTCCTAAGTTAAAAGATGTGCAGGGTACAAATTTTTGCGATATCGGGTTTGCTGTAGATAATAAAGGGAGCAACGGGATAATAATTTCAAGCATTGACAATCTTATCAAGGGAGCAGCAGGCCAAGCAGTACAAAATATGAATTTGATGCTTGGATTTCAGGAAACTAGGGGCCTTTTGTTATAAAAAATCAATAATTACAGATAAAATGAAAAAGCATAAATTGCCTCAAGGGTTTTTAACAAGCGGTTTAAATTGCGGAATCAAAAAGAAAAATTATGATCTTGGTTTAATTTTTTTTGAAAAACCATATCGGGTGTTTGGTTTTTTTACCAGTAATTTAAATGTTTCTTATTCGGTTTCGGTGTCGAAGAAAAATATTAAAAATTATATTTCAGCTATTTTGGTAAATAGCGGTAATGCTAATTGTTTTTCTCACAAAAGAGGATATCAAGACACAGAAGATATCTTGATGAATCTAGCTGGGAAACTAAAAATAAGTAAAGATAAAATTCTTTTTGCGTCAACTGGAATTATTGGGAAAAAATTAATGAAAAAAAAGATTATAAAAAATGTTCCAAAATTGATAGAAAATCTAGAAGATAATCCGGATAAATTTTCCAAAAGCATTTTAACAACAGATACCTGTTCGAAGGTCGTTTCTAAAGTCATAAACTTAAACAAAAAAAGGGTAACTATTACCGGGATAGCCAAGGGTTCGGGGATGATAAAGCCCAACTTAGCTACGATGTTAGCCTTTATCTTAACCGATGCTGATATTGGTTTAAGTATTTTAAAAAAAGAGGCAAAAGAAGCGGTAGAAAAAAGCTTTAATTCAATAAATATTGATGCAGCAGAAAGCACCAATGATTCACTGTTTGTAGCTTCAAGCAAAAAGATATCTCTAGGTACAAAAGATACAAAAAAATTCTTATTAGAGTTTAAGAAAGTTATGGTCGAGCTAGCTAAAATGATTGTAAAAGATGCTGAAGGTGCAACAAAATTTGTTCAGCTTAACCTAAAAGGCGCTAAAAGCAAAAAAGAAGCTAAAAAAATAGCTGAAAAAATAGCAGGTTATATTTTATTTAAGTGTTCCCTTTATGGAAATAATTCTGGTATTGGCAGAATTATTGCTGTTTTGGGCCAAGCAGGAATTAAGGTAAAAGAAGGAGGCGTAAAGATAAAGGTTAGTTCGCCGAAGAAAAAAGAAATTAATGTTTCGATAAACCTCAAGCGGGGTAAATATAATTGGAGGGTTTATACTTCCGATTTAACTCCTTCTTATGTAAACATAAATGCAAATTATAATTAAAATTATTAAAGAAGGAGATATAAGCAGATTATTATCTGTGTAATCTATATTTAATCTGTGTAATCTGTGGTTATGGAAGAAGGTGGCCGAAGGCCTTCTCGAAAACACGCTTCCACCCCGAGAGGT
>CAZSDJ010000015.1:2443-36322 GCA_964605645.1 uncultured Planctomycetia bacterium
ATTAATTTTAATAAGCATGGAAGAAGCAATAAAAAAAGCAGATATTTTAATTGAAGCTTTGCCGTATATAAAAAAGTTTCATAAAAAAATCTTTGTTATAAAGTACGGCGGATCAATTTTAGGAGAAGAGAGAGTGCGCAAATCTGTGCTTGAAGATATAGCATTTTTAAAATTTGCCGGTATCCGTCCTATTATTGTCCATGGCGGCGGGCCTAATATTACTGAAAAATTAAAAGAGCATAGTATTGAAACAGAGTTTTTGCAAGGAATGCGAGTCACAAACAAAAGAGTTTTAAAAATAGTTGAGGCAGAATTAAATAAATTAAATAAGCTAATAACTAAAGAAATTGAATCACATTCTGTAAAAGCGAAAGGTTTTATGAAAAAGGATAAGTTACTTAAAGTAGTTAAAAAACAATCAGATATTGATTTAGGCTATGTAGGTGATGTTTTAGATTTTGATAAAAATAGTTTAAAAGAATCTACAGTAGAACACATCCCGGTAATTTGTCCGATGGGTGTTTCAAAAGGGAAGGAAGTCTTTAATATTAATGCCGATGAAGTAGCATGCTTTTTAGCTTCAAAACTTTCTGCTGAAAAACTTGTAATATTAACAGATGTTTTAGGTGTGATGCGAAATCATAAAGATGAAAATTCTTTGATTTCATCAATTACTTTATCCGAAGTTGAAAATCTTATCAAAGAAAAAATTGTGGCAGAGGGGATGATCCCGAAAATTAGGGCAGCTGCTGCTGCTGTTAAGGCCGGAGCTAGGAAGGCCCACATTGTAGATGCGAAAATACCACATGCATTATTGCTTGAAATTTTTACTGATCAAGGTATATCTACCGAAATCATCAAGTAGGAGAGTAGGCTTGTTTTAGCCTAAATTAGGATAAAAATGGATATTAAAACATTATACAATCAATACAGTCTAAACACCTATACTCGCTGCGGGCCGGTATTTGTTAAAGGCAAGGGGAGTTGGTTAGAAGATGATAAAGGCAATAAATATCTTGATTTATTTCCGGGCTGGGGAGTATCTATATTAGGCCATTCTCATAAAAGATTAGCAAAAGTTATTAATGACCAAACAAAAAAACTCATACATTTACCTAATAATTTATTTTCGAGAGAACAAGCATTATTGGCTCAAAAAATTAGTAAACTCAGCTTTAGTTCTAAAGTATTTTTTGCTAATTCAGGAGCAGAGGCAGTGGAAGCAGCTATTAAATTTTCTCGGCTTTGGCGGCCTGATTGTAATGAAATAGTGGTTATGAAAAATTCTTTTCACGGCAGGACTTTAGGGGCGCTTTCGGCAACCGGTCAAAAAAAGTACAAAAAATATTTTAAACCATTGATACCTGGATTCAGAGAAGTTAAATTTAATGATTTTGATCATTTTGCCCGCAAAACTACAGCCACGACTTCAGCGGTAATTTTAGAATTAATTCAGGGAGAAGGAGGGGTTAATGTAGCTAACAAAGAATATGTAAAGAGAATAGAAAAGTTTTGCCATAGTCAAAAAATATTATTAATAATTGATGAAGTTCAAACTGGGATGGGCAGGACAGGTAAAATGTTTTGCTATCAGCATTACAACATAAAGCCTGATATCTTAATTTTATCGAAAGGCCTGGGAGCAGGTGTTCCTATCTCAGCGATGGTTGTTAAAAGCAATATTGCTGATATAATAAAGCCCGGGATGCATGCTTCTACATTTGGCGGTTCTCCGTTTGTAACTAGAGTAGCGAGAGAAGTGTTTAAGATAATAAAAGATGAAAAAATTTTAGATAATGTAAAAAAGCAAGGTAATCATCTAAAAAAGAGGTTATTACAATTAAAAGATAAATTTTTATTAATTAAGCAAGTAAGAGGTTTTGCTTTGATGCAAGCTATCGAATGTAAGCAGCCAACTGCACCGATTTTCAATAAAGCCTTAGAAAAAAAGTTAATTATAAACTCTACACATGAAAATATTTTAAGAATTATGCCGGCATTAAATGTTACTAAAGTAGAAATTGACAAAGGTATTGATATATTAGAAAATATTTTTGAATCTGTTGAAAAAAATACAATTAACTGATAAATTTAAATATGGCAGAAAATAATTTTATTTCTTTAAAAAATTTTAATAAAAAACAACTTTTAGATCTTGTCAATTTAGCCCAAGAGATTAAAGACCATCCTCAAGATTTTAAAAGTACTTTTGTAGGTAAATCGGTAGGTTTATTGTTTCAGAAACCATCTTTGCGCACTAAAACTGCATTTTATATTGGTGCCAAGGAATTAGGAGCTAACTCCATTTATTACGACCCGCAAGAAGTTCAATTAGGGCAACGGGAAGAAACTCGCGATGTAGCACGCACGTTATCTCAGTATTTAGAGGTGGTAGTGTTACGTACATTTTCCCATCAGGATGTTTTAGAGTTTGCGAAGTTTTCTACAATCCCCACCATAAATGGTTTAACGGATTTGTATCATCCATCACAAGTTATAGCTGATTTACTCACGATTATTGAGTTAAAAAAAACACTCGAAAATGTTAAAGTTGCCTACATTGGTGATACCAATAATGTATGCAATTCTTTAATTAATGCTTTTTCTATTTTAGGCGGCAATTTTAATTTAGCTACCCCGGGGCACTCTTACCCAAAGCACGAAACAATAGAGAGGTTGAAAGCTGATTTTGCAAAAAACGGCGGGTCGTTTACGATCACCGATTCTTCTCAGGAAGCAGCAACAAAGGCTGATGTCCTTTATACAGATGTATGGTTTTCAATGGGAAAAGAAAATGAAGCAAAGCGAAGAGAAAAGATATTTAAAAATTTTCAAATTAATGATAAAATTTTAAAAAGAGCAAAAACCGATAGCATTGTTATGCATTGTCTCCCGGCTCATCGAGGCCAGGAGATTTCTAATTCAGTATTTGAAGGAGATAATTCCGTAGTATTTTTGCAGGCAGCTAATCGTCTCCATGCTGCAAAGGCAATTCTTATTTTTGTCGGGGATAAATAAAAATTGACAAGGAAGTTATCATGAAAAAAGAAAAATTAATTTTAGCATATTCAGGCGGTTTAGATACTTCCTGTTGCCTTAAGTGGCTGCAAGATAAAGGGTTTAGGGTCATTTGTTTTTCTGCTAATCTGGGCAGTGAGTTTTCACCCCAGGAATTAGAAATTAAAGCGAAACAAAGTGGAGCAGAAAGAATCTATGTGAAGGACTTACGGAAAGAATTTTCGGAAAAATATATATTGCCTGCTTTGAAAGCAGGTGCATTATATCAAAATAAGTATTTATTGAGTACTGCCTTAGGCCGGCCTTTGATTGCGAAATATTTAGTTGAAATTGCAAAATCAGAAAATGCTAAATTTGTTGCTCACGGCTGTAGTGCTAAGGGTAATGATCAAATACGATTGGAATTAGCGATTAAGTCCCTTGCTCCAGATTTAAAAATCATAGCTCCATTGCGTAATTGGGAATTTCATTCACGGGAAGAAGAAATTGAATATGCAAAAAGTAACGGTATAACCGTTGATTCCACAAAAAAGAAAATCTATAGTATCGATAAGAATATTTGGGGTGTGAGTATCGAAGCCGGATTATTGGAAGACCTGGCCAATAGTGTTCCCGAAGAAGCTTATATCTTAACTCAGTCGTATCAAGCTGCACCTGCGGCAGGCGAAGAGGCTGAAATTGAATTTGAACAAGGAAAACCAGTAAAAATAAATAACAAAGCTTTAAGTTTATTACAGATAATTAATGATTTGAATAAAATTGGCGGGAAAAACGCTATTGGACGAACTGATTTAGTTGAAGATAGAGTAGTGGGGATAAAATCGCGTGAAATTTATGAAGCGCCGGCAGCTTGGATTTTACACAAGGCTTTAGGTGAATTGGAAGAATTAGTTTTTACGAAAGATATGTTAGAATTTAAAAAAAATATTGCTAGACAATATGCCAATCTTGTTTATCGCGGCTTTTGGTTTTATGAATTAAAAAATGGATTAGATGCCTTTCTAGAAAAGTCTTCGCAAAAGCTAACCGGTAAGGTTAGCTTTAAATTGTATAAAGGTAATATTATTACTTTGCAGAGAAGTTCCCAGAATTCTTTATATCAAAAAAAATTAGCTACCTACGGCAAGCAAGATACATTTGATAGAAGTTGGGCCGAAGGTTTTATAAATATATTAGGGATTCCTTTTAAGAAGAGGTAAATAAAATGAGCAAACAGATGTGGGGAGGGAGATTTAGGAAGAAGATAAGCCAGGATTTTTTTCATTTTCAAAAATCTATTGAAATTGATTGGAAGTTAGCCGAATACGATATTTATCATTCGATTATTCATACTGCTGCCTTGTGTGAAGCAGGAATTTTAACTAAAAAAGAAGCGAAAAAATTAACAGAGGCACTGAGCGAGCTCTTTAAAAAAGTAGAAAAAGGTGCTTTTGAGCCTAATTTAAATTCTGAGGATATTCATACTGATATCCAAAATCGAATAGAGAAGAAGGTGGGTAAACTTGCTCAAAAGCTGCATACGCTGCGTTCGCGGAATGATCAAATCGCTTTTGATCAAAAATGGTATTGTTATAAAGAAGGTATCTACATATTAAGTCTTTTAAATGTAGTTTTGGCATCTTTAAATTATCTGGGCAACAAGTACCGTGGCCTAACGCTCCCCGGATACACTCATACGCAACGAGCCCAGATTGTTTCATTTCTAGATTATACCGGTGCATTTTTTTGTATGTTTGAAAGGGATTTCGAAAGGCTTGATAATTTTGTGAAAAAGTCTTCTATTTATATCGGCTCCGGTGCTTTGGCTGGTAGTGCTATCCCTCGATCTGCTTATTCCGAAGGCATAAAAAAGTTTTTAAAAAAATTTAAACCGAATATAAAAGTAGGTAAATCGAAAACAGTTAAAAATTCCTTAGACAATGTTGCTAGCCGCGATTTTGTTATTGAATTTTTAAATATTTTATCTATTTTACAAATGCATTTATCACGTTTAGCAGAAGATTTTATTCTTTATTCTACTAAAGAATTTAATTTTTTTGATTTACCGGAAGAATTTTGTACAGGCTCTTCATTGATGCCGCATAAAAAAAATCCCGATTTTTTAGAGTTAGTAAGAGGCAGCAGTGGAAAAATTTATGGAAATCTAATATCTATTTTAACTACCATGAAAGGGATCCCCCTGACTTATAATCGTGATATGCAATTAGATAAAGAACCTTTATTTTCATCAACCGAAACTATCGAAGATGAGTTGAGCGTAATGGGGGAATTTTTGAAAGGGGTTAAAATAAAAAGAAAACAAATTGAGAAAGCTTTAGAAGATCAAGAACTATATGCTACTGAACTTGTTGAGTTTTTGGTCAATAAAGGCGTTGCGTTTAAAACTGCTCATGATATAATAGGCGAATTGATAAAGTATTCGGAAGATAAAAATAAAAAAATTAAAGACTTGAAGACTTCTGAGTTAGCTAAATTTCACAAGAAATTGACTGCCAACGAGATAAAGAAGATAATGACACCTCAGTATGCAATAGCATCAAAAAAATCTTTACCGAAAAAAAGAAGCACTTCTTCTAAATAATTAACCAATTAACCGGTTTATGGATTATTTTAAATTTAAAAGTAAAACTTTATATTGTGAAGGCGCAGAAGTAAAAAAAATCATCAAGAAATTCGGTACACCTCTCTTTATCTATAGTCAAAAAACTATATTAGAACATTTCTTTAAATTAAAAAAAGCCTTTATTCAAATAAATCCTTTAATTTGTTATTCAGTAAAAGCAAATTCAAATCTTTCTATCCTGAAGCTTTTAATTAAAGCCGGAGCCGGCCTAGATATAGTATCTGGGGGAGAACTGTATCGAGCCAAGAAAGTTAATTGTTTGTCAAAAAAGATTGTTTATGCATCGGTGGGAAAAACTGAAGCAGAAATAAAAGCTGCAATTTCAGAAAATATATTCATGTTTAATGTTGAGTCAAAAAATGAACTTGATTGCATAAATAAAATAGCTCGAAAAGCTGGTAAAAAAGTAAGAGTTTCCTTGCGCTTAAATCCAAATGTAAAACCCAAAACTCATAAATATATCACAACTGGGAAAAAAGAAACAAAATTTGGGATGGATAAAAATACTACTAAAGAAATTATAGTTAATGCTGGTAACTATAAGAATCTTTTGATATTGGGGATTCATCTTCATATCGGGTCACAAATTACAGAAAGTCAACCTTTTGTTTCAGCTTTATCCAAAACAAAAGAATTTCTCAATTCGATACCGGAAAGTAAGAATTTAGGATTTTTAAATATTGGGGGCGGTTTAGGGATTGTTTACGGAAATGAAAAGCCTCAGACTGCTAAAGAATTTGCGAAAAATACATTACCTTTGCTCAAAAGCATCGGATTAAAAGTTATCCTTGAGCCGGGACGGTTTATTGTGGGTAATGCGGGTATTTTAGTAACCAAAGTTTTATACAATAAAGAGAGTTATCAGAAAAGGTTTATTGTGGTTGATGCGGCGATTAATGATTTCTTGAGGCCTTCTTTATATAATGCTTACCATAAGATATTGCCAATAGATAAAAATAATCGTATCGGTAAAAACAAATCAGCCGATATTGTAGGGCCTGTTTGTGAAACCGGAGATTTTCTAGGCAAAGAACGAAAAATTAAAGTAAATGAAGGTGAGTATTTAGCTGTTTTTGGAGCGGGTGCCTACGGAAGTTCTATGAGTTCAAACTATAATTCTAGACCTAGAGCTGCAGAAGTATTCGTTAAAGGCAAGAGAGTCTATCAAATAAAAAAGAGAGAGAACTATCAAGATTTAATTCAAAAGGAAATAATAATTTAAATAAGAATATTATGGAAAGTATTAAATTTCATAAGGTGCAAGCTTCTGGCAATGATTTTATTTTAATTGATAAAAGGAGCTTTTTAAAAAATAAAGATAAAAAATATCTTTCTCAGTTTGCAAAAAAATATTGCCTTCGAAAACAAGCAATAGGGGCCGATGGTATGCTGGTTATTGAACCATCAAAAAAAGCTGATTTTAAAATGAGAATATTTAATGCTGATGGGTCAGAGGCAGAGATGTGCGGAAATGGAGCCCGTTGTGTTGTTTTGTGGAAGGCATTTTTTTCGCGAAGAAAATCAAAGAAAAAGATTAAATTTGATACAAAAGCTGGGATTATTGAGGCAGAACTCATAAGGAGAGTAAAAAATGATGAAAATGTATCTACGGCTGAAATAAAAGTAAAGGTTACCGAATCTTTTGGTTTAAAAGAAAATATTCCAGTTACAATTATGGGAAGAAAAATTAAAATTAATTTTATAAATACAGGAGTACCGCATGTAGTTATATTTACAGAAGGATTAACAAAGATAGATGTAGAAAAAATTGGCAGGCTAATTAGAAGGCATAAAAAGTTTATGCCTGAAGGGACAAACGTAAATTTTATAGAGCCTGTTGAAGACGGCAAAATTAAAATTAGAACTTATGAACGGGGAGTTGAAGCTGAAACTTTAGCTTGTGGTACAGGCAGTATTGCTGCAGCTATAATTTATTCTATGAAAATAAAAAGAAGCAAGGATGAATCTAGCTCTATACAAAACATTAAAATACAGACTAAAGGTGGAGAAACCTTGAAAGCCAGTTTTAAAATAGAAAATGAAAAAATAGAAGATGTATGGCTGGAAGGAAAAGCTTCTTGTATTTATCAAGGGCAAATTGCAGTAAAATAAATTATAAATGTGATTCAATATTATTTTAATAACAAGATGCCGTTAAAAGTTCTATGAGTAAAAGGGTAGAGATTGCTTCGCCCTTGACGCTTTGCGCCAAGGGCTCGCAATGACTAGCAGAGCGTCATTGCGAGGAGCGATAGCGACGAAGCAATCTTTATGATGAACGAAGAATAAAAATTACCTAGCAGTATTATTTAGAAACCTTTTGACAATACGAATAGCAAAAAGCAGGAGGGTGTTTATGATAAAAGGAAGCGTTGTAGCTTTAGTTACGCCATTTAAAAAAGATAAGTCTATAGATGAAGATAAACTTAGATTTTTAATTAATTGGCATATAAAAAACAAGACAGATGGTATTTTAGTTTGCGGTACAACCGGTGAAAGTGCAACTTTGACTCACCAAGAGCATAAAAAAGTAATTAGCATTGCAGTAGAGGCAGCAAAAAATAAAATACCAATTATAGCCGGGGCTGGTTCTAATTCTACCGCTGAAGCCCTCGATTTAACTAAGTATGCAAAAAAGGTAGGAGCTGATTATTCTTTGGTAATAACTCCTTATTACAATAAACCTACTCAACGGGGCTTGATTGAGCACTTTAAAAGAATATCAAAATCGGTAAATATCCCAATTATTATTTATAATGTTCCTTCTCGAACCGGTATTAATATTTTGCCCAATACTGTTGCCGAGATTGCTCAGCAGTTTAAAAATGTTGTAGGTATTAAAGAAGCATCAGGCAGCCTGGATCAAGCTACAGAAATTATGGAAAAGGCTCCTAAAAACTTTTTTCTTTTATCCGGAAATGATCAAATAATCTTACCAATTATGGCTATAGGGGGTTCAGGTGTGGTGTCGGTAGTTGCTAATATTGAGCCCAAAAAAACACATCAATTAACAGAAATTTTTCAAAAAGGGGATTTAAAGAAAGCGAGAAAAATACAATTTGAACTATATGATTTGATAAAAGCGTTATTCGTTGAAACCAATCCTATCCCGGTAAAAACTGCTTTAAAATTGATGGGGATTATTGAAGGAAATTTGCGATTACCTCTTTATAAAATGGAGCAGAAAAACTTAGCTCAGTTGAAAAAAGTTTTAAAAAAATATAAATTAATATAATCTGTAAATTCAAATCCGAAATACGAAATTAGAATATTCGAAATGATTTCAAGTAAGACTAAGGTAGAAGTTAAAAATGTGAAGGATATTTCGAATTTTGATATTTGAATTTCGAATTTAATTGAATATTGCCAGGAGGTTTTATGGTTCGATTAGCGATAAATGGTATTTGTGGTAGGATGGGGCAAAGAATTTTTCGCTTAGCAAAGCAAGATTCTGAAATGGAAGTGATGATTGGGTTGGAGCAGCAAAATCATCCTCAACTAGAAAAAGAAATAGAGGGGGTTCGCATAACAGCTGATAATTCTTGCATTAATCAATCTGATTGCATTATTGATTTTACTGTAGCAGAAGCAACAATTAAAATTTTAGAAAAAGCAAAAGAGTTAAATAAAGCAATAGTAATAGGGACAACTAATTTAGATAAAGATCAAAAAAAAATCATAAAAGAGGCTTCCGAGGAAATCCCTATAGTTTATTCTCCGAATATGAGTATTGGAGTTAATCTTTTTTTTAAGGTATTAAAAGAGGCAGCTTCTATATTGAGAGGCTACAAGCCTAATATAAAAGAAGCACATCATATTCATAAAAAGGATTCTCCCTCCGGTACAGCTAAGAAATTAGCTGAAATTATCAATGAGTTTGGTTTCAACATCAAAGATAAAGATATAGGAGCCAAAAGAAAAGGAGAAATTATTGGCGATCACCAAGTTAGCTTTGAAAGCAACTTTGATTCTTTTACAATTAGCCATCATGCTAAAACTAGAGATATTTTTGCCCAAGGCGCATTGACTGCATCTAAATGGCTTAAAGAAAAGAAAGCCGGCCTCTATTCTATGGAGGATGTATTGTTTGGTCCTAAGTCCTAAGTCCGAAGTCATACGAAAAATAGAGGAGAGATATGTTTGATTTTTCAAAAAATCTAAAAAAATTACCGCCTTATTTATTTGCTGCAATCGATGATAAAAAAGCAGAGTTACGGCAAAAAGGGATTAAGTTCTTAGATCTTAGCGTGGGTGACCCGGATATGGCCGCCCCAAAAGATGTTGTAAGGGTTTTGTCTCAATCTGCTAAAATAAAAGATAACCAAAAATACGCATCGAATAAAGGAAAGCCTCAGTTGAGAAAAACTATAAAAAAATGGATGAAAAAAAGATTTAAGGTTAATTTAGACGAAAAAACTCAAATTTTACCAGTTTTGGGTACAAAAGAAGCTTTAGCCCACCTTCCGGTGGGATTGATTAATAAAGGTGATTATGTTATTGTTCCTTCACCGGGTTATCCTGGCTACAGAGCTGCTGGCACTTTAGCAGGAGCAAGAATTTATCAGTTACCTCTTCTAGAAAAAAATAAATTTTTACCAGATTTAGAAAAGATACCGAAATCAGTAAAAAAAAGGGCAAAAATTCTTTATCTTAACTATCCTAACAATCCCACAACAGTTTCAGCACCGAGGTCTTTTATGGAAAAAGCAGTAAAATTTTGCATAAAAAATAAGATTTTGCTAGCTTGGGATAATGCTTATTCGGAAATTTACTTTGATAAAAAACCACTTAGTATTTTTCAGGTAAAAGGTGCAGATAAAATAGCTTTAGAATTCCATTCACTTTCAAAAACATTTTCAATGACCGGTTTTAGAATTGGGTGGGTTTGCGGTAATCCAAAAGCGATAAATATTTTAGCAAAAGTTAAATCTAACGTTGATTCCGGGATTTTTCGCGCAGTGCAAGATGCCGCGATTATCGTTTTAGATAAAAATTTAAATTATGTAACTAATTTAAGAAAAACATTTGCCCAGCGGCGGAAAAGATTGTTGCAGACTTTAAAAGAAATAGGATTTCAAAAATTTTATTCAGAAGCTACATTTTACATTTGGGCGAAAATACCACCTTCATTTAAATCTTCGTTGGACTTTAGCAAGTATTTAATCGAAGAAGAAGGTATTGTTGTCACTCCCGGAGTGGGTTTTGGTAAGTACGGAGAAGGGTTTATTCGTTTTGCGCTTACTGTGGATAAAGGTGAGTTGAAAGATATTTTTAAAAAAAAGATACCTGGTTTAAATACCTAAGGAGGATAGATGCGATTTTTCGTATTGGTAATATCTTTGATTTTATTTTCAATTAATTCTTTTGCCTTAAATCTAACCAGTTCTGTTTTTGAAAATGGCGGATATATTCCTGACCGTTATACTTGTGACGGGAAAAATTACTCTCCTCCTTTAACTTGGAATCAAGTACCGAAAGGTACCAAAAGTTTTGTTTTAATTGTTGATGACCCGGATGCACCAGTTGGTACTTGGGTCCATTGGATCGTCTATAGCGTACCATCTGACTTAAAAGGATTAGAGGAGAATATTGATAAAGAAAAATTAAATTCTTCAGGAGCTAAAGCAGGTAAGAATGATTTTGGCCGAATCGGCTACGGTGGGCCTTGTCCTCCCTCAGGGCAAACTCATAAATATTTATTTAAATTATATGCTTTAGACCAAGATATTACAATTGAAGAAGGGGCTACTAAATCTGAGATTATAAATCAGATTCAAGGCCGCATTATTTCAGAAACAAAGTTAATTGGATTTTACCAACGTCGTCAAAACGAAGAAGGAGTTGAAAATGGAAAAAATTAAAAATGTAAAAGCAAGAGAAATAATTGATTCTCGCGGTAATCCTACAGTAGAGGTAGATATTTTACTAACTAAAGGGACTTTAGCCAGAGCGGCAGTTCCCTCCGGAGCTTCTACCGGCGAATTTGAAGCCTTAGAACTAAGAGATACTGCCAAAAAAAGGTTTTTTGGCAAAGGGGTTCAAAAGGCAGTCAAGAATGTTAACCAGACAATATCTCGAAAAATTAAAGGGATGGAGCCTGATTATGAAAAGATTGACAAACTCCTTATCGAGCTTGATGGAACAGCTAGTAAGGAAAAATTAGGAGCTAATGCAATATTAGGGGTATCGCTTGCTGTAGCAAAAGCAGCAGCTAAATCAAAAAAAGTGCCGCTTTATAAGTATTTGAGTAGGGCCGAAGCTAATATTTTGCCGTTACCACTGATGAATATTGTAAATGGCGGGATGCATGCAGATAATAATTTAGATATCCAAGAGTTCATGATTGTACCGGCTGGGTTTACTTCTTTTAAAAGAGCGCTGCAAGCATCTTGTGAAATATTTCAAAAACTTAAATCGATCTTAAAATCAAAAAAACTTTCTACTTCAGTTGGTGATGAAGGTGGATTTGCTCCAAAATTAAAAAGTAACGAGCAAGCTTTAAAATTAATTTTAAAAGCAGTAGACGAGGCAGGTTATATCCCGGGCCGCCACATTTACTTAGCTCTTGATTCAGCCGCGAGTTCATTTTATAAAAAGGGTAACTATCTTTTTGAAGGCAAAACCAGAGATGTGGATTATATGGTTAATTTTTACAAAAAGATTTGTAATAAATATCCGATAGTATCTTTAGAAGATGGATTGTATGAAGAAGATTGGCCGGGGTGGCTTGAATTAACGCGGGCTTTAGCTAAAAAAATACAATTAGTAGGTGATGATTTATTTGTAACTAATACCGAAAGACTAAAAAGAGGCATTGATCAAAGTATTGCTAATTCAATTTTAATTAAAGTTAACCAAATTGGTACCTTAACGGAAACTATAGAAGCAATCGACATGGCTCATGCAGCCGGCTATACTGCTGTTATCTCACATCGTTCCGGTGAAACAGAAGATACTACAATATCTGATTTGGCAGTAGGGACATCAGCCGGACAGATTAAAACCGGTTCACTATCGAGAACAGACCGGGTGGCTAAGTACAATGAACTATTGAGGATTGAGGAAGAATTAGGTAAAAGGGCGGTTTATGGCGGTAAAACTTTTAAGTTCAAAGCACGTTAAATTTTTAAAATTATTAATTTTGGTAATGGTAATTTTTACAGTGGGGATGCTGGTTTATTTTCCCAATTATTCAAAATTAAAAAAATTAAGAGAAGAAAATCAAGAATTAATTAAAAAAATAGACAATTTAAAAAAAGATATTGCAATATATGAAATTAAGAATAAGAAATTAGAAGATAATTCTTTTATCTATGAAAAAATAGCTCGCGACAAGTTAGGTGTTGCTAGGGAAGGCGAGATAGTGGTTGACATCGAAGAATAAAATTGTACAATATTTGATAAATTCGAATTTCGAAATCTGAATTTCGGATTTATAATATTCGCGGGGTGGAGCAGCCAGGTAGCTCGTCAGGCTCATAACCTGAAGGTCACAGGTTCAAATCCTGTCCCCGCAACCAAGAAAACTAAGCCCAGATTGGATTTTCCCTCTCTGGGCTATTTTTATAAATTCTCCCAGATAGGGGATGTTTCCCTCGTTTGTAACCCTTTGCCAATCAAGGGCTTACATACTGGTGTTTTCCGCAGAATAGTATTTCCGGAAAACATGGTTTTATAACTCCCTTACTTGCAATAAGTTATAACAGAGGGAAACGCCCCCTCCCTTCTTCTTTAGGCTTGTTTTGTTATAGTTTAATAAAATGGTATAATAAAATGTTAAAAATATAAAAAAGAGATAAAAAGAGGAAAATGAAGATAGTTTTTTTGGGGTTTCAGAAATGGGGTTGGGTTGCTTTAAAAGGGTTAATAGAATCAAAGCACGATGTTGTTTTGGCTATTACTCACTCTAAAAATAAATCTACCTATAAAGGCTCTTTTCTCGATAAGTCTGTCAAAGATTTAGCAGAATCAAACAATATACTCGTTATAGAATGCCGAAAAGTTAATAGCGCAGAAATAATTAAGAAGATAAAAAAAGTAAATCCGGATGTAATAGTTTCTTCGGATTGGGAAACTTGGATTTCTCCGGAAGTTGTCAAGTTGGCGAAAAAAGCAGCGATTAATATTCATGATGCTTTATTGCCAAAATATGGCGGTTTTTCTCCTATAAATTGGGCGATAATTAATAATGAAAAGGTAGCGGGGGTGACAGTTCATTACATTGAAGAGCAATTTGATCAAGGAAAAATCATCTTACAGGAAACCGTTCCGATCGAAGATGAAGATACAATTGTTGAAGTGTTGGAAAAAATATTTAAAAAAATCCCCAAAATTACTTTAAAATCTTTGGAATTAATCGAAAAAGAAAAAGTCCAAGCCAGGAAACAAGATTTGAGCAAAGCCTCGTTTAATCGTAAAATTTCAGAAAGAAATTGTGAAATTGATTGGCATAATCCGCAGAGAAATATTTATAATCTTATTCGTGCTCTATTGGATCCTTTTTCTAACGCTTACACCTATGTTCAAGGCAGGAGAATAAAAATAAAAAAAGCTTCGATTAGCGATCAAGCCCATGGAGGTGTTCCGGGAAGCTTAGTTTGTTTTGAAAAAAATGGGGTAGTTGTTTTATGCGGGAAGATAAAGAACAATAAATCTCAGTGTATAATAATAGAAAAAATTGAAGATGAAGAAGATAAAACCTGGGCAGCAAACGAATATTTTTCAAAGATGGGGCTTTGTTTGGGAAAATAGCTTTTTTTGCTTTTAAATAAATAAAGTGATATAATTCTTAAAAAGGAGATGTTATGGAAGGTCGCATAGATATCAATAAGTGTTTCCGCGATGCTTTAGAAATTTATAAACAGCATTGGCAAATGTTAGTTATTTTAAATTTGATTTTAGTGTTGTTGATATTTATAACATTAGGTATTTTGGCAGGGCCTTTAACTGCTGGTTATAATTTAGTGTTAATAGAATTATTACGCCGCAAAAAAGAAAAGATTGAGATTGCTGATTTATTTAAATTTTTTCATCGTTTTTGGCCTTTGGTGGGTTTATTTTATTTGCAGGTATTGATTATATTAACTGGAACTATCTTATTAATTATCCCCGGGATAATTTTTTCAATAATGCTATTATATGTTTTCTATTTAGCCGCTGACAAAGGGATGGGGCCGATAGATGCAATTAAAAAAAGCTGGAAAATTGTGGGGATTAAAGGTTTTGGTTTAAATTTGGCTATTGCTTTATTGAGTGGCGTAATTACATGGGCAGTTCAAATGGTGCCTTTTTTGGGATATATATTAGGGTTTTTCGTTGCGCCATATACAGCATTATTAATCTCTTCTGCCTACATTCAGCAAGTTGATCAAGATCAAGGAGAATTGTTACAGTTAAATTTAAGCAATGAGTAAATAGCGAGAGGTTATCATTATGACTAGTAAATTTATTAAAATAATTTTAACTATTTCGATTTTCATAGCCAGCCTTTCTTTATTTTATAAATTTGTTTATCAACCTTACCACCAAACCAAAAAGTTAGATCAATGCATTGAATTAGTTGAACAGCGGCACAATAAAAGATGGGATAATTCTTGTAAAGCTTTAGGGTATGCGGAAGGTTGTGGTTTGGACAAGGAGACTGCAACAATCCATTTAAAGATTTACGAAAATGAAAAAGAAGATTGTTATAAAAAACATAAATAAAAACTATTTATGTTTAATATAATCTAAACTTCTTGACTTGAAGTTTGGTTTATGATAATCTGAAATTGCTTAATTTTAAAAGGGTTTTAAGCTTTTTTAAAAATTAACCTTTAAGCAGGAGGAAACATGAAAAGTAAAATATTTATTATATTAATCATATCTGTTTTCATTTTTAATGGGTGTGCAGTAGTTTTTCAAAAAGGAAGGCGTTCGGATATTGAAAAAATTGAAACTTTAAAAGATGAATTACAAAGCCTGAGGCATGCGCGGGAAGTGTTAGAAAGCCGCTTAGCAACTGAATTAAGTGACCAGCAAGTGCGGTTGAAGATGGCAGAAAAAGGATTGGTAATTACTTTTGTGGCTGAGGTTCTTTTTAATTCCGGAAAAGATGAAATAAGAGATGCAAGTAAACCAATATTGGATAAAGTAGCAAGAATATTAAAAGAAGAAGTACCGGGTAATGAAATTGGGATAGAAGGCCATACAGACAATGTTCCTATTAAGCATTCGGGTTGGGATTCAAATTGGGAACTTTCAGCCCATCGCGCTTTAAGTGTTTTGTATTATTTAGAAAGCGAGGGGATTGATCCGGGGAGGCTTTCAGCCAGAGGGTATGGCCCTTACCGGCCAGTTACTTCTAATGATATAGCAAAAGGACGTCAATTAAACCGGAGAGTTGAGATTGTGGTTTTGCCGAAAGCAGTTACCAAGGTAGAAAAAGAAGAGATAGAAGAAATTTATTCAGGGGAGGAGCTTAAATGAAGAACAATGTTTGGATAATAAGTCTTTTGGTTGGGCTTGTTGTAATATTGGTGATAGGAGGAGTTTCTCTTTTGGTTAGAACTAATTCTCTGGCTAAAGAATATAAGCAGGAAAGTGCGAGAAATATAAGTTTAGAAAAAACTATCGAAGATTTAAAATTAGAATTAGAGCAAAAAGAAGAAGCCAAGAAACAACTAAATGCACAAAACATATCCTTAAGCAATACTGTAGATAATTTAAAAAAAGAAAACGTTAAGCTTGCTTTAGAAATTGAACAACTTAAAGAAAAGATCAGTGAATTAAAGCAAGAATCATCATCTGAACAGGCACCTAAAAGCCAGTAATTAATTTTGCATTATAATTTAGCTTTATATAAAGGGGGCATCTGCCCCCTTAAATATTATAGGGGGGGGTTGCATGAAGTTAATTATCCCTGAGCATATGGCAATTATTATGGATGGTAATGGCCGTTGGGCTAAAGAAAAAGGTTTGCCCCGGACTCACGGCCATAAAGAAGGTTCAAAGAGAGTCAAAGAAGTTGTTAAGGAATCGAAAGAAAAGGGGATAAAAATATTAACTCTTTTTGCTTTTTCAACTGAAAATTGGAATCGGCCGCAGAAAGAGATAAAATATTTGTTTAGTTATTTACAAGATTTTTTAAATAATTATAAAAAAGAATTAATTAAAGAAGAAATAAAATTAAAAATAATTGGGCGTAAAAACAGGCTTGGCAAAAAAGTTCTTGATAAGATCAGAGAAGTAGAGAAAGCTACTTTTAACAATGGTAATTTTTTTTTAAATATTGCCCTCGATTATGGAGGGCGCTGGGATATTGTCAACGCCACTAAAAAAATCATTGAAGACAAAATAGAAGCCGAAAAAATTGAAGAAAAAATGTTTTGTAAATATCTTTGTTTATCAGAATTTAAGGATCCAGATATTTTAGTAAGAACTTCGGGTGAAAAGCGAATCAGTAATTTTCTTATTTGGCAAGCTGCTTATACAGAATTTTATTTCCCTAAAGTTTTATGGCCTGATTTTAATAAAAAGTGGGTTGATAATACTATTAAAGAATATTCAAGGAGGGTCAGAAAGTTTGGACAAGTTATTGCTTAAAAGATTAATATTCTCAATTATTTTAGCGGTTATAGCAATTATCGGAATTGTATCTTATCCACTGTGCGGCTTGTTTGTTTCTCTTTTTATTTTTATAGCTTTATATGAATTCTTTTATATGGTTGAAAAAAAGAAAGTGAGGATGTTTAAGCCGGTAGGCCTTGTGATAGGCCTCTTAATCCCGATTACTATTTATTTTGGTTTTTCAATTAAGGAAGGTTGGCAGTTTCTTTTTGTGGTAGTAGGGTTATTTTTGTTATTTTTACTGGAACTTACAAAAAAAAGAGCACACCAGCCAATACTTTCAATTTCAGCGACTATTTTTGGTGTTTTGTATATATCTTGGTGTTTTAGTTTTATAATTAGAATACGTCAATTACCGGAAGGAGCATTACTTTGTGGATTTTTAGTTTTGGTGACAAAGTCTTCAGATATTGGGGCTTATTTGTGGGGAAAAAAATTCGGGAAAACTTCCTTAATTAGAAAAATTAGCCCTAAAAAAACCTTAGAGGGGACCGCTGGTGGTTTTTTTATGAGTTTAGGAGTGGGAACTGTATATTCTTTATTTATTGATAGCATTAGTTTTTGGGAAAAGTTTTTTTTAATTATAATTTTAGCAATTGTCTCTCAGCTAGGAGATCTTTTTGAATCTTTAATTAAGAGAGATTGTCAAGTTAAGGATTCTGGAAAAATATTTTTAAGTATGGGTGGAGTTTTAGATGTAATTGATAGTTTAATTTTTACAGCTCCTACTTTTTATGTATACATTACAATGATGCGTTAAGTAAATAGATGGCAGATGGCAGATAAATTATCTGCTAAACTCCAATCAGCAATCTTCAATCTAGGGTTCAAAATAACGGAAAGGAGAAAATGAAGAAAATATTAGTGTTTGGTTCAACTGGATTTGTCGGGAAGAATTCTTTAGAGGTTATTCAACAAAATAAAGATAAATTTGAGGTGATTGGCCTTTGCAGCAATAAAAACATAAAAGAATTGTCTAAACAAATAAAGCAATTTAAGCCAAAATATGTCTGCATTAACGATAGAAACACTGCCTCAGAGATAAAGAACAAAACAAAAGAAAAATTTAAATTATTTTCTGGAGAAGAAGGCCTAGCTCAATTTTCAAAAATTAAGTCAGATATCTCAATTATGGCTATCTCGGGTATAGATTGTCTAGGGCCGTTACTTATAAATATTGAAAATAGCAAAAGAATTGCATTAGCTAATAAAGAAGCAATAGTTGTAGGGGCAAAATTTATTTTTAAAAAAGCAAAAAAATATAAAACAGAGATTATCCCTGTAGACAGCGAAATAAATGCTATATTTCAATTATTAAAATTACCTAATTTAAATCAGAAGGATTTAGAAAAAATTTATATTACGGCATCCGGCGGTTCACTTTTAAATTATGATAAAAATTCTTTAGAAAAAGTTACAGCAGCCGAAGTTCTAAATCATCCTACTTGGGAAATGGGCAAAAGAATAACTGTAGACAGTGCTACTTTAGTAAATAAAGGGTTTGAAGTGGTGGAAGCACATAATTTTTTTAATATTAGTTACGAAAGAATTGGAATACTTTTAGATAGGCAATCTTTAGTTCATGCTATGATTGAATTAACTGACCAAACTTGTTTTAGTTGTTTGTATCCTCCGAATATGAAAAATCCGATATCTTTTGCACTTTTTTATCCAAAAAGAATGAAGCTGGTTACACCAGCAGTAAATAAAAAAGAATGTAGTTTGCCTTATCAGGCTATTTGCTATCACCAATTCCCCTTATTAGGAGTAATTCTTCAAGCAGCAAAAAGGGATGATAATTCTTTGGTTATTCTAAACGCTTGTGATGAAGTGGTTATTGATTATTTTTTAAATAAAAGAATAAATTTTACTCAAATTGAAAAAATATTAAAAAAAATGTTTAAAATATATCCAAGAAAAAAAATAAAATCAATTAATGATATTTATTATTGGGATCAATGGGCAAGAGATAAAACAAAGGAGTTGTTAGGATAAATATGATTACAGCATTAGTTAACATTGTTATTGTACTGGTTGTATTTAGCGTTTTAATTATTATCCATGAATTGGGCCATTTTCTCGCAGCCAGGTTATTTGGGGTGAGAGTTACAGATTTTTCAATAGGGTTTGGGCCGTCAATTGTGAAGAAAAAAATAAAAAAGACAAATTTATTAATTTGCCTTTTTCCTTTAGGCGGCTATATAAAAATGGCCGGAGACAGCCGTTTGGAATCGAAAGGGTATAAAGACGAGTTTTTTTCAAAAGCACCAGGGATTCGATCGGCAATTGTTTTTGCGGGGCCATTATTTAATTATGTTTTAGCTTTTCTGATGTTGGTGACTATTGCCACTATTGGCTTTCCTGTCCAAGATACTGTGGTGGGTGCAGTTAAAGATGGTTCATCGGCTCAAATTTACATTCAGCCCGGAGATAAAATTATTACCATTGGCAACAGGAAAGTACAATCTTGGTCAGAGCTTCAAAATCAGATCCAGGAAGCTAAAGAATCAATTGAGGTAGGGGTAGTAAGAAACGGCAATGAAATTAATTTTAATATTCCTTTAGAAAAAAAAGAAATCATTGATAGGCTGGGGAGAACAATAGAAGTATCGCAAATCGGGATTGTTCCTTATGGGCCGGTAATTGGTGAGGCCATGGATGGATATCCGGCCAAAAAGGCTGGCCTTCAAAAAGGAGATGAAATTATAGCGATTAATGGCAAAAAAATAAAAACTTGGGAAGATTTAGCCCAAAATATACAAGATTCTAAAAAAGATGTTTTGTTGAAAGTTAAAAGAGGGAAAAAAGTATTTTCTTTAAAGGTACCGATCCAAAAAGAAGAAATCAACGGGATTGAATCTAAGAAAAAAGAGATTTCTGTTATTGGTATTCGGCCGCCGCTAAAAGATAAAATTTTAAAGATAAGTTTTCCCGCTTCTATCTTAAAAGGTGGTGAAATGTTATTTCAAACAACTGCCTTGAGCGTTAAAGGACTTTGGTATATGATAACTGATCCCTCAATTTCGGTTCGCGATTCTGTGGCTGGCCCTATTTATATATCCTATATAATTTCTAAAACTGTGCAACTGGGGTTTGTTGCTTTATTGCAATTAATGTCGTTATTGAGTATCTTTTTATTTATTATTAATCTTCTCCCGATCCCGGTATTTGACGGTGGGCATATTTTTTTCTTTGGTATAGAAAGATTAAGAAAAAAACCTTTAAGTCAAAAGACTGAAGATACTGCCAATAGGATTGGCTTAGCACTAATAATACTTTTAATGTTTTTTGTTTTTTATAATGATATTGTAAAACGGGGCCCAAAAATATGGCAGGATGTTAAAGATTCATTTATTCAAAAAGAAGCAGACAAGTCTAAAGATGTTGAAAAATTAGAAAATAATAATGAAAAAAACTAAAGTTGTAAAAATAGGCGATTTAAAAGTTGGTGGCAAGAATCCAGTAAGAATAAAAGGGATGTTGAAGGCCCCGACTAAAAAAAGAGATTTATTGATAAAAGAAGCTAGGTTGTTAGAAAAGGAAGGGGCCGAAGCGATAAGAGTGGCAGTGGAAAAAGATGAAGATGCAGGGTTAGCTAAGATTTTAAAGCAAAAAATAAAAATTCCAATTGCAGCCGATATTCATTTCAAACCTAAATTAGCAATTTTAGCAATAAATAATGGTTTTGATCAAATAAGGTTGAATCCACTCAATATTTCTAATAAAAAGGATGTAAAAAGAATTGCGCAGTTGGCTGGTGAGAAAGGCATTTCGATCAGAGTAGGAGTAAATTCTGGCGGATTTCGGCAAGCAAATATATCTAAAAATGAATTAGCGCAACAGATGGTGGGAAAAACCATTAATTATATTGATATCTTGGAGAGTCAAGATTTTTTTGATATAATGGTTTCATTAAAATGTGCAGATGTAGCTACAACCATTACTGCAAATAAAGTATTTTCAAGACAGTCTAATTACCCTCTCCATTTAGGGATTACAGCGACCGGTTCTTATTTAGAAGGAATAACTAAATCATCAGTGGGTTTGGGGGTGATGCTTAATGCAGGGTTAGGAGATATAGTGAGAGTATCTTTGACTACAGATTCTGTTACTGAAATTAAAATTGCAAAATATATAATTCAATCTTTAAATTTACGAAAGTTTGGCCCAGAGATAATCTCTTGCCCTACTTGTTCAAGGTGTGAAGTTGATTTATTTAAAATTGTCGAAAATTTTAGAAAAAGAATAGATAAAATAAATTGCCAAAAAGATATAAAGATTGCAATTATGGGCTGTGTTGTTAACGGCCCCGGAGAAGCAACTCAAGCGGACTTAGGAGCTGCTTTTGGTAAAGATCATGGGGTTTTGTTTCGAAAAGGTAAGATTTTTGATAAAACTAAAGAAGATATAATAATTAATGATTTAATCAAGGAGCTAAAAAACTATGAATAAAAAAGATATCAAAGAATCATTGCGGAAGGATATCGGTTTATTAGTTGGCACGAATCAAAATATTGACAAGGCATTTATTGTAAATAGAGCCAGAGTTTTTTTTGAACGCTTAGAGAGAGCTAAAAAGATAGAAGTTGAAAATTCTCTAAAAAACAAAGTTGTGAATGCTCTTTGTAATGATTTTTTAGGCTTAGGGCCGATTCAAAAATTTATGGACGATCCAACAATTACTGAAATCATGGTCAATGGCCCAAATAAAATTTATATTGAAAAAAATGGGAAAAAAGTATTATCTGAAGTGCAGTTTGATGATCAGGCTCATCTTAGATATATAGTGGAAAAAATGGTTGCACCGTCAGGCAGAAGAGTTGATGAGAGTTCGCCTTATGTAGATTTTTCCTTAAAAGATGGTTCTCGTGTTAATGTTATTCTCCCCCCGCTTTCTGTAGACGGGATAACAATTACAATTAGAAAGTTTTTACGTTCTATTGAAAAAGTCGAAGATTTAGTTAAGTTAGGGTCAATCAATCAACAAATGGCAGATTTTTTAGTCGCTTGTATTAAGGCAAAAATTAATATTATGTTTTCCGGAGCTACCGGTTCGGGGAAAACCACAACTCTGGAAGTTCTTTCTTCGTATCTTGATTTATCAGAAAGGATTGTTACTATTGAAGATACACTTGAATTGAATCTATATCAAGATCATGTAGTAAGATTATTAACTCGTCCTCCTAACATTGAAGGGAAAGGAGAGGTATCACCACGGGATCTTTTTAGAAATACTTTGAGAATGAGGCCGACTCGAATCATTTTAGGCGAAATACGCGGGAAAGAGGCGATGGATTATTTGCAGGCTTTAAATAGCGGGCATCGGGGCTCATTATCTGTTATTCATGCTTCCGATCCTGTTGATGCCTTAACCAGATTAGAGACGATGGCTTTATATGCCGGCCTAAATTTGCCGGCTTGGGCGATTCGAAAACAAATTTCACAAGGGTTAGATTTGATTATTCAGCAAGAACAATTACAAGATGGAACTAGAAAATTGACCCACATTACCGAAGTTGGCAAATTAGAAAATAATAATATAAATTTAAGGGATATATTTGTTTATGATATTGAAGAGTTAAGCGATGATTTTAAAGTAAAGGGTAGCTTTAAGGCAAAAAGTAAACCTACTTTTTTTGGAACTTTTGCCAAAAAAGGGATTAAAATTAATGAAAATATATTTACCTGATTTTAAATATAATTATGTTTTATTCAAAAAGTTTCATTAATACATTACGAGAAGAGCCAAAAATTGCTGAATGCAAAAGTCACAGATTATTACTGAAGGCAAATTTTCTTTATATGGTTTCATCGGGCATTTACTCTTATTTACCTTTGGGTTGGAGAGTATTGGATAAAATAAATAAAATTATTAGAAAAGAAATGAATTTAGCAGGGGCTCAAGAGTTATTTATGAGCGCATTGCAGCCAATTGATATTTGGAAAAAAACAGGCCGGGACAAAGATTTAGAAGAAGTAATGTTTAGGTTTAAAGACAGAAAATCCAGAGAACTTTGCCTGGGCCCAACTCATGAAGAAGAGATTACAGAAATTGTAAAACGTTACACGAAATCTTACAAGCAATTGCCATTTATTCTTTATCAGATTCAAACTAAGTTTCGAGATGAACCGCGGCCGCGATTTGGATTGATGAGAAGCGCAGAATTTATAATGAAGGATGCTTACAGTTTTGACTTAAACGAAGAAGGCCTTGAAGCTAATTATCAAAAAATGCATAAAGCTTATAGAAATATATTTAATCAACTTAGGCTTAATTATCTGATCAGTGAAGCTGATCCTGGGCCAATGGGCGGCAGTGCTTCCCACGAGTTTATGGTGCCGGCTGAAATTGGCGAAGATCTTTTGTATTTTTGCCTAAAATGCAATAAATATTTTAAAAGTAAAGGCAAGTGTGAAATTTGTCAAAAAGAGTTAGAAGAAAAGAAAATGGTAGAAATCGGCCATATTTTTAAATTAGGGACTAAATATTCAAAAGCTCAAAGAGCATTGGTTCTTGATCAAGATGGCAAACAGCAGCCTTTAACTATGGGTTGTTATGGGATCGGGGTAAGTAGAATTTTATCTGCACTAGCAGAAAATAGTTCTGATTCAAAAGGATTAATTTGGCCAAAAACAATAGCGCCGTTTGACATAACATTATTAGTTTTAAATCAAAGCCAAATTGAAGAAGCCAGAAAGATTGAAGCTCTTTTAGAAGAACAAGGTTTATCAGTTTTAATCGATGACCGCAGCGAACCGGCCGGTGTAAAATTCAACGATGCTTATTTAATCGGTAATCCTTATATTATGATTATCGGAAAAAATTATAAAAAAACCGGAAAAGTAGAAATTGAAAAGCGAAAAAACGGGCAAAAAAATGAATTAGGCAAAGATAAAATAAGGATTTTCTTTGAAGATGAGTATAATACTTAATCAAATTGAACAAGTAGTAAGAAAAATTATTGAAGAAGAGAAGGTAGAACTTGTTGAGTATAAAGCTTTTAGCTTAAGGGGTAAAGTAACTATCAGGTGTTTAGTTGATTATTCCCAAGGTGGAATAACTTTGGATAAGTGTGGCTATTTAAATAAAAAAATTTTTAATCAATTACAAGAGCCTCTTTCGGATGTTGATTACAAAGTAGAGGTTCATTCTCCCGGTTTAGATAGGCCTCTGACAAAAAGAGAAGATTTTTTAAAGGTCAAAAATAAGTTAATTTTGTTATGGTTAAAAGAACCAGTATTAGGCAAAACTCATCTTGAGGCGAAAATTAATGGAATTGACGAGGAAAAATTGTTATTAGATTATAAAGATCAAAAAATAGAGATAAGTTTAAATAAAATAAAATTAGGTAAGCAAAAATTTAGAACTTAAAAAACGTATTCATCAAATCTGGATTAAAGGAGGTAAACTTGTGAAGAGAGAATTTTTAAGCATCATTGCTCAATTAGAAAGAGAAAAAGGATTGGATCGCGAGGTGCTTATGGAAACTGTCCGTTATGCTTTGATTGTGGCAGCAAAAAAAATAGCTAAAATGAGTGATCATGATGAGGAAGACGTAAAGGTTGATATAGATGATAAAGGCGGTGATATTCATGTCTATATTGGAAAAAGAGAAGTGACTTCTCAAGAATTTGGCCGGATAGCTGCTCAAACTGCTCGCCAAGTTATTATCCAAAAAATCCGCGAAGCAGAAAAAGATAATATTTATAATGAATACAAAGAAAAAAAAGGTGATATTGTCGGCGGAGTTGTCTATCGATTAGAAAAAAGGGCTGTTATTTTAGATTTAATGGGTAAAACCGAAGGGATTATACCTAAATCTTTTCTTTCACCGTTAGATAGATTTAGAATGGGAGAAAGAGTAAAAGCTTACGTGTATGAGGTTAAGAAAGAAAGAGGAATCCAAATCATACTTTCCCGTACAGATCCAATTTTGGTAAAAAAATTATTTCAGCTGGAGGTTCCCGAAATTGCAGAGGGTATAGTTGAAATAAAAGCAATTGCACGTCAAGCCGGGGAGAGAACAAAAATTGCAGTTTATTCTAAAGAAGAAAAAGTCGATTGTGTAGGAGCTTGTGTAGGTATCAGGGGCTCTAGAGTAAAAAACATAATTGAAGAATTACGGGGTGAAAAGATTGATATTGTGCGTTGGAGTGATGATATTAAAGAACTAATTAAAGCTGCACTTTCACCGGCTGTAATTTCGATGATTGAATTAGATCGAGAAAATAAAAGAGCCAAAGTACAACTTAACTCAGACCAGCTTTCAATTGCGATTGGCAAAAGAGGCCAAAATGTAAGACTTGCTTCAAAGCTTGTTGATTGGGATATAGATGTGCGTTCCAAAGAAAGTATTAAAGAGGCGATTGAAGAACTACAAAAATTAAAAAGTTTAGGAGAAAAAGCTGCAGCAAGTTTGGCTGATGCCGGCTATAATTCTTTAAATTCTTTGGCTAACGCCGAAGAAACGAAATTAGCTAAGTTAAAAGGAATTGGCAAGAGAAAAGCAGCTAAGATTATAAAAGAAACTAAAAAAATTAAAGATAAAAAGGAAGAAAAAGAAGACAAAGAAGAATAAGCAAGTATTAATAAAACAATTAGTTTTAAAAGGTGGTATCGATAATGAGAATTCATGAATTAGCTAAACAATTAGATATTGATAGCAAGAAATTGATTAAGAAGTTAAAGACGCTTAATTTTCCTGTAAAAAATCATATGTCTACAGTAGATGCAGAGACAGCAGAAATAATTAAACATGAACTAGAGGAGTTAAACAAAAAAGAAATAGAAGAAAATGTGATTGAAGTTGATTTTCCAATAACTGTCAAAGACTTGTCAACTAAATTAGGTAAAAAACCATCCCAGCTTCTCGCCGATTTATTTAAGCAGGGTAAGATGTTTACCATTAATCAAAATCTTGATAAAAAAATGGCTCAAAGCATTGCTTATAATTATAAAGTAAATTTAAAAGAAAAGCCAACTCAAGAAGAACAAATCTTACAAACAAAGTCAAAAAATCTTACAAAAAGAGCTCCAATAGTGACTTTGATGGGCCATATTGACCATGGTAAAACTAGTATCCTAGATTATATCAGAAAAAGCAAAGTAACCAATCAGGAAACTGGCGGGATTACCCAACACATTGGCGCCTATCAAGTTAGTTTAGATAAAGGCAAAATTAGTTTCCTAGATACACCCGGCCACGAAACTTTTACTCAAATGCGAGCCAGAGGCGCAAGCATTACCGATATTGTAATTATTGTTGTTGCCGCCGATGATGGGATAAAACCTCAAACTATTGAGGCCATTGATCATGCTAAAGCGGCCAATGTACCAATAATTGTAGCTATCAATAAAATTGATAAACCAAATGCTAATATAGATATGGTGAAACAGGGCCTTTCCAAACAAGAGTTAGTCCCTGAGGATTGGAGCGGCAAAACTACTACAGTTGAAGTTTCTGCCACAGAAGGAACAGGGGTTGATGAGTTGCTGGATCTTATATTGCTGCAGGCAGATGTTATGGAGCTAAAAGCAGATTATGAGCGGCCGGCTATTGGCGTTGTCGTTGAGGCGCGCCTTTCTAAAGGAAAGGGGGCTTTAGCCACTGTATTAGTGAAGGAAGGAGTGCTAGAAGCGGGGCAATGGTGTGTGTGCGGAAAATACGGGGGAAAAATTAAGGCGATGCATGATGATCTCGGTAAAACCAGAGAAAAAGTTTTTCCGGCTGAACCGATTGAAATTTTAGGTTTAAATGGCGTACCCGATCCCGGCGACAAGTTAATGGTTACCCCCGATGAAAAAACAGCAAAAGATATCATGCAAAAACGAGAGGCAAAAGAAAAACGAGATAAAATTTCTCCAGTGACACATCTGCGCCTTGAAGATTTACACAAAAGAGTAAAACAAGGGGAGATAAAAAAGCTAAAAATAATTTTAAAAGCAGATGTGGGCGGAACCTTGGAAGCGGTTGAGGGAGCCTTAGCTAAAATTGTTTCCCAAGAGGTAGAATTAGCTACTGTACATAAAGGCGTGGGATTGATTAATTCATCAGATATATTATTAGCTGAAGTGAGTGATGCGGTGGTTGTAGGGTTTAAGGTTACAACTGACGCTCAAGCTAGAGATTTAGCCAAGAAGAAAGGGATAGAAGTGAGGACTTATCATATTATTTATGAATTGATTGATGATATTAGAGCTGCCTTGGAAGGATTGCTTACACCTCATGTAAAAAAGACTTTTATGGGGAGAGCTAAAGTAAAAACTGTATTTAATATTACAAAATCAGGAGTAATTGCCGGCTGTCAAGTGGAGAAAGGAAAGATTTTGCGCGGCGCGCCTTGTCATCTCACCAGAGGTAATGACTTAATTTTTGAAGGAAAAATTGAAACTTTAAAAAGATTTAAAAACGATGCGCGGGAAGTAAAAGAAGGTTATGAATGCGGGATCGGCCTTGGTTTTGACCAAATAAAAGAAGGCGATTATATTGATGTTTTTGGCCAAGAAGTAATTTCACGTAAATTATAAAATATGAATAAAAAAACAATACTGAGTGGGATGCGGCCGACCGGGAAGCTCCATTTAGGCCATTGGGTAGGGGCGCTGTCTAATTGGATTGATTTACAAGAAAAATATAATTGTTTTTTTATGGTTGCTGATTGGCATGCGTTTATGAGCGAATATAAGAACCCGAAACCGCTCAAAAATATAACTGTTGATAATGTTGCTGATTGGCTAGTCTTTGGGATTGACCCTGAAAAATCAATTATTTTCCGGCAATCTAAAGTTTTAGAACATCTTGAGTTATTTATGATTCTATCTGTTATTACCCCGTTAGGCTGGCTTTCTCGATGTCCTACTTTTAAAGAACAAGTTAAGCAGTTAAAGGAAAAAGATATAAATACTTATGCATTTTTAGGGTACCCAGCCCTTCAAACTTCAGATATAGTTTTGTATAAGGCAGATTATGTGCCGGTAGGAGATGATCAGTTGCCTCATCTTGAATTGGCTAGAGAAATTGTGCGTAGGTTTAGCAGTCTTTATAAAAAGAAAGTTTTTATCGAACCGCAACCCTTATTAACTAAAGTTTCCCGACTTGCTGGTTTAGATGGGAGAAAGATGAGCAAGAGCTATAATAACTATATTGCTTTAGATGAAGAAGATGAGTCACTAAAAAATAAAGTTTTGAGGATGTTTACTGATCCGGCTAGAAAAAGAAAAAAAGATCCCGGCCATCCAGAAATTTGTAATGTTTTTTCCTATTACAAAATGATAAATCCAGGCCGAGAAGAAGAGGTAAGGGATTGGTGTATGCAGGCAAAGCAAGGTTGCGTTGAGTGTAAAAAGATTTTGTTAAATTTGCTAAAAGAGTTTTTAACAGCAAAAAGAGATAAGAAAAAAGAAATACTGAAAGACAAAAATAAAATATATGATATACTAAATAAAGGAGAAGATAAGGCGAGAAAGATTGCTGCTTCTACTTTAGATGAGGTAAAAAAAGCTGTAGGATTGATTTAAAAGATGAAACTAAAATTAGATATTTTTGAGGGGCCTCTAGATTTGCTTCTTTATTTAATTAAAAAAAGCCATCTAGAGATTTCTGACATATCTATTACGCAAGTAGTTGATCAATATCTGCAATTCCTTGAAGTTATGGAACTTCTTGATTTAACTGTTGCTTCAGAATATCTACTTATGGCTGCTAATTTAATTAGCATTAAGTCAAAAAATATTTTGCCAAAGGCAGAAGAGGAAGAGGCAGAAGAAGAAGAAACTGCCGATGACCTAGTAAAAAGGTTGCTTGAGTACGAAAAATTTAAAGAGGCAGCTGGTTTTTTACGGAATAAAGAAGATCAAAGAAATAAGTATTTTGCCCGCCCGCCCTCTTCCTCAAAGCAATATGACGAAACCTATATTGAAGCTTCAATTTTTGACCTTATCAGTGCTTTTAAGTCAGCGCTGAAAGAAGTGCCTAAAGATGTCTTCTTTGAGGTGATGAAAGAGGAGTTTACGGTTGAAGATAAAATCCATGATATTTTACATATTGTATTAGAAAAAGGAAAGGTTTCGCTGGAGAAATTATTTTCAAAAAGCAAAAGCAAAATTGAAATTGTAGTTACTTTTTTAGCAATCTTAGAATTAATTAAATTAAAAGAAATCGCTGCGGTTCAAGAAAAACTTTTTGGCCCGATTTCCATTGCGAAATCCCAATTGGTAAGTAGCTAATTTAAAAAACAGGCATAATCAACGAATGTATGAATCTTTTACGAATATACGAATTCGTTTTATTCGTAAATTCGTATAGATTAGTAAATTCGGAGATGATAACCAATTATGGCTGACGAAAGATTTGTGGATTATTTACAAGAAAATGAAGAAGAACAAATTGTCAATCTCTCTCTGCGTCCCAAAAACCTTGCCGAATTTATCGGCCAGCAAAACACAGTATCTGCCTTAAAAATTGCAATCCAAGCTGCAAAAAAAAGAGAAGAACCAATTGAACATCTTTTACTTTCCGGCCCCCCTGGGTTAGGAAAAACTTCGCTTGCCTATTGTGTGGCAAAAGAAATGAAAGCAAAGCTTACCTCAACTAGCGGCCCGGCTATTGAGCGAGCCGGAGATTTGGTGGGGATTCTTACTAATTTAGAAAAAGGCGATGTTTTATTTATTGATGAAATTCACCGGGTATCAAAAGTAGTGGAAGAGTTCTTGTATCCGGCTATGGAAAATTTCCAAATTGATTTTATTATTGATAAAGGCCCTTATGCAAAAAGCGTAAAGTTTAACTTAAAGCCGTTTACCTTAATTGGGGCAACTACTAAAAAAGGGATGCTCAGTGCCCCTTTACGGGGCAGGTTTGGTTTGTTTTTTGATTTTGATTTTTATCCAGTTAGTGAATTATCAAAAGTGGTTTCCCGCAGTGCGAAATTGCTTGAAGTTCCCATTGATCAGGCCAGTTGTTTAGAAATTGCGGCTCGTTCGCGGGGAGCACCGCGCTTATCGAACCGTCTTCTAAAACGAATTAGAGATTATGCCCAAGTTGAAGGAGACGGAAAAATTAATTTAGAAATTACAAAAGACGCTTTAGCAAAAAACGGGATAGACAGAGAAGGATTTGATGACCTAGACAGAAAATACTTAGGTGCACTGATTAATATTTATCAGGGCGGCCCGGCCGGAATTGAGGCCATTGCCGCCTCACTAGGCGAAGATCGCCAAACCTTAGAAGATGTAGTTGAGCCTTATCTTCTCAGCAAGGGTTTTGTAACCAGAAGCCCCCGCGGCCGAATCGCCACCCGGAAATCCCATCAATATCTCCAAAACTCTTCTAGTTAATTTTTTAATAACAAATTTTAAGAATATTGTTGACAAAGACTCATTTTTCGGCTAATATATCAACTATGAAATACATACATAGAATTCAGGAAAAGACTATATTTGAATCTATTCAGCGCAACAAAAGTGTTCTTCTTTTGGGAGCCAGGCAAACCGGTAAAACAACACTTATAAACAGATTAAATTATGATCTTGCTATTTCACTTATTAGGCCGGATATTAGGCAGAGGTATGAAAAACAACCACAGCTTCTTATTGGTGAAGTAGAAGCTTTAGACAAAAAACAAAAGGCCCGCCGGCCTCTTGTTTTTCTCGATGAAGTTCAAAAAGTACCACAATTATTGGATGTTGCCCAAGATCTTATCGATCGCAAAAGGGCAAATTTTATTTTTACTGGATCTTCTGCGCGTAAATTATACAGAGGTACACAAGCTAATCTTTTGCCGGGGAGAGTGGTAAAAATAAGGTTGGATCCATTTGTAATTAGTGAATTCA
Organism: uncultured Planctomycetia bacterium; assembly: GCA_964605645.1. Taxonomy (GTDB): domain Bacteria; phylum Omnitrophota; class Gorgyraeia; order Duberdicusellales; family 4484-171; genus PXAH01. The sequence continues at coordinate 33,523 of CAZSDJ010000015.1, forward strand.
AACCAATTAATCTTAAAGAAAGGCTCATTTATGGTTCTTTACCGGGGATTGTATCTCTTCAAAAACAAGAACACAAGGAGATTGATTTAGAATCATATGTGACTACCTATCTTGAAGAAGAAGTTCGCGCTGAAGCTTTAGTACGAAATATCGGTTCGTTTTCACGTTTTTTAGAATTTGCTGCTTCGGAATCCGGGAATATAGTTAATTTTAGAAAACTTTCTCAAGAAGTAGGAGTTTCTCATACCACCATTAAAGATTACTATCAAATATTACAAGATTGTCTTATTATCGAAAAAATCGATCCGCTTACTAAAAGCCGTTTGCGAAAAAAATTGACTAAATCTTGTAAATATTTATTTTTTGATTTAGGCGTAAGAAGAGTTGCTGCTGGAGAAGGAATAAAATTACCAAGAGAGCGTTTTGGTAATTTATTAGAAGAATTGGTTGGGTTGGAGCTTATTCATTCTGCCCGTTTTAGGCATCAGGGGATAAAAATAAGATTTTGGCGTGATCCTGATGGCCCTGAGGTTGATTGGATAATAGAAAAAGAAGGGCAGTATATCCCGATTGAAGTAAAATGGACTGATTCTCCTTCCCAAAAAGATATAAAGCATTTGAAGCTTTTTTTAACAGAATATAAAAATACAAAATTAGGCTATATTGTTTGCCGCATTCCACGAAGAATAAAACTTACCGATAATATTTTTGCAGTACCCTGGCAAAAAATAAATGAATTAGTATAATTAATTACAACCCAATTTTTTAAAAAAATTACCGCCACCTCCAAACTAGTCAATAGCTTCAAAGGCCTAGGCCAAGCTTAAGGTTGAGAAAAATATATCTCTGTGTTATCTGTAGAACATGCTACTGCCTGCATTCTGTGTAATCTGTGGTTCTGGAAGCGCTTTCAAACCCCTACCAAAAACCCCTGATTTCGCCATATTTAGACCCTTAAATATGTTATATTCTCTGTAGTTACTTATTATATATACCTTATATAAAAGGAAAATATGCGGGGAAGGAAAGACAATTTAAATTTTATTTTATGCTTAGAGCAAAAGAAAGCCCACATTTCTTTTAAGTGCCTGGTAGTTTTTCTAATCGGCGCTTTTCTTTTATCTTCCCTGATTCCGTTTGTAAATAGAAACCAGCCGCAAAGTTATGCATCTACCTTGCCTGAACCCAGTCAGCTGCTTGAGCCAACCCCCAGTTTTGTGCCGGCGATGGTCCGCGGCTTACGCATTAATCCTAATGACCCTTTTGAATTTAACTTTATAATTGATACCGGCGATAAAGGTGATTTATCCAAAAAAGAATTAAGAAAAGAATCAGAAAAATTAATCCGTTATTTTCTGGCTTCATTAACTGTCCCCGAGAAAGACCTCTGGGTAAACTTATCCCCGTATGAAGAAAACAGAATTATCTCTGCCGGCCTTGGCCAGACTGATTTAGGCCGGGACCTACTTGGCCAAGATTATATTCTAAAGCAGCTTTTATCTTCGCTAACTTATCCGGAAAGCCCCTTAGGCAAAAAGTTCTGGGATAAAGTGTATAAACAAGCTTACCAAAAATACGGGACTACAAATATCCCGATTAATACCTTTAACAAAATCTGGATAGTTCCGGCACAGGCACAAGTTTATGAAAATGGAGATATTGCCTATGTAACAAAAGCAAAACTAAAAGTAATGCTTGAGCAGGATTATCTTGCCCTCGGTAAAAATTTAGATAATAAAAAAATCGGTACCGATAAATTAGATGAAGCCGACACAAAAAACTTAAGCAGTATTTCATCAAAAGTAACCAAAGAAATCATTTTACCGGCAATTGAGAAAGAGATAAATGAAGGTAAAAATTTTGCATCCTTACGGCAAGTTTATTCTGCCTTAATTTTAGCTACCTGGTTTAAGCAGAAACTAAAACAAAGTATTTTATCAGAAATATATGTAGATAAAAATAAGATTAAGGGAGTGGACCTAGAAGATAAAGAAGTAAAGAATAAAATTTATGCCCGCTACGTTAAAGCTTACAAAAAAGGCGTCTATGATTTTATAAAAACCGAATACGACCCCCATCTCAAGCGCCAAATCCGAAGGCAGTATTATTCCGGCGGTTGTGATTTTAGAGGGTTGGGGACAAAACTTCTAGATACTGTTAAAAAAATTCCTGCCACAACCAAACTTGCTTTAGGAGAAATTGTAAAGGTTATCGTAAGATTAGAAAATGCAACAGCCGCAAAAGCCAAAGCTGCCCGAAGCAGGCTAAGCGGAAAAGGAAGCGGTACCGGCTCTGGAACCGGCCTCGGCACTTCTGGAGTTGGTGAAGGTGGTAGTAAAAATATTCTTTCTATAGAGGAATGGAATCGAAAGGTACTTCGGCAGAAGGCAGAATTTGTTTTAGGCAGAAAAGTTAATTTAGGAGAAAGATTGCTTATTTGGGTAGCTCATCTTGTTGGTTCAGGCCATCTTGGCCCAAGGCATAGTGATGGGACTTATCAATTTAGAGAAGGGACAATCTCTGCAAGAACCATAAGAATAAAACAAGCAATTTTAAGATTTTTAGGTCTAGGATTTAATAAGCAGGAAATAAGCGCCTTAACAACTTATGGAGTGGTGGGAATAGAGCCGGAAGCTGGAACTGGCCCAGTTTTCTCCGAAGTTGGGGAAGATGCAAACACCACAAACGCTAAGGAGCTAGCTGAGACAATAGAGAGCTCAAACACAACTTACCGACAAAAAGTGGAAGCTATTTCTGCTTTAGGGGATGCAGCTTCTCAGGGCAGCCAGCCGGCGAGTGA
>CAZSDJ010000016.1:0-35197 GCA_964605645.1 uncultured Planctomycetia bacterium
AGGCAAACTTATCCTTGACACTCTAAAATTGAACTGATAAACTAAGCCGATGAGAAAAAGAGATATAGTTTTACGAATAAGCCAGGATACCGGGATCAAGCAAGTTGTGGTTAAAGAGATAGTGCAGCGTACTTTTGATACGATCCTGGAATCTTTAAAAGAAGGCAAAAGAATTGAGCTGAGAAATTTTGGTGTTTTTCAGATTAAACGCAGAAAGCGGAGAATCGGAAGAAACCCCAAAACCGGTGAAGTGGTGCCTGTACCGGAAAGACGAGTGGTAACTTTTAAACCCGGTTTAGAGATGAAAAAGTATATTCACTAGAGTTTGCCTGCATTTGGCCATGGAACCTCCCGCCATTAAGTTTCGTTTTACAAAAAATAAAGATCAAAATGAAAAAAAAATATTCTAATGTAAAAGGCACGATAGACTTTTCACCCCAACAAGCTTTTATTTACGAATTTCTGTGTAATAAAGCAATTGATTTATTTAATTTGTACGGCTATCAGCAGTTAATCCTACCTCTTTTAGAAGAAAGGAGTTTATTTATTAAAAGTGTGGGCCAGGATACTGATATTGTCCAAGGCCAGATGATGAAATTGGAAGGCAAAGATATAGTTTTACGGCCGGAAGGGACTGCTCAAATTGCAAGGTATTATTTACAAAATCATCTAGATAAAAAGAATAGTTTTTATAAATTTTTTTACATTGGCCCTATGTTTAGGGGAGAACGCCCGCAGAAAGGGCGCTTACGGCAATTTAATCATATCGGTGCAGAGATAACAGGATCTAACAGTTTTTACCTGGATGCAGAAATAATTGTATTGGCAATGAAGATAATAGATCAAATCGGTTTAAGAGAAAAAGAACTTCAGGTTAACAGCCTTGGCTGTAAGCAAGATAAAGAAAAATTGGCTCAATATTTAAAAAATAGATTAAAAAAAGAAAAAAATCAGTTATGCTCAAATTGTCAAAGAAGAATAAAGAAAAATCCTTTAAGAGTTATTGACTGCAAAAACCCAAAATGCAAAAAGATAGTAACTTCTTTGAATTTGAAAAAGGATCATCTTTGTGATAATTGTCGAGATCATTTTAATAATTTACTGGCTGTCTTAGATGATTTAGGGCTAGATTACAAGTATAATCCTTATTTGGTAAGAGGCCTTGATTATTATACTAATACTGTTTTTGAGATTACATCTAAGCAACTCGGTTCCCAAGATGCATTGGGGGCAGGCGGGCGCTACGATAATTTATTTAATCAATTAGGGCAAATAAATGTTCCTGCTATCGGATTTGCTTTAGGGGCGGAAAGAATTATGATTGCTTTGGGTAATATAAAACCAAAACAAAAATCCTTGGTATTTGTTGCTTGGGCTGGCCAAGGTTTAGAAAAGCAGGCGTTTGCAATATTGACTAATTTAAGGAAAAATCAAATAGTAGCTAGCTGTGATTTTCGCAATAAATCATTGAAGGCTCAATTACGGTATAGCCAAAAAATTTGTGCAGATTTTGTGGTTATTTTAGGAGAAGATGAGCTAAAAGAAGGTAAAGTAATTTTAAAAGATATGTTGGAATCAAAACAAGAGCAGATAGAATTAAAAGAATTATCAGCGAAAATAAAGGAGAAGGCAAATAATTATGATTAGAACTTATACTTGCGGGCAGTTGGGCCAAGAAAATTTAGGAGAAAAGATTACTCTTTGCGGTTGGGTGTCTTCACGGCGGGATCACGGAAAAATTATATTTGTAGATTTACGGGATAGATACGGGATAACTCAATTAATATTTTTACCTAAACCAAAAGAAATAAATCAAGAAGCAAAAAAAATAAGGTCAGAAGATGTAATAAAAATAAAAGGAGTTGTTAACCGGCGGCCGGCTAAAACAGAAAATTTAAATATTCCGACAGGATTGGTAGAAGTTTGTGTGGAAGATTTACAATTTTTAAGCCATTCTGATGAATTACCTTTTGAGTTAGATCAGGATAAGGAAGTAAGTGAGGAATTAAAATTACAGTACAGGTATTTGTATTTACGTAAACCGGCCATAGCAAAAAAGTTTGTTTTACGGCATAAATTTAATCAACAATTTCGCAATTTTTTAAATGAAAAAGATTTTTTAGAAATAGAGACCCCGATTTTAACTAAGTCTACACCGGAAGGAGCTCGTGATTTTTTAGTTCCTTCTCGCCTGCAGCCTGCTAAATTTTACGCTTTACCTCAATCTCCGCAACTTTTTAAACAAATTCTTATGGTTTCAGGCTTTGATAAGTATTATCAAATTGCCCGTTGTTTTCGCGATGAAGATTTACGCAAAGACCGCCAGCCTGAATTTACTCAATTAGACCTGGAAGCTTCTTTTGCCGATGAAGATGATATTTTAGAGGTGACCGAAAAAATGCTGGCAAAAGTGTTTTCGCAAGTTTTAGGGGTAGAACTAAAAACCCCTTTCCCCAGAATTTCCTATCAAGATTCTTTAAAAAAATACAATACAGATAAGCCGGACATAAAAGATAATCCCACTTCTTCTGATTACCGCTTTTTGTGGGTAACTGATTTTCCGCTTTTTGAGTACAATAAAGATGAAAGCCGTTGGCAATCATTGCATCATCCTTTTACGGCGCCGAATAAAGAAGATGTCGTTAATTTAGATAAGCAAGATTTATCTAAAGTAAGGTCGCGTTCCTATGACCTTGTTTTAAACGGCGAAGAATTGGGGAGTGGTTCGGTAAGAATTCATTCCAGCCAAATCCAAAAAAAAGTTTTTAATATTTTAGGGATATCCGGCCAAGAAGCCGAACAAAAATTTGGATTTTTATTAAGATCTTTTAGATATGGCGTTCCGCCTCATGCGGGTATTGCCTTTGGTTTAGATAGATTATATGCTATAATAACAAAATCTGAAAGCATTAGAGATGTGATTGCTTTTCCGAAAACACAAAGAGGGATTTCGCCTTTGACCAATGCACCATCTGTTGTTGAAAAGAGCCAGCTTACTGAGTTAGGATTAGAGGTGATGGGGGAAAAAGAGTAATAAATTAGATCTAAAGGGAGGTAAAAAATGAAAAAATTGTTATTGTTATTATTGATAATATTTTTAGCCGGCTGTATGAGGGTCAGAACTTATACAGTTGAAAAACCCCGTACAGATACTGATATTGAAGGCAATCAGGGTTATCTATCGGGAGAACCTGATAATAAGCAAAAAGAAAGTAGATTGGGTGCGACCAGGAAAGTTTCGGTGTTAGAATTTGAATTTGGGCCAAAATCAAAAGAAACTGTCTCTGGCCCCGACAGTAGAGAAGAATCTTACGAGGAAGATTCTTATGAGGAAGATTTTTATCAAGAAGAGATGGCAATGCCTAAAATAAAAGTTAAGGAATATGAAATGGCTTCTCCCGAATACGAATACAAAGACTATATTGTCCAAAAGAATGATACTTTACAAAAAATTTCAAATAAATTTTATGGAACAACGAGAAAATGGGAACTTATTTATCAAGAAAATAAAGATATCTTAAAAAGTCCGGATGAGATATATCCGGGCGCAAAGATCAAGGTGCCTGTTTTAAGATAATATCTTTTTAGCATGCGTAAAACAATTCCTATTGATGATTCAGCGAAGCTTGAATTTATTTTTGGCCCTCAAGATAAAAATTTAAAGATATTAGAAGATAAATTAAACATCTCTGTTTTTTTAAAATCAAAAGGCTTAGAGATTGAAGGCAAAAGTAATAATTTAAAAAATGCTTTGCCAAAAATTGAAAAAATTATAAAGCTAGCCTCCCAAGGGTTTATTCTCTCCGATAAAGAATTAGAGAAATTTATTGATTCCAATGATAATTCTGATTTTTCTAGCCAGAAAAATAAAGAACTAAATAAAAATGGCATAAAGGTTTTTTCCGGAAAAAGAAAACAAGTTTTTCCAAAAACAAAAGGCCAGACTAATTATATCTCTGCTATTAATCAAGATGATATTGTTATTGCAAGCGGCCCCGCCGGTACCGGGAAAACTTATTTAGCGATGGCAATGGCCGTAAACTATCTTCTGGATAAAAAAGTACGCAGGATTATTCTTACGCGGCCCGCTATTGAAGCAGGAGAATCTTTAGGTTATTTACCGGGGAGCATGCAAGAAAAATTAAATCCTTATCTGCGCCCCTTGTACGATGCTTTGTATGACATGATGGAAGTTGAAGTAATTGATGAATATCTTGAAGCCGGAATAATTGAAATTGCTCCTTTAGCTTATATGAGAGGCAGAAGCCTTAATGATGCTTTTGTGATTTTAGACGAAGCTCAAAATTGTACTTCAGAACAATTAAGGATGTTTTTGACACGCTTGGGTTTTGATTCGAAAACGGTAATCACAGGTGATATTACGCAAAGCGACCTTCCTTCGGGAAGGCCGCTAGGATTACTTGAAGCCAAAAATATATTGAAAAAAATTAAAGGGATAAGTTTTATTGAGCTAAAAGGTGAAGATGTGGTAAGGCATCCTTTGATTCAAGAAATAATTCAAGCTTATGAAATTTTTTATGATAGCAAATTGTAAAAAGCAATGAATATCTTACTCAATAAATCAAAAATAAATTTAAAAAGTGCAATTATCGGGTCTATCTTTTTTCTGATTGCAGCTTTTATCTTTTATCTTTATTCCATTAATTTTTCTTTACTGGCGTTAATTATTGTTTTATTCATTTATCTACAATTTTTTCGCAAACCCGATAATTTACCTTCCCTGATAGATCTCTCGATACTTACTGCACTTGCGATTTTAATCCCGGTGCTTACCACAATAACTTTTAAAATACCCGGTTATGGCGTGGCAGCAATAGGTTTTGCTATTTTAATTACTCTTTTGTTTGAAAATCTTGAACTTTCATTTATTTTTTCTGTTTTAATTTCATTTTTAGCTGCCGATGTTTCAGGGAGAAGCTTTAGTGTTGCCTTGAGTTTGCTGATCGCATCAGTTGTCGCATCATTATTCAGTTTTAGAGTCAGGCGTCGTTTTCAAGTTATTCAAGCCGGCCTCCTCGCGGGTATCTTACAATTTATTATTGCCTATATTTTAGAAGCAAAAACTGGTTTTTTAGTGTTTTCTCATCTAGATTTAGGATTACTAAAAATATGTTTAATCAATGGAATCTTATCATCGATTATTGTACTGGGGATACTTCCGATTTTTGAATTTATTTTTAAAGTTTTAACTAATATCTCATTACTTGAACTCTCTGATTTTAACCATCCTTTGATGAGGAGGTTGATACTGGAGGCACCCGGCACTTATCAGCATTCTCTGGTTATGGCTAATTTAAGTGAAGCGGCAGCGGAATCGATTGGAGCTAATTCTCTTTTGGTTAGAGTCGGCGCTTATTATCATGATATTGGCAAACTTGTTAAGCCGCAGTATTTTGTTGAAAATTTAGTAAATTATAAAGATATGCATAAAAAATTAAAACCTTCAATGAGCAAATTAATTATTTTTAATCATGTTAAAGAGGGGGTTGAGCTGGCAAAAAAATACCATCTTAACCCGCAAATAATTAATTTTATTCGCCAGCATCACGGGAAAACTTTAGTTTATTATTTTTATCATCGCGCTAAAGAAATAGAACCGGAAGGCAAACACGAAGAAGAGTATAAATATCCCGGCCCTAAGCCCCAATCCAAAGAAACTGCTATTGTGGCTTTGGCGGATTCAATCGAAGCGATATCTCGTACAGTTTCAGAGCCGAATCCAGCTCGCATAGAAGAGATGGTAAGAGAAGTTGTCAAAAAACGTTTTATGGAAGGAGAGCTGGATGAAAGCAATCTAACTTTGAAGGATTTAGAAAAGATTACCCAAAGCTTTATCCGAATATTGAACGCAACCTTTCATACCAGAATTAATTATCCCAAAGAAAAGTAGGGGCACATTGCAATGTGCCCCTACTTTCATCCCATGATGGAAATATCAAATCAGCAGAAGGTTAAAAAAATAAATATAAGAAATTTAAGAAGATATTTAAAAAGGATATTATTTTATCTTTCCATCAGCGATAAAGATATTTCTGTTGTTCTTTGCGACAATTCTTTTATTGTTAACCTGAATCAAAAATATTTTCAAAAAGATGCTGTAACTGATGTAATTGCATTTCCTTTGCCGGATCAAATTCAGCCGGATTATCTGGGAGAAGTAGTGGTTTCAGTTGAGGAAGCAGCAATAGTAGCCAAAAAGCTGAATATAAATTGGCAGAAAGAATTACTTCTCTATTTTATCCACGGGATACTTCATCTTATTGGGTTTAGTGATAAAGATTCCAGCCAAAGGAAAAAAATGTGGGAAAAACAAAATCAAATTATTAATAAATTTAAAAGAATCAATTTAAGTTGATGATTAGAAAAGACATAGGGTTTATCCTGAAAAAGTTTAATTTTGGCGAAACAAGCTTAATCGCAACTATTTATTCGCACAATTTTGGAAAAATTAAGGGAATTTTTAAAGGTTTTTATCGGCAAAAAAAGGAATTCTCTACCTCTCTAGATATTTTTAGTTTAAACGAATTTGTGTTTTACCCTAAACAAAGTGAAATTTGGTTGGTTTCCCAAAGTGAGCTTATTTCTGAATTCGATTATTTAAGGACTAATTTAGAAAAAGCTGCGGTGGCCGGATTTTTTTTTAATTTGTTAGATAAAACTATGCAGCTTTGGGATAAAAATAGATATATTTTCAACCTTGTCTTTCATTCTATCCGTTTGGTGGGAAAAGACCACCAGAAAGCTTTTTATCTTTTTTTGATTAAATTTTTAACTTTGGCCGGCATAAAACCGGAGCTTAACCATTGCATAGTTTGTGAAAAATTAATCGAAGAAGACCTTTTTTTTAGTAATAAAAGAGGGGGCCTTCTTTGCCGGAATTGTTGCAAAAATTATAAAAGTTATAAATTAATTAGCAAAGAAGCATCAAAAACATTCAGTTATATCCAGAATAATTCTATTGCTGCAGCTAGCCGCCTAAGGTTAAGCCGGGCTTGCCAGCAAGAAATTTTTCATATTTTAAAAAATTTTTTAGATTATCATTTTAATTTAGGAGATAGCCCTAATCCTTACCGGGCATTAAATATTAACTGTGTTCAATAAAAGGCTTCAGTAGTTTTTAATTTTTGGTATAATAAGGTGTTATGATTTACGAACAACGTAATATTTCCCCTTTGGAAAAAAAAGCGAAAAAAACCGTAGCGAAGAGTTTTTTGCCGGAAGATATAGATACTTCCGTCTTGCAAACTATTGCTTACCAATATCCGAAAAATGAAATAGTTGTTCAATTAAGCTCAGAAGAATTTAGTTGTGTTTGCCCGTATTCTGACCTTCCCGATTTTGCAAATCTGACAATAAGTTATACTCCTTATAAAAAGCTGATTGAGTTAAAATCTTTAAAATACTATATTTATGCTTATCACAATGTTAAAATTTACAATGAACATGCAGTCAATAAGATCTTTCAGGACCTGAAAAAAGTATTAAAGCCGCGCGCGCTTGAAATAATTGCTGAATTCAGTTGCCGGGGCGGCATCAAAAATAAAGTCACAGCAACTTTTAACAAAAAAGTTTAATGCAGATAAATGTTAAAGAAAGCGATATTCTTTTTCCTTTTCTTTTTCCTGTTCGCTTGTGCTCCTTCCCTGAATAAAGACAAATTTATTATAGCCGGGACTTACTTAGAAGTGCAGTCTGATGATCCGAAAGCTGCCAAAATTGTATATCAAGAGTTTAAACATTTAAATCAGATTTTAAATTGTTATGATCAAGATTCAGAGGTTTATAAAGTAAATAAAAATCCGGAGAAAGAAATTAAAATATCAAAAGAATTGATTGAAATTATTGAAAAAGCGAAAAGTTATCATCAATTTACAGAAAAAATTTTTGATATCACGAAAGGAAAATTGTATAATTTTTGGAAAAGGTGGGGTAAAAACAAGGGGAAAAAAGAATTTCCGAAAAATGTTGAAATTGAGCAACTAAAAAGTTTTGGAAATATTAACGATATTAATATAGATCAAACTAAGAAAACCATTAAGTTAAAAGATACAGGGATTGTCTTAGATTTATCGGGGATTGCCAAAGGTTATATGGTCGATAAAGCAGTAGAGAAACTAAAAGAAGCAGGGGTAAAAAGCGCTCTGATTAATGCTGGCGGCGAAATATACGGTTTAGGAAAAAATAGAGGCAAGCCTTGGCAGGTGGGGATACGCGGCCCGCGGCAAACAATTGTTAAAAGCATTGAAGTCAGTAACGCAGCTGTTGCAACTGCGGGTAATTATGAGCAGGTTTATAAACAAGATGGTAAAATTTATTCTCATATTATCAATCCAGAAAGCGGATATCCGGCCGCTGCGAATTTTTTGGGGGTGACAGTGGTAGCAAAAAAATGTACGGAAGCTGATGTTCTTGCTACTGTTTTGTTTATAAAGGGTAAAACATTTGCCGGAAAAATCATTAAAGATATGCCGGATCTTAAAGTTTATTTTGTAACTGAAAATGGAGTGGAACGAATAAGTAGTTATGAAAAAAAATAAAATAAGCCAATTGGTAGCGGCCAAAAGAAGGATATCGATGGTTACGTGTTATGATTATTCTTTTGCCCGCATCTTGAATAAAACGGATATTGATTTAATTTTAGTAGGGGATTCTTTAGCAAATGTTTGCTTAGGGCTGGCTGATACCAAAGATATTACTGTTGCTGAAATGGTAAATCATACCAAAGCGGTTTGTAAAGGAGCTCCGGATAAGCTAATTGTCGCTGACATGCCTTATCCCGGGTGTCAGAAAAAAACCAGCCGCCCCTTAAAAATTTCTCAAAAATTCATTGAAGTTGGTGCTGCAGCCGTAAAAATTGAATGGTTTAAGGGTTGCACAAAAATAATTGGTGATTTGGTAAAACAAAATATTCCGGTGATGGGCCATATCGGCCTTACTCCTCAAACCGTTGACCTCTTAGGAGGCTATAAGGTTCAAGGTAAAAGTAATGAATCTAAAGATAAATTACTTAAACAAGCCAAGCAATTACAAGAGTTGGGAGTTTTTAGTATTGTCTTAGAGTGTATTCAAAAAGATGTAGCTAAAAATATTACCGATAGTTTAAAAGTACCGACTATTGGTATTGGCGCGGGAAAATATTGTCAAGGGCAAGTTTTAGTATTGTATGACTTGCTGGGGCTTTATCCTACTAAAAATAGATTTGTGAGAATTTTTGCTGATTTATCAAAAGAAATTAAAAAATCAATAAATCTTTTTAATCAACAAATAAAAAATAGTGATTTTCCTTCTGACCAAGAAAGTTTTTAAGGGAAATATTATTGTATATTTTGATTGACTGTAGAGGCCAGTTTTGTTAATATTGTAATCTAATGATCGAACGCTACACCCCAAAAAAAATAGGTATGATTTGGAAAGAAGAGGAGAAGTTTAAGCGCTTCTTAAAGATTGAAGCGCTGCTCTGTGAATCTTTGGAAAAACAAAATAAAATACCCAAAGGCATTAGCAAGAAATTCAATAAAGTAAAAATAAATATCAATGAAATAAAAGACATTGAAAAAAAGACTCGCCACGACATTGTAGCTTTCTTGAAACAAATATCAGGCCAGATTGGGCCGGCTGCTCAATATCTCCATCACGGATTAACTTCTTCGGATTTATTAGATACAACTTTAGCTTGGCAAATAAAAGATGCTTGTAAGATTATTTTATCTGATTTAGATAAATTAATAGCAGCAGCTAAAAAGAAAGCGATAAAATATAAAGATACTATTTGCATGGCCCGCACCCACGGCATGCATGCAGAAATTTATAGTTTTGGTTTAAAATTTCTTTATTTATATAATGATTTAATCGAAGAACGGAAGAAGTTGACAGATGGCCTTGATTATATCGCGTGCGGAAAAATTTCAGGGGCAGTGGGAACATTTGCTTATTTTAGCCCGAAAACTGAAGATTATATTTGTAAAAAAATCGGGATCAACAGAGTGAAAATTTCAACTCAAATTGTATCGCGGGAGAGGTTTGCCTATTTTTTATTTTTACTTTCTTTAATTGGGGCTACTTTAGAGAGGTTTGCAACTGAAATCAGGCATCTTCACAGAACTGAAGTCAATGAAGCTAAAGAACCCTTTTATAAAGGGCAGAAAGGATCATCTGCTATGCCGCACAAACAAAATCCTATAATTTGCGAAAGAATTTGCGGCCTAGTTCGCTTGCTTCGCTCCAATGCATTTGCTGCTTCAGAAAATATTAATCTTTGGCATGAACGGGATATTTCTCATTCTTCAGTAGAAAGAGTGATTATACCGGATTCAACAATAATTTTAGATTACCTGTTACAGAAAACCAAAGAAGTTGTTTCTAAAATAAACGTTAACTCAAAAAGAATGATTCAAAATATTGAGCTAAACAGAGGGATAGTTTATTCACAAAAGATTTTAACTGAACTCATGAAAAAAGGGTTGTCGCGCATGGCTGCATATGATTTAGTTCAAAAAATTTCTTTAGGGGTAATTAATAATAATACTAATTTTAGGCAAGAAGTATTTAAGAGTAAAGAAATAACAAAAATTATCGACAAGAAATCCTTACAGAGGATATTTGATCCTTATAATTATTTATCAAATATTAATAAGATTTATAAAAGGTTTAATTTAAGTTAAACTCCCCTTTTTTAGTGGCCTCGTTAAATATTTTAGATTAGGAGTTTTATGATTTGGAGGATAGATGTATTCTCTAAAGAAGCCAAAGAAAATATTGAATTTAAATCTCAAATAAAAGATTTAGGTTTTAAAGATTTTTCTCTCTTTACCAGGAAAATCTATTTTATTGATGCTGAGCTTCAGCTTTCCCGAATAGAAAAAATTGCAGAACAGTTGTTGATAGACCCTATTATTGAAACATATTCCATCCAAGCGGGAATTTTCATTAAAAAACCTTCTCAACAAGAATTAATGATAGTTTACCATCCCGGTGTTTTTGATTCTGTTGCTGAATCTTTAAAAAAGGCAATTAGTGATTTATCTTTAAAAATAAAAGATGTGCATACTGCTACTATCTATGAATTTAAAGGATTAAATCGAGAACAGATTCAAGCTCTTGGCCCAAAAGTGATATATAATCCGGTTATTGAACAAACAGCTGATTATAATAAGTTAAAAAATTTAAAAAGTTTGTCTGAATTGGCAGCTAATAATTATATTTTTAATCTGAAAAAAATAGATATTTTAACTGCAAATGACGAGGAATTAAAAGCAATATCAAAACAGGGATGCCTGGCCCTGAATCTGCTCGAAATGAGGAGGACCCAGGAACATTTTAAAAAATTAGGGAGGAATCCGACTGATTGTGAGTTAGAAACTTTAGCTGTTTTATGGTCAGAGCATTGCGGCCACAAAACTTTTGCCGGCCTTATTGATTACAGTGAAGAAGAAAACGGCAAAGTAATAAAAGAAGAAAAGATAGATAATCTGCTTAAATCTACAATAATGCAGGCAACCCGAGAAATAAATTCCGGTGATTGTGTTTCGGTGTTTGATGATAATTCCGGGATTGTAAAGTTTGACCAAAATCAAAATATTTGCTTTAAGGTTGAAACTCATAACCATCCTTCCAGCCTGGAGCCTTATGGAGGTGCTTCTACCGGGATCGGCGGGGTAATTAGAGATGTATTAGGGACTGGCTGTGGATTTAAGCCTTTTGCCTCAACAGATGTTTTTTGTTTTTCCAATTGGCAGATTAAAGAAGATCAATTGCCCAAAGGCTTGCTGCATCCTCGCAGAATCATTAAGGGGGTAATCGCGGGAGTGGGTGATTATGGCAACAAAATGGGGATCCCTACTGTAGCTGGTGCTGTGCTCTTTGATGACCGATTTCTTGGCAATCCTCTGGTCTATTGCGGGACATTAGGGATTGGTTCGGCAGATAAATCTTTTAAAAAAGTAAAAAAAGGCGATTTAATAGTAGTTTGTGGTGCAAAAACCGGCCGAGATGGAATTCATGGGGCAACTTTTTCTTCACAAGAATTAGACGAGGAAGCTATGGGTTTGCGGGGTGCAGTACAAATTGGTAATCCGATTGAAGAAAAAAAAGTTGCAGACGCTTTGATGCAAGCGCAGAAAAAAGATTTATTTACCGCGATTACAGATTGTGGCGCAGGCGGTTTATCCAGCGCAGTTACTGAACTAGCCAAAGGTTATGGAGCCAAAGTTGACCTGGACAAAGTACCTCTTAAATATAAAGGTTTAACTTATACTGATATTTGGATATCTGAATCACAAGAAAGGATGGTCTTTTTTACTCAAAAAGATAAAGTTAAGGACTTAACAGCTATTTTTAAACAAGAAGAAGTAGAGATGGAAGTGATCGGAGAAGTCACAGATTCTAATAATTTAGTTCTTTTTTATCAAGGCAATAAGGTAACTGAATTAGATATGGATTTTGTTTTTAGTAGTCTTCGAATTTCAAAAAAAGCGAAATGGATAATTGTGGGTGAAAAAACAGAAACAATAGAAAGAAAGAAAAATTACAACCAAGATTTAAGAAAAATTCTCAGTTCACCGAACATTGCTCCCAAAGATTGGATTTTAAATCAATACGATCATGAAGTGCAAGGCGGATCGGTGCTCAAAACAATTAACCACTCACCAATCAGAGTTAATGACGCAGCGGTATTAAGGCCTAAACTTAATAGTAAAAAAGCTGTTTTAATCGGTTGCGGGATAAATCCTTTCTACTCGGATATTGATCCCTATTGGATGGCCGCTTTGGCCATTGATGAAGCTTTGCGCAACTTGGTTTCGACAGGAGCCGACCTGTCTAAAACATTTATTTTAGATAATTTCAGTTGGGGCTCACCGGAAGACCCCAAAGTATTAGGAGGGTTAGTGCGGGCGGCAAAAGCTTGTTATGACTATTCAGTTTATTTCGGTACGCCTTTTATCTCCGGCAAAGATAGTTTTTATAATGAATATAATTTAGGAGCTGATAAGATAACAATTCCGGGAACACTTTTAATTTCTGCTATCTCTGTTTTGGAAGATTGGCAATTATCTTTAGAGAGTAGCTTTAAAAAGAAAGACAATCTCATTTATCTAATTGGTTTAACAAAACCGGAGCTGGGCCAATCTGAATATCTAAGGCAGCAAGGTATTAAAACAGGGATTGTCCCAAAGATTGAATTAAATGCAAAGGATATTTTTAGAAATTTATCTAAAGCGATTAGAAAAAAGATAGTTTCTTCCTGTCATGATTTGTCTGAAGGGGGGCTTGCTGTAGCAATTTCTGAAATGTGTGTAGGCTCAGGGCTGGGAGCTTCGTTATTTTTAGAAGAGGTTCCTACTAAAGAAAATATGCCTGATTATCAGATTTTGTTTTCTGAATCTCCTTCGAGATTTTTAGTTGAGGTAGCCAAAGAAAAAAAAGAAGAATTTGAAAAGCAATTTGAAGATTTACCAATTGGATTGATTGGCTGTAATACAGATTCAAAAAAATTAGTTATTTACAATGGCCAAGAAAATAAACTTATTGATTTAACTTTGCAATCGTTGAAAGAAAGTTTAATGAATACTTTTCAAGAATTTCGTTGGGATCGAAATAATAAATAGTGAGCAATAATGATAAAACCTAATGTTTTAATTTTTCGAACCGCAGGGACTAATTGCGATAAAGAAACAGAATTTGCTTTTAGTAAAGCCGGTGCAAAAACTGAATTAAACCATATAAATGTTATTAAACAAAAGAAAAATTTATCTGCTTATCAAATCATTTGCATCCCGGGTGGTTTTAGTTACGGAGATGACTTGGGAGCAGGAAAAATATTTTCTTTAGAAATCAATCTTTGGTTAAAAGATAGGTTGCAAAAATTTCTTGAAAAAGGGGGCTTAATTTTAGGTATTTGTAACGGGTTTCAAATATTAACCAGATCAGGTATCCTCCCCGGCCTAAATTTTAATCAAACCGCAACCTTAATCCAAAATGATTCTAAACGCTTTGAGGATAGGTGGGTGCAATTGAAAATAAATACTGATTCAAATTGTTTAGCCGGAAAAATATGGTTAAAAGATTTACCGGAGATTATTAATTTACCGGTTGCTCATGCTGAAGGTAAGTTCTTTTGTGATTCACAAATTTTAAAAAATATTAAAAATAATAATCAGGTTGCCTTACAATATAGTAATTTTAAAGACAAAGACATTAAGTATCCGGACAATCCCAATGGTTCTTTAGATGATATTGCCGGTATCGCAGATAAAACAGGCAGGGTTTTTGGTTTGATGCCTCATCCGGAACGGTTTATTTTTACTCATCAGCATCCGGATTGGCTTCAGAAAAAAATAACTACTTACGGATTTAATTTTTTTAAAAATTCTGTAGAATATTTTAAGTAATTTAGTAAGGAGGGTATTAATGAGTGGAATATTTGGAACAATTAGCGAAAACAAAAATTGCATGAACCAACTTTTCTATATCGGAGATTACCATTCCCATTTAGGTACTCAATTTGGCGGGATTGCTTTGTCTGGTAAAAAAATGACCAGAAGGATACATAATATAAGCAGCAGTCAATTTAAATCTAAATTATTAGATGAATATAGTTCCTTAGCAGGAGATAAAGGGATCGGGGCAATCAGCTACGAAGAGCAACCAATATATGTTAAGTCAAGATTTGGAGATTTTTGCCTAGTTACAAACGGTTGGATCAATAATTGGAAAATTTTAGCAAAAGAATTATATTCAAATAATTTTTCTTTTAGCGAAGTTTCTGACAATAGAGTAAATATCTGCGAACTGGTAAGCAAGCTGATTTTACAAAAAAAATTCTTGAATAAAGGGATTGAATATATGTATTCAAAAATTGAAGGTTCTATTTCATTATTGATTTTAACAAAAAAAGGAATTTATGCTTCCCGGGACAGGTACGGGCTTTCTCCGTTAATTATCGGCAAGAATAAAAACAATTTTGCAATAGTTACTGAAACAGCAGCTTTTCCTAATTTAGATTTTAAAGTTGTAAAAGAGCTTTTACCGGGGGAAATTGTATTTATAAACAAAAATGGTTTACAACAAACGAAGAAAGGAAATTTAAAAAATTTAAAAATTTGTGCTTTTCTTTGGATTTATACAGGATTTCCTGCTTCCTGTTATCAAGGCATAAATACAGAAATGGTCCGGCAAGAATGTGGTAAGTGTTTGGCTAAATCAGATAAAATTAAGCCTGACCTAGCAGCTGGAGTGCCGGATTCAGGGACTGCACATGCGATTGGGTATGCGTTAGGCAAAAAGGTGCCTTTCCAAAGGCCCCTGGTCAAATATACACCCGGCTACGGCAGGAGTTACTTACCTGCTTCTCAGGGCATCAGAGATTTAGTAGCAAAGATGAAATTAATTCCGATCAAAGAGGTGATTAAAAATAAAAAAATTGTACTTTGTGAAGATTCAATCGTAAGAGGGACTCAACTTAAAAATTATACTCTAACAAAATTATGGGAGAATAAAGCTAAAGAGGTTCATGTCCGGGTTGCCTGCCCGCCCTTGCTATTTCCTTGTATATTTAATTATTCAACTCGAACCAAAAAAGAATTAGTGACACATAAAGCGATAGAAGCTGTTGATAAAGGAAGAAAAAAAGATATTTCTCAATACATAGATGATAAATCTCCCGGATATGATAAGATGGTATCTTGGATAGCCGATGATTTAGGAGTAACTAGTTTAAAATATCAAAAAATTAAGGATATGGTTTCAGCAATTGGCTTGCCAAAAGATAAACTTTGCCTTTATTGTTGGACCGGTAAATTCAAAGGAAAATAAAAGAAATGAAAAAAATAAATTATAAAAAAGCCGGTGTAGATGTAAAAAAAGCAGATGAATTTGTAAAAGGGATTAATTCTTTTTTGTTGACTGACAAGGTCAACAGAACTTCTGCCTTTGGTTCGCTTTTTGATTTCAAAAAAATAACCAAAGAGTATGATAGCCCAGTCTTAGTTTCATCTACAGACGGGGTAGGCACCAAATTAAAACTAGCTCAAAAATTTGGCATGCATCAGGGGGTAGGCATAGATTTAGTAGCGATGAATGTTAATGATATTATTTGTCTTGGGGCTAAGCCTCTTTTTTTTCTTGACTATATCGCATGCGGCAAGCTGCAGCCAATGGTGCTCAAACAAGTGGTAAAAGGTATTTATCAAGGGTTAGTAGATAGTAATTGCAGCCTTTTAGGCGGTGAAACTGCTGAAATGCCGGGGATGTATGGAAAAGATGAATACGATTTGGCAGGATTTTGTGTGGGAGTAGTTGAAAAAAATAAAATAATAAACGGAAGTAATATTCGAAAAGGAGATAAAATAATCGGAATTTCTTCTTCAGGCCTTCATTCTAACGGCTTTTCTTTAGTGAGGAAAGCATTGAGCAGCAAAGAACTTAAAACTTATAAGAAAAGTTTATTGCAGCCCACCCGTATTTATGTAAAACAAATTCTTTCCTTGCTTTCATCTAAAAATAATAAAAGAGCGGTTAAAGGCATTGCCCATGTTACCGGCGGGGCTTTTTATGATAAGGCAACTAAAATTATCCCCGCAGGTTTAAGTTTAGCAATTAATAAAAAAAGTTGGCAGCCAAATTTGATATTTAAGAAAATTAAAGAAGCCGGACAGCTAACTGAAACTGAAATGTATTCAGTTTTTAATATGGGGATTGGGCTGGTGGTAGTCGTTAAAAAAGAGTTTGTTAAAAAAATATTAAAACAATTAAATAAAAGTTATAAAAGTTACTTAATCGGAGAGATCAGAGAGTCAAAGGCAAAGCTCATTTTAAATTAATTGATAAACAAGACATGAAATTAAAAATTTTAATTATTGGTTCAGGGGCTCGCGAACATTGCCTCGCAGATAAATTGTCGCAAAGCCCTAAAGTTGCTAAAATTTATTGCGCTCCCGGTAACGGGGGGACGGCTCAATTGGGGGAAAATGTAGAGATTAAAGTAGGCGATATAGAGGGTTTGCTGAAATTTGCACTTTCAGAAAAAATAGGATTAACTGTTGTTGGCCCGGAAATTCCTTTGGCTGAAGGGATAGTAGATAAGTTTAGAAAAGAAGGCCTAAAAATTTTTGGCCCAAATAAGGAATTAGCTAAATTAGAATCATCTAAGGTATTTGCTAAAAAGATGATGCAAGAGTTTGAGGTTCCTACTGCTGATTTTGAAATTTTTACTTCTCCCCAAGAAGCAAAAAAATATATTGCGCAAAGAGAAACTCCGATAGTTGTTAAAGCTGATGGTTTGGCCGCAGGAAAAGGGGTTATAGTTTGTCAAAACAAAAAAGAAGCTAATTCTGCAGTTGATGTAATAATGGTAGATAAAAAGTTTGGTGAATCCGGTAGGAAAATAATTATTGAAGATTGCCTAAAGGGGCAAGAGTTTTCGGTATTAGTTTTTACCGATGGAGACACTATTATTCCTTTGGTAGGTTCGCAAGACCATAAACGCGCTCTTGATGGTGACCGCGGGCCCAATACCGGCGGTATGGGCGCTTATGCTCCAACTCCTTTACTTGAGAAAGAAAGGTTGGATAAAATTATCAAAAATATTTTTTACCCTTTGGTTAAAGGCCTAAGCAAAAAAGGGAAAAAGTACAAAGGGATGCTTTATGCCGGCCTGATGGTCGATAAAGATCAGATTTATGTTTTAGAATTTAATGTAAGGTTTGGTGACCCGGAAGCTCAAGCAATTTTACCTAAGATGAACACTGACTTATTAGAATTAATATTAAAAACTATCGAAGGAGACTTAAAACAGGTAAGTATAGAATGGGATTCTAGATTCTGCGTTTGCGTAGTGTTAGCTTCAGGCGGTTATCCCGGCAATTATCAAAAAGGGAAAGAAATCAAAGGGATAAAAGAAGCAGAAAGAGAAGAAAATATCTTAGTTTACCATGCCGGGACAAAGTTGGAAAATGGAAAAATATTAACTGATGGAGGAAGAGTCTTAAGTGTGGTTGGCTTGGGAGATACGATTAAAGAAGCAAAAGATAAAGCATATCAAGCTGTAAGTAAAATAAGTTTTGCCGGGATGCAATTCAGAACAGATATAGGGGATAAAGCTTTAGTTAGTTCAAAGTCCAATGTTCAAAGTTCAAAGTCAAATTAATAAGAAGGAGGAGTCAAGATGACAAAGAAGATAGCGGTTGTATTAGGGAGCAAATCAGATTTTGAAAAATTAAAAGTGGGTTTTGATCTTTTAGATGAATTTAATATTTGTTATGAGCTAAAAGTGATTTCTGCTCACCGAAATCCGGATAAGTTGAGAAAATATTGTAAAAGAATAGAAAAAGAAGGATTTGGGTTGGCAATAGCTTGTGCAGGGCTAGCAGCAGCTTTGCCGGGATTTATGGTTTCTTATCTAAACATTCCGGTAATTGGAGTTGGCCTAAGGGGAGGGATGCTCGATGGCCTAGATTCACTTTTTTCCATTGTGAGTGCTCCCAAAGGGATAGGGTTAGTATCTTCAGGGTTAGGAAAAGCCGGTTTTATAAATGCTATTATTTTTGCTTTAGAGGTTTTTAGCCTTTTCGATAAAGAAAGTCAATCTAAATTAGAGAAAATAAAGAAAAAATTTAAATGAAATGAAGCCCAAACTTATGGAACATAGTGAACATAAGTTTGTTGGCAGAATTTCACCCTTGACAAGCAAGTTGTTTAGAGAGCACATCTGTCAAGGGTTTAATTCGACTACATTCTTGGCATTTTTTAATGCCAAGAATAAGTCTCATTAAATATGGAAAAAGTTGCAATTAATCAAAATGAGTTAAGAAAGTCGAGCATAAAAAAAGCAGCTAAGATGATTATGAAGGGAAAAATCGTAGCGATTCCCACAGAAACTGTTTATGGCTTGGCTGCTCGCGCTGATCGCAAAGATACAGTAGATAGATTATATTCTTTAAAAAAACGGTCGATAGATAAGCCTTTTAGCATTGTTTTAGCGGACAAGAACCTTGCAACAGATAAATATTTTCTGACCCTGCCTCCTTTTGGGTATAGGTTGATAGAGAATTTTTGGCCCGGGCCCCTAACTATAGTTTCTTACCGGAAAACAGAAGGAAAAGTAGGGATTAGAATACCTTCTAATCCTGTTACAAATCTCATTTTGCAGCAATTAGATTTTCCGGTTTTTCTTCCTTCGGCGAATTTAAGTGGCCAAAAAGAAGCTACATCTGCATCAGAAGTTGAAGAAATCTTTGATGGTAAGATTGATTTAATAGTTGATGCCGGCGGTATAAATTATAAAAAATCATCAACTGTAATAGATTTAACTTATAAGCCGTTTAAGATTTTAAGAGAAGGCGTGATTTCGGAAAAACAGATAGTATCTATTTTTATTAAAAAAAGGATTTTATTTGTTTGTACCGGAAATTGCTGCCGTTCTCCGATGGCCGAGTATCTTCTCCGGGCTTATCTTCAGAAAGAGAAAAGGGCTTTTTCTCAACGTTATCAAATTGTTTCAGCCGGAACATCTGCTTTGGCGGAGGCTCAACCGCCCCAACATCTGCAGACAATTATGAAGAGTGAAGAGAGTATAGATATATCCGGATCGAGGGCAAAAAGATTAACAAAACAGATGATTCTTTCTGCCGATTATATTTTTACAATGGAAAACTCACAGAGAGAACGCATCTTAAGCCAAGTTCCGAGTGCAGCAGCCAGAGTGTTTAATTTAAATAAGTTTATCCCGCGGGGCTCTAATACGGACATCCCTGATCCAATTGGAAAAAATTTTATTTTTTATAAAAATGTTTATGATCTAATAAAGAAAGCAATAATTGAATTAGTTGATTGGTTGTAATTTTAATTTAAGAAAAGGAGATTGTAATGCGAATAGCTTTTGGATCGGATCATCGCGGTTTTAAATTAAAAAATATTTTAATAAATTACCTTGAAAGTAAGGGTCATAAAATCATTGATTTTGGTACATTTTCGAAAGATTCGTGTGATTACCCCGATTATATTTATCCGGCTGCAGTTGCAGTTGCAAATAAAAAAGCAGATAAAGCCATTGTTATCTGTTTTACCGGTGTGGGTAGTTGTATTTTAGCGAACAAAATTAAAGGGATAAGGGCTGCTTTGGTTTATAATATAAAAAGCGCTAAATTTTCCCGCCGGCACAATGATAGTAATGTGTTGGTGCTTGCTGCTGATCTGTTTAAGCCTGATTATGCTCAGAAATTAGTTTTAAGTTGGCTCAAAGAAAGTTTTGAAGGGGGAAGGCACAGCCGACGCCTGCGAAAAATAAGAAAAGTAGAAGAGGACAATTAATGGGGGGGGGAATGTTGGAAAAATTAAAACAAAAAGATCCTAAAGTTTATTCGGCAATAATTAATGAATTGAAAAGGCAGCGTGGCCACCTTGAGCTTATTGCAAGTGAAAATTTTGCGCCGCTTGAAGTTTTAGAAGCTCAAGGTTCAGTATTAACCAACAAATATGCTGAAGGATATCCTCACAAGCGCTGGTATGGCGGTTGTGATTTTGTAGATGATGCTGAAGATTTAGCAATTGAACGAGCTAAAGAATTGTTTGGCGCTGAGTTTGCCAACGTCCAACCTCATTCCGGGACTCAAGCCAATATCGCGGTAATGTTAGCTGTATTAAAACCGGGTGATACAATTTTAGCGATGGATTTAGTTTGCGGCGGCCATCTTTCCCACGGACATCCCCTTAATTTCAGTGGTAAATTTTACAATATAGTTTCATATAATGTAGACAAAAATACAGAGTGCCTTAATTATCAAAGCATAGAACAACTTGCTTTAGAAAATAAGCCAAAAATGATAATTGCCGGGGCAAGTGCATATCCGCGTCAAATAGATTTTAAACGGTTTAGAAAGATAGCGGATAAAGTGGGGGCATTTTTGTGCGTAGATATGGCTCATTTTGCCGGATTAGTTGCCGCCGGTATTCATCCTAATCCATGCTCGGATGCGGATTTTGTGACCTCGACTACTCATAAAACATTACGGGGGCCGCGGGGTGGATTTATATTATCAAAAAAAGAGTTTGGCAAAAAAATTAATACGGCTGTTTTTCCCGGGAACCAAGGCGGGCCTTTGATGCATGTGATAGCGGCGAAAGCAGTTGCGTTTGGGTTAGCGAAAGAAAATAATTTTGTTGAATACCAAAAGCAAGTTGTAAAAAATAGCTCTTATTTTGCGAACAAAATGGCCGAACTGGGTTATCGAATTGTAAGCGGGGGGACAGACACTCATTTATTTTTATTAGATTTAAGTTTAAAAAACATAACCGGTGCTGATGCCTCTTCTTTGTTAGGACAAGCTAATATTACAGTAAATAAAAATCTTATCCCTTTTGACAATAAACCACCGGCTGTTGCCAGTGGTATTCGAATTGGTACTCCTGCAGTCACCACAAGAGGGATGAAAGAAAAAGAGATGGGAAAAATTGCAGACTTAATTGATTTGGCTCTCGCTGACAAAACAAATCAAGCTAAGCTAATGCAAGTTAAAAAAGAAGTATTGAGTTTAACTGAAGAATTTCCTCTTTATAAAGAATTAATGCTATAATATTTTTTGATTATGGAAAAACAAAAACGGCCTTCTTGGGATCAATATTTTATGGGAGTTGCATTTTTAGTTAGCCAACGCGCAACTTGTTTACGGAGAAAGGTCGGTGCTGTGTTGGTAAAAGACAAACAAATTTTAGCTACTGGCTACAACGGTGCTCCGATGGGCCTTGCGCATTGTGAAACTACAGGTTGTTTGCGGGAAGAGATGGGCGTTCCTTCCGGGCAAAGGCATGAAATTTGTAGAGGCTTGCACGCTGAGCAAAATGTTTTACTCCAAGCTGCTCGACACGGGATATCAGCAAAAAATAGCTCACTCTATATTACAAATTCACCTTGTGTTATTTGTGCTAAAATGATTATCAATGCCGGGATTAAAGAGATAGTTATTTCCGATACTTATCCTGATCATATGGCTATGGATTTTTTAAAACAAGCAAAAATTGTTTTAAGGAAATTAGAAAATTTTAAAAAAAGTAAAATAAGGAGTAAGTAATGAAGTGTCCTTATTGTAATTTCAATGAAGATAAAGTGGTTGATTCCCGCCTTACTTCAGAAGGCTCAGCAATCAGAAGAAGGCGAGAGTGTAATAGTTGCGGCAGGCGTTTTACAACTTATGAATATGTCGAGAAAACTCCTTTGATGGTTATCAAGAAAGACGGCAGAAGAGAGCCTTTTAGCCAGCAAAAGATTTTAGATGGTTTAATCAAAGCTTGCGAAAAAAGGGCTGTTAGTGTAGAAAAATTAGAAAATATCGTTTCAGAAATAGAGATAAAATTACAAAAAAAATTTGAACAAGAAGTTGATTCAAATCATATCGGGGAATTAGTTATGGAAAAACTTTCTAAAATAGATGATGTTGCTTATGTAAGGTTTGCATCTGTTTATCGTCAATTTAAAGATATCAACCAATTTTTACGTGAGCTGCGGGAAGTTTTGGGAAGGAAAATAAAATAATTAGTGATCTGATTTTCGAAAAATAGATATCAAATCTTCAAAATAGTAAACCGCTTCAAACAATACCTGTCTATGAAAAATAATACCTATTTAAAAAAGATTCCAAGTTTGAACATAATTTCTCAATTGGCCGAAACCAATAGGATTAATGTTTGGCTAGTGGGCGGATTTGTGAGAGATATTTATCTTCAACTAAACAAGAGCTTAACTGATTTTGATTTTTGTGTGGAAAAAAATATAAAGCAATTTGTGGAAAAAGTAAATGAAAATATTGGCGGAAAATTAATTGTTTTAGATAAAAAAACTTCCAGCTTTCGAATTATATTGATTAAAAATAAAAGAAATTACACTTATGACTTTACGCCTTTACGAGGTAAAACCATTAAAAAAGATTTATCCTTGCGAGATTTCACAATTAATACTTTAGCTGTAAATATTAATATGCCGGATCAAGTTTTAGATTATTATCGGGGGTTAAAAGATTTAAAGAAGAAAAAAATCAAAGCTTTATCGCAAAAAGTAATTATTGATGACCCTTTACGAATTTTACGCGGTTTTTCTTTTGCTGCCAGGTACCAATTTAAGATTGACAGACAGACTTTAATTTTTTTTTACCGTCATCGAAAGAAAATCGAAAAAATTTCCTTTGAAAGAATTAACGAAGAGTTATTTAAGATATTTGATTCTCAAGATTCTTATAAAATAATAAAAATAATGGATAGATTCCGGGTGATTGACCAAGTTTTACCGGATGTAAATAAAATGAGAAAAACCACCCAAGGCGGCTTTCACCATTTAAATGTTTGGGACCATTCAATTGAAGCTTTAAAGCAATTTGAATTGCTCTGTCAGGCAAAAATAAAAAACAAAAAAGAAGTGATGAGTTTTCTCAATCAAAAATTATCAAGAGGGAAAAAAAGAGCGCAAATATTAAAATTAGCTTGCCTTTTGCATGATTTAGGCAAGCCGTTTGTGAAAAAAAAATCAAAAACCAGGACCATATTCCACACTCATGAAAAAGTGGGCAAAGAAAAAGCTTCTTTATTCGCGAAAAAAATGCGTTTGTCAAAAGCAGAAAGGCAAGCTTTGGAAAAAATGGTGTTTTGGCATCTGCGGCCCGGTTATTTAGCTGATCAAATTACACCGAGTAAAAGAGCTGTTTATCGTTTTTTTCGGGACACAGAAGAAGAGGGCATTGCTGTTGTTTTGCTTTCTTTAGCTGATTGGCGCGCAACTTGCGGCCCTCTGGCTGATCATAAAAAAAGAAAACGCCACGAAAAAATTATGCTGGAATTAATAAGTAATCATTTGCAGCAAAAGAAGAAAAAACCAATCCCGAGGCTTATTGATGGGCATGATATTATAAAAAAATACGGGGCAGAAGAAGGGCCGATAATTGGTGAGATTTTAACTAAAATTAAGGAATTACAGGTTTTAGAAAAAGTAAAAAACAAACAGGAAGCTTTAAAAGCAGCGGAACAAGTTTTAAAAAAGCAAAAAAAGGCGAAACTAAAAAGAAAATAATTTATTTTATGAAATTATACGATATTAATGTTAAGCTGGGAAAATTCAATCAAAAAATAAATAAAATTAAAAAGATAAAATCCGGGCAAAGCTTGTTTGTTGTTAATTTTAATAAAGACGACAAGCAAGAACAAATAAGAAAAGCTTTGCGTAGTTGTTTTAAAAGAATTAAACAAAGTAAACTTGAATCTGTCAGTCTTTTAATGGATAGTTTCGCTGGTTATGTTGATTTTAATTTTTTTTCAAAAGTTGTCGCTCAAGAATTATTTCGATATGCAAAAACAAATAAAAATAAAAATTTAAAAAAGATATTTTTTATTACTAATTCTTCAATCAATTATAAAATGTTAGAAAAGAATATTATTTCCTATCTCGAGCATATAAAAATCAATAGAGGGCCGTTTCTTACTGTTGACGGGATAATTTTATATAAAAAAGGTTTAGTTTTGATAAAAAGAAAAAACCCTCCGCTCGGTTGGGCGTTGCCGGGAGGATTTGTTGATTATGGGGAAAACGTTGAAGAAGCAGTGAGACGGGAGGTGAAAGAAGAAACTAAGCTTGAATTTAAGAATATAAAACAATTTAAAGTTTATTCAAAAACAGATAGAGACCCGCGTTTTCATACAGTTTCTGTAGTTTTTTTTGGGAAAGGTAAAGGGATTCTAAAAGCTGCTTCGGATGCAAAACAGGCAGCTGTTTTTAAAATTAAAGATAAACGGGATTTGTCTTGGTTGCCGGCTGATATTGCTTTTGACCATCGGCGAATAATTAGAGATTATCTAAAGTAGAAAATAAGCGGCAGGCCTAAGGCAAAAACCGATATTTTATGAATAAAACATCAATACGTTATGTTAAAGGAGTCGGCCCTTACAGAGAAAAGATTTTTAATAATAAAGCCCAAGTTTTTAATGGAGAAGATTTACTCTATTATTTTCCTTTTCGCTATGAAGACAGAACGAATTTTGTAAATATCTCTGACTTAAAACAAAATCAACCGGCAGTAATTGAAGGGCAAGTTTTAGCGAGGCATCTAAAAAAAATACCTTATTTTGCTAAATCTCGTAAAATAAGGAGTATTTTTGAAATTATCTTAGAAGATCAAACAGCCAAGATTAATTGTAAGTGGTTTAACCAATCTTATCTTTTTGAAACTATTAAAGTAGGCCAAAAATTAATTGTTTATGGCAAACCCTCCTATTATAAAAATAAATTACAAATAATTGCACCTAAATTTGAATTAAGTGATAGCAGCCAAAACTTAGATGTTGGCAAAATTACGCCTATCTACAGGATTCCTTCTGAGTTTAGCCAAAGATACATCAGGAAAATAATTTTTTCGGTAATTAAAGAATATCAAACTAAAATTTTTGATCCGATTCCCTTTGATATCCGGCAAAAACAAAATATTTTTAATATTGTAAAAAGCTTTCAACAAATACATTTCCCGGATTGTTTAGAGAAGGCAGATTTAGCGCGCCAGAGATTTATTTTTGAGGAATTATTCATTTCACAAATAATGGTTTATCTGCGAAAGGCTAAGCACCGCCTTCAAGAAGGCCCTTTTTTAACAATCGATAAAAAAAATATAGAAAAAATTAAAAAAAGCTTTCTTTTTAAGTTAACTTCAGCTCAAGAAAAGGCATTATTAGAAATTTTATCAGATTTAGGTAAAAGCTATCCAATGCATCGCCTTTTGCAGGGAGATGTCGGCAGTGGGAAAACAGCAGTTGCTCTTTTTCCGGTAATTTTATCAGCATTATCTTCTTGGCAAGTAGCTTTTATGGTCCCCACTGAAGTTTTGGCCTATCAACATAAAAAAACTATAGATGATTTGTTGGCAAAAACAGATTTTCCTTTAGCGAGCTTAGAAGGAAAAGTTGAAGTGTTGACGTCTTCACTATCTCTAAAAGATAAAAAAGCTATTTTAAAAAAAATAGCAGATGGTAGTTGTTTAATCGTAGTCGGCACCCATTCCTTAATTCAAAAAAATTTAAAATTTAAAAAATTAGGATTAGTGGTGATAGATGAGCAACATAAATTCGGAGTAGCGCAGCGGGCACTTTTGCCGAGAAAAAGCCAAATTCCGCCAAATTGCTTAGTGATGAGTGCCACTCCTATCCCCCGTAGCTTGGCTCTTTCTCTGTACGGAGATCTCGATTTATCAACTATTAATAAATTACCTCCGCAGCGGCCTCAGCCAGAGACAATTTTAGTGAGTGAAGAAAAAAGAGAATTTGCTTATGATTTGATAGAAGAAAAGATAAAAAGCGGCAAGCAAACTTATTTAGTGTATCCAATTATAGATCAAAATGATGATTGGGAAGTTAAATCATTAAATTTAATGCATGCTAAAATAAAAAAGAGGTTTTCAAACTTTTCAATAGGGATATTCCACGGCAGGCTAAAAAATCAGCAAAAATTAATAGTAATTAATAAATTTAAAAATAAAGAAATTGATATTTTGATATCCACAAATGTTGTAGAAGTAGGGCTTGATATTAAAAATGCTACGGCCATGGTTGTGGAAAGCCCGCAAAAGTTTGGCTTATCTCAACTTCATCAATTGAGAGGTAGGATTAGAAGGTCCAGCGATAAGTCGGTTTTTATCTTAATTTACGATCAACGGATTTCGCAAAAATCAAAAAAACGCTTAAAAATCATTAAAAACGAGAGTGATGGTTTTAAAATTGCCGAAGAAGATTTACAACTGCGGGGCCCGGGTGATTTTTTTGGGCAGCTTCAACATGGTTTGCCAGATCTAAATATAGCAGATCCCCTGCGAGATTTAGAGATACTAAAGCAAGCTCGTTTTTTTGCTAGAGAAGTTATAAGAAAAGATCCTTATTTAAAAAAAGCCAGTTCTAAACCGTTACGAAATTATTTAGATAAAAAATGCAAGTTTTAAAAGGTAAATTTAAGGGAAAAAAGCTTAAAGTTTCTCCCGGAGTAAGGCCGGTTTCACAACGGGTCAAAGAAAGTTGTTTTGCGATAATGGCCGATGAAATTAAATCTAAAGTTGTTTTAGATCTTTATGCCGGCAGTGGTTCACTAGGCATTGAGGCTTTGTCCGGCGGGGCAGCTAAAGTTGTATTTGTAGATAAAAGTAAAGCCAGTATAAGGAGTATCTATGCTAATCTCGGTAATTTAAAATCGGAAAAAGAGGTTCAGGTTTGCCGGCAAGAAAGTTTTTCAGCTGTAAAAGATTTTTACCAAAAAAAGATTATTTTTGATATTATTTTCATCGATCCTCCCTACTCCAAGGGGTTGCTGACAAAGACCTTGCAACTGCTAGAAAGTTATGATATATTGGCCCGTTCCAGTTATTTGATAGGATTTTGTTATAAAAAAGATAATTATGCTAAAGATTATGGCCATTTTTCTTTGATTTTAAAAAGAAACTACGGCCAGTCCACTTTACTCATATACCATAAACAATAATTTTAAAACAATTGAAAGATAGTTGAGAAAATTTAAACAAGAAAAAAATGAAAAAAGCTATTTATCCGGGGACCTTCGACCCGATCACCAACGGGCATCTTGATATCATAAATCGAGTCAATTCTTTATTGACTGAATTGATAGTGGCTGTGGTTAAAACCCCTGCCAAGAGTTGTTTTTTTTCTTTCCAGGAACGCATCGCTTTAGTTAAAGAAGCAACTAAGAATATAAAAGGGGTAAAAGTGCTAGGATTTGAGGGGCTGGTTATAGACTTTGCTCATCAAAATAAAGCTGGGGTAATTATCAGGGGCCTGCGGACTATGTCTGATTTTGAATATGAATTTAAAATGGCTTTAACTAACAAGAGTTTAGCTCCGGATATAGAGACTCTATTTTTAATGACTCACCCCCAGTACTCTTTTATGTCTTCTCATTTAATAAAAGAGATTGCTTGTTTAGGAGGGGATTTAAAGGAATTTTTGCCAAAAATTGTGTTAAAAGCAGTTGATCAAAAAATAAATGAAAATTGCAGTTAAAAAAATAACCGGAGAGGGGGTAGAGTTTCTGGAAAAAATTCCAGCTAATTTATTAAATTTAGATGGATTTGATTTAAAATTTGTTGACTGCGTGAAGGTAAAAGCGGAATTTAGAAGAATTTACAATGAAATAATCAGCAAAGTTGATATTGTAGCTCCTTCTGAAGTTACTTGTTCCCGTTGTTTAAGCCGGGTTTGTCAAATTAAGTATTATGATTTTCAAAAAAGTTATTCCTTAAATGAATTAGGTAATTTCTTGAATATTGATCAAGATATAAGAGAGGAGATCTTACTTAATTTTCCTTTAAAATCGTTATGTTCTTCTGACTGTAAAGGGCTTTGTCCCAGTTGTGGCAGAAATCTTAATTGGAAAAAATGCAATTGTTTAAATTAACCAATTTGAGCGGAGGTAATTAATGGCACATCCGAAAAGAAAACACTCTCATGCCCGCACTCACAAAAAGAGGACGCATCAAAAAGTATATTCACCTTTATTGATAAAGTGTAGCCAGTGTAAAAAAGCTAAACCTAAAAATATGGTTTGTCCTTTTTGTGGGTATTATAAAGGCAAAGAAATAATAGAAATAAAACAAAAAGAAAGTAAGAGCAAAAAAGGCAAATAATTTCTTTGCTGTAATGAGAAAATAATGTTGAACAGCAGTAATAAATTTAAGGTGGGAGTAGATGTATCCGGCGGAGATTTAGCTCCTTTAGAAATTATAAAAGGGGCGGTTTTAGCTAAAAAAGATATAGATCAAGAAATAATTTTGATTGGCAACAAAGAAGAGATAAAAGAAGAGTTAAAAAAGCAAAAAACAAATTTTTCGATTATTGACGCTCCCGAAAAAATAGAAATGGCAGAATCACCGGTTTCTGCTGTAAGAAAAAAACGAAAATCATCAATTGTGGTGGGTTGCCAGCTTCTTAAGGAAAGAAATATTGATGCTTTTGTTTCTTGCGGCAATACGGGAGCTGTAGTTTGTGCTTCTGCGTTAATTTTAAAATTTATTGAAGGCATAGAACGTCCCGGCATTGCTCTGTTATTTCCTACTCAAAAAGGGATTTCTTTACTTATTGATGCTGGGGCTAATATTGATTGTAAGCCGATCCATCTTCTTCAGTATGGGGTGATGGCCTCTGTTTACTACAAGGTTGTTTTAGAAAAAGAGAATCCGACAGTAGGACTTCTTAATATCGGGGAAGAGGCATCAAAAGGGCTCGAAGTGTTAAAAAATACCCATAAGCTTTTTGATATTTCTCCCTTGAATTTTTCCGGGAACATCGAAGCAAAAAGTATTTTATCGGGAAATTCAGATTGTATTGTTTGTGATGGCTTTGTAGGCAATATTGCCTTAAAGGTGCTTGAGGGCAGCACAGAAGCAATGGGAAAACTGTTTATCAAATTCATGAAAAAAAGTTTATCAGGCCGTCTCGGGCTTTTGTTAGCAAAAAATAATCTTAAAGAGTTAAAAAAATCAATTGATTATTCTGAATACGGAGGAGCTCCCTTGTTAGGGATAGACGGGGTAGTGATCATCGGCCATGGCAGGTCCGATGCAAAAGCTGTAAAAAATGCAATAAAGGTAGCTGCCAGAGAATTAAAAAGAGAACTTAATGAAAGGATCAAGAAAAAAATAAATGAAATCTGCCAAAATAGTAGGGTTAGGCAAATACTTGCCGCCTAAAAAATTAACAAATTCCGATTTAGAAAAAATAGTTGATACCTCTGATCAATGGATCACAGCTCGCACCGGTATCAAAGAAAGAAGAATTGCAGAAAAAATGTCTTCTTCTGATTTAGCATACCGGGCTTCTAAACAAGCTTTAAAAAATGCCGGCCTTAATGCTTGTGACCTCGATTTAATAATAGTAGCCTCAATCACCCCTGATAATTTTTTTCCTTCTACCGCTTGCCGGCTTCAGAACTTGTTAAAAGCAAGAAAAGCAGCAGCCTTTGATTTATCAGCTGCTTGTTCCGGATTTGTTTATGGCTTAAGTTCTGCTTGGCAGTTTATCAAAGGTGGATTATACAAAAATGTTTTGGTGGTAGGTAGTGAAGTTTTATCTGCGGTTACTGATTGGCAAGATCGTTCCACTTGTGTCCTTTTTGGAGATGGAGCCGGGGCTGCAGTTTTAACCCAAACCGATAAAAAAAGTTTCTTAAGTTCGCATTTAGGCGCAGATGGTTCCCGGGGAAATCTTTTAAATATCCCAGCCGGAGGTTCAAGGATGCCAGCTTCTCATCAAACAGTAGATGATAAGCTTCATTATATAAAAATGAAAGGCAATGAATTGTTTAGAGTGGCAGTGAGGATTATGGTTGATGCTGCTCAAATTTCGTTAGATAAGGCAGGGTTGCAGGCAGAAGATTTAGATCTCTTGGTTCCGCATCAAGCCAATAAAAGGATAGTGGATGCTGTAGCCAAGGCCTTAAAAATAAAAGACAAGGTGTATTTTAATCTTCAACGTTATGGCAATATGTCTTCTGCATCTTGTGCAGTGGCTTTGTGCGAAGCCTATCAAGAAGCAAAAATTAAAAAAGGAGATATTGTAGTTTTAGATACTTTTGGCGGCGGCCTTGTTTGGGGGAGTTGTGTTATTAAATGGACATTATGATAGTCATAAGTCATAAGTCATAAGTCAATAGCAAGAGAAGTGAGAATAATTAAGATGAGCAAAGAAGTGATTATATTTCCGGGACAAGGTTCACAATATCCTCAAATGGGTTTGAGTTTATACCAAAATTATCAAAGTGCCAAAGAAATTTTTGATTTGGTTGATAAAGTATCAGAAGTAGAGGTTTCCAAAGCTATCTTTGAAGGTGACCGGGAAAAGCTTAAAGATACTCTAATACAGCAGTTAGCAATATTAGCTGTAAGCTTAGCTGCGTATGAGCAAATAAAAGATAAATTAGAAAGCATAAATTATTTAGCGGGGTTAAGTTTAGGCGAATACAGTTGTCTTTATGCCGGTGGTATACTTTCTTTACAAGATGTTATTACTTTGGTCAAAGTTAGAGCTCAAGCAATGCAAAAGGCAGCAAAAATTAACCCATCTGCAATGCTTGCAATTATTGGCACCCAAAGAGAGGATTTAGAGCCAAAAGCGAAAGATTTAAAATTTTATATTTCAAATTTAAATGCACCTTCGCAAGTTGTTATCTCCACTGGTGAGCAAAATAAACAAACTGTAAAGGCTAGCCTGGAAAAAGAGGGATTAAGAGTAATAGAACTTAATGTTTCGGGAGGGTTCCATTCTCCTTTTATGGAGCCAGCTCGCCGAGAGCTGGAGCAAGTTATTAATCAATTACAATTTGCTGATGCAAAAATTCCTCTGGTGAGTAATGTTACCGCTCAGGAGCACATAGAGGCTGAACATATAAAAGATAATTTAATTAAACAGTTGATCAGCCCTGTGTTATGGATGAAATCAATAAAATACCTTTCTCAAAAAGGGGTAAATTGTTTTTATGAGGTGGGGCCTTCAAAAATATTAAAAGGAATTTTAAGAAAAATAGATAGAAATTTAAAAGTCACAAATATCGAAAAGAAAGAAGATCTGGATAAAATAAATCCGAAATCCGAAATTCGAAATACGAAATAATTTTCAAATTGCCAAAATCTGAATAAGAGAAAACAAAAAGTTTTTGAAAATTTAAACATTAAAATTTTGAATTTAAAACTAGGTAATTAGTAAAGAAATTAGGGGGGGGGTAACTAATGGATTTTACAGATAAAGTGGTGGTTATTACCGGTGCTGCCCAGGGCATTGGTAAGCAAATTGCAAGTGATTTTGCGAAGCAAAAAGCGAAAGTGGTTCTTTTTGACTTAAGTAAAGACCAGCTTGCGATTGCTAAAGGAGAATTATCAACACTGACAACCTGTGAATCGTATTTGGTTAATGTTACGGATTCAGAACAGCTAACAAATACGATAGACAAAGTTATTGACAAGTTTTCAAAGATTGATATATTAATTAACAATGCCGGGATAACTAAAGATAACTTAGCTTTGCGGCTCTCTGAAAGTGACTGGGATCAAGTATTAGCAGTAAATTTAAAAGGTGCATTTTTGGCTTCAAAAATTGCCTTAAAAAAGATGCTGAAGCAGCGTAGCGGCAAAATTGTTAATATTTCTTCAATTATTGGGATTATTGGCAACCCCGGCCAATCAAATTATGCGGCATCGAAGGCCGGCTTGATTGGATTAACGAAATCTCTCTCGAAAGAAGTAGGAGCAAGAGGCATAAATGTAAATGCAGTTGCTCCCGGCTATATTGAAACTAAAATGACAGATGTTTTGCCCGAGAAGGTTAAAGAAGAAATGCTAAAAAGAATCTCATTAAAAAGATTGGGGACAACTAAAGATGTGGCTAATGCAGTATTATTTTTGTCTTCTCAAAGGGCAGATTACATAACTGGACAAGTTGTTGTTGTTGACGGCGGTATGATTTAAATAAAAAAAAGGAGGTTTTCTGATGGCAGTTGAAGAGAAAGTAAAAGAGATTATTTCAGAACAGTTAGGAGTAAAAAAAGAAGAAATAAAACCGGAAAGTTCATTCATTGATGATTTAGGTGCCGATTCTTTAGATACAGTTGAGGTAGTGATGGCTTTGGAAGAAGAATTTGGGATCGAAATACCTGATGAAGATGCTGAAAAGATTACTAAAGTTGGCGAAGCAATTAAATATATTGAAGAAAAACAAAGTTAAAAATAAAATCATTAAATTGAAATGAATAAAGTTGTAGTAACCGGCTGTGGAGTAGTTTCTCCGGTAGGGATTGGAAAAGTTAAGTTTTGGGATTCATTAGCAAATGGGAAAAGCGGTGTTGGCCCAATTACTCAATTTGATTGCCAGGAATTTGACAGCAAAATAGCCGGAGAAGTAAATGATTTTGACCCTTCTCAATTCCTTTCTTCTAAAGAGCAAAGGCGTATCCCGCGATTTGTTCAATTTTCCCTTCAAGCAGCCGAAGAAGCTCTTAATGAGTCCGGAGTTAATTTAGAAACAATTGACCCTTATCAAGCAGGAGTTATTATTGGTTCCGGAGTCGGCAGCTTAGAAACTATTGAAAAAGAACACAAGGTTCTTTTGGAAAAAGGCCCCCGCAGGCTTTCTCCGTTTATGATCCCGATGTTAATTACAAATGAAGCAGCCGGCCACGTAGCGATTCGTTTTAAATTAAAAGGGCCTAATCTTTGTACGGTAACTGCTTGTGCATCCGGTGCCCATGCTATTGGAGAAGCTTATCGGGTGATTAAAGAAGGAAAAGCGAAGGTAATGGTTTGTGGTGGTACTGAGGCTTGTATAGTTCCGATTGGGGTGGGAGGATTCTGTGCCCTAAAAGCTTTATCCCGCCGTAATTCTGATCCGGTTAAAGCTAGCCGGCCTTTTGATAAAGATCGAGATGGATTTGTGATGGCTGAGGGGGCCGGGATGGTTGTGTTAGAGGACGCAGAATATGCCAAAAAAAGAGGTGCGCAAATTTATGGGGAGTTATCAGGATATGGTTCTACTTGTGATGCTTATCACATAACTGCACCTCATCCTGCCGGTGAATCGGCTGCCGCAGCAATGAAATCAGCTTTATCTGAATCAAGGGTAGATTCAAGTAAGCTGCATTTAAATGCACACGGAACAAGTACGCTTTTAAATGATAAGATGGAAACCAATGCTATTAAGTTGGTTTTCGGAAAAGATGCTTTTAATTTAGCGGTTAGTTCTATAAAATCGATGACAGGCCATACTCTGGGTGCAGCAGGTGCTATTGAATTTATCAGCTGTTGTTTAACCCTGAAAAATAATTTAGTCCCGCCGACAATAAACCATGATCACCCGGATCCTGAATGTAACCTAGATTATATCCCCAATCAAGCTAGAGAATTAAAGATCGAAGCCTGCCTTTCAAATTCTTTAGGTTTTGGAGGGCATAACGCCTCTCTTTTAGTAAAAAAATTATAAAATTTAGATAAAATTAATTTAAAAAATACAATGGGATTAACATTAATTGAAAAAATCTTAAAGAAGAAATCAGTCAATAAGAAAGTAGATGATTTTATTTATGCAAAAATTGATTTTTGTTTTGGCAACGATATTACAGCGCCTTTGGCGGTGAAAGAATTTAAAAAGGCAGGTTTTAAATCAGTTTGTGACCGGAAGAAAATTGGTTTTTTTTGTGATCATTTTGTTCCGGCCCGTGATTTGAAAGCAGCTAATAATGTAAAAATTTTAAAAAATTTTTCGAAAAAATTTAAAATAAAACATTTTTATGATACTAATATTTGTGGTATTGAACATGTTTTTTTACCGGAAAAAGGGTTGGCAAAGCCAGGTGATTTAATCATTGGTGCTGATTCTCATACTTGTACCTACGGGGCTTTGGGGGCGGGGAGCTTTGGCGTAGGTTCAACAGACTTAGCTGCTGCCATAAAAGATGGTGCTTGTTGGTTTAAAAAGCCGGAAACTATTAAATTTTATTATTCCGGTAAAATTCCTAATTGGTTTTCCGGCAAAGATTTGATTCTTTATACTATTGGCCAAATTGGTGTTAGCGGGGCACTTTATAAGGTAATGGAATTTACGGGGCCGGTGATTAAGGCTTTGAGCATTGAAGATCGGTTTACTATTTGCAACATGGCCATTGAGGCAGGGGCACAAACAGGTATAATTGAACCCGATCAAAAAACTGTTAAATTTATAAAAGAAGTTAAACCGGCGCTAAAGAATATTCCTTTGCTAAAAAGTGATAAAGATGCAAATTACGATAAAATTTTTAAATTTGACATTTCTTCAGCTAAGCCCCAAGTGGCTTGTCCTCATTTACCGAGTAATGTAAAAAATGTTGATAAATTAAAAAAAATAAAATTAGATCAAGTTGTTATTGGTTCTTGCACCAATGGACGCCTTAAAGATTTAGCTGAAGCGGCAAAAATATTAAAAGGAAAAATTGTAAAGAAAGGTTTAAGGGCAATAGTTATCCCCGGTTCTCATAAAATTTACAAGCAAGCACTAAAGAAAGGGTATTTGGCTATTTTTCATCAAGCCGGTTTTATCGTTTCACCGCCTACTTGCGGGCCCTGTTTAGGCGGGCATACAGGAATTTTAGATAAAGGGGAAGTTGTGTTGGCAACTACTAATCGGAATTTCATTGGCAGAA
>CAZSDJ010000017.1:0-16609 GCA_964605645.1 uncultured Planctomycetia bacterium
TATTATTTTAATTAACAATAACCCCAAACAAAATTCCACTGACTGTTGCCATCACGACCACAAGGCTTACATAAATAACAGTTTTTTTGGTGCCGATAACTCCCCGGATAACAAGCATGTTGGGTAAACTGAGCGCGGGCCCTGCCAAAAGAAGTGCTAAGGCGGGCCCTTTGCCCATACCGGCACCAATAAGGCCTTGCAATATCGGAACTTCAGTAAGTGTAGCAAAATACATAAAGGCCCCGACAATTGAAGCAAAAAAGTTAGCCAAAAGGGAATTGCCACCGACAGCTTTTTCAATTATCCAGGAAGGGATTAACCCTTCATTACCGGGACGGCCTAGGAGCAACCCGGCAACAATTACTCCCATTAAAAGTAAAGGCATTATCTGCTTGGCAAAAGTCCAGGATGCCGATACCCAGCCGATTATCTCATCTTTCTTAAACCAACGAACCAACATTATTCCAACTAAGGCAAGAAACCCGATAGATAGAAACCATTTTATTGAGTAAATAAAAGCCCATATCCCTGTATCAGTTTGAGGTTCAGCCCAGTTGGCAAAGACTAAAAAACCTACCATCGCGGCAAAGTATAAAGCGTTCTTAAATAAAGGCCTGTCCTCTTTTTCTTCGCCGGCAGAAAAGTCTCCGGCAGCATGGCGGGCTCTTTCTTCTTTGATGAATATAAAATGCATTAACAGCCCAATAACAACACTAAAAATTATCGCACCGATTGCCCGAGCCAAGCCAAGTTCCCAGCCGAGAATCCGTGCGGTCATAATAATTGCCAATACATTTATAGCAGGGCCGGAATACAAAAAAGCTACCGCAGGGCCCAACCCGGCCCCTCTTTTGTAAATACCGGAAAAAAGCGGTAAAACTGTACAGGAACAGACTGCTAGGATTGTCCCTGAAATAGAAGCAACACTATAAGCTAAGATTTTTTTTGCTTTTGCTCCAAAGTACTTAATAACAGATGCTTGACTGACAAAAACAGAAATAGCTCCCGCGATAAAAAAAGCGGGAACAAGACAAAGCAATACATGTTCGCGTGCGTACCAGCGAACTAAAGCTAATGCCTCAAATATAGGATTCTTAAAAGGCAGCAGTTCAACGGGAAGGTAGAAACAGGCAAGAAAGGCCGCAACCATTAATAATAATTTCTTTGATTCTTTCATCCAGCCCTTCCTTTTAACGAATTTTCAGGTTTTTGCTTTACTTTGGAAGGGCTGGATTCACCAGCCCTTCCTTTTAGCGAATTTTCAATTCTTTTCTTTAATTTTGCAACACCACTGCCAAAGTGTTTTAATTTTTTCTCCCTATCAAACGCGTCAGTCTTTGATAGATACGCTTCGTAATAAACAATTTCTACAGGAAGATAACTCTTGGTGGAAAAACACTTGCCTGAATTATGTTCATTAAATCGTTTAATTAAATCTGACGTACAACCGATATACAACCTATCATGGTTTTTACTTTTAAGAATATAGACGTAATAAAATTTTGGAAGGGCTGGATTCATCCACTATCTCCTTCTTTTTCCTAAATAGCAAAATAGCTATTTATTCCGGCAAATTTTTTTAGGGCAACAGAGCCTTTCTCTATTGGCTTTACTGATCTTCTTTTTATCCTGATTAACAATGCTGTCACCGGAAATCCAGGTATTTAAATTGTTGATAAAATTCTTTGCATAAACATTTTGCGAACACAAGTAATAATTTGTCCACAAGCCTTCATTTTCACTGGCAATAAAACCAGTTGATTTTAATTTCTTGAGATGACGCGACACACTAGGCTGACTAATAGCCAAAACAAACGCCATCTCACAGACACACATCTTTTTAATTTTAAGCATACTTAAAATTCTTATTCGATTGATATCTGCCGATGCTTTTACAATTTTATCTAATTTTGTTACAGATAGTTTTTTCATTTTGTTTTTTAATTTTATATAGCCAACTTGCTATTTAGTTTACAGGTAAAACAAAAAATGTCAACTAAAATATTCGTTTTTTGTAGTTTACACCATAAAAATAGAAGTTATAATATTTATGGGATTAAAAAAGTGTGCAGATAATGAAAAAAAGAACAAGGAATCAAAAAGATAAAAATATTCATAAGGTTATTATTTCAGAATTAAAATATAACCCTTTCCGAAAAATTAAAAGCTGCTTTGCTTTGATGGTTATAATCCCC
Organism: uncultured Planctomycetia bacterium; assembly: GCA_964605645.1. Lineage (GTDB taxonomy): Bacteria > Omnitrophota > Gorgyraeia > Duberdicusellales > 4484-171 > PXAH01. Next base: position 2,196 of record CAZSDJ010000017.1, read on the forward strand.
TTATTAGTGCTATTTTACCTTATAATCGGCAAAAATTTCCTTTATGAGCTTTTCTTAGGCACAGACGGCTTAATAATTGGAATAGCCTTAATCATCTCATGCTTGGGTTTTTTTGTTGCTTATAGATTAGTTGTTAATATTGTTAATAAACTTTTTTCTTATTTTATCGAACGAAAACTGGCAGAAGAAGAAAAAATAGAAGTTTTATCCGGACTTACTCACGACCTAAAAACTCCATTGTCAACTATTAGAGCCAGCTTACAAAATATTGCAGATGGAATATGTGGTTATATAAATAAAACTCAACAATACATGGCAAATACTTGCATTAAATCATTAGATAAAGCAACTAATTTTATAAATCAAATGCTCAATCTCGCTAAACAAAAAATAACAATTACACAATTCCAGCGGGAACTAATTAACTTTGGCCAGCTGGTAAAAGATGAGGTTGATGAAATTACTGTTTTAGCAAAGAAAAACAACCAAAAAGTACATTGCAGGATTTTATCTACTAAACTAAAAATGTGGGGAAATAAAGAAAAACTTTCCAGGGCAATTATGAATCTTTTATCAAATGCTGTTAAATACTCCGATAAAGCCGGTAGGCTCGACATAATTCTTTCTTCTGATAGCGATACTATAAAACTTGCAGTGATAAATACAGGGGCCGGCATACCTCAAGACAAACTTAATAAAATATTTACTAAATATGAAAGAATTAAATCTAGTTCACAAATCGAAGGTTCTGGCCTTGGCCTTTTTCTGGTAAAAGATGTCATTGACTTACATGAAGGCCACATAACTGTAAGAAGCATTCCAAGCAAAGAAACTGAATTTAATATAACTTTACCCCGAGATCTTCGCGCGAAAACAAGGACCGGCTAAATTAAACAGCTTTTCTTCTAATCAACTCCACCTAAAATTTTTTTAATTTTTAAAAGCATCTGATTCAAATCACAAGGCTTGGTTATATAATCAACAGCACCTAGTTGCTCTGCCTTTTCTTTAACTACCTCAGCCGGAAGTGCAGAAAAAAGTATTACCGGTATCAGCATAGTATTTACCGATTTTTTTAAATTCTCATAAACAGTACATCCATCTCCGGCCGGCATTTTAATATCAAGAATAATTAAATCCGGTTTTTTTTCATGCGCAAGTGAAACACTTTGTAAGCCGTCAGCCGCTAAAAAAACTTCATAACCCTTAGCTTTAAACCTTATCGCAACCGACTGTATTAAATCAAATTCATCATCACAAATTAATATTTTCTTTGCCATGATTTTACCCCCCCCCATTCTAAGACATCAGTCTATTTTCAAATTTAATTAATAAGCTATTTAATGCTTTTCTATAAAATCATACCTCTTAGGATTTTTTTTTCAACTAAAATTATTTCATGTTATCACTAATGGTAGCAGCCATCGAAGCAGGAAAAGCGGTAATGATTATTCTTTTAATTGCTAAAAGATTATCAACCCCCCAGGGGCATTTTTCAATTATAGTTAACAAAAGCCCCACTACCAATAAAGACAATAGGTATGTTGCTATTGTTCTTTTAAAATATTCGCCCAGATGTGTTTTTAAGTTAAATCGATAAAAGTTAAAATAAACAAACAATGCAATAAATAATATCGAGACAAAGCTAAGCAACAATACATTTTCCATTTTTAATTCACTGGCAAGTATCCACGTCTCTTCAGTGAGTCCAACCGGGATTGCAAGAATTGTCGCCCCCACTATTATCTGCAACACATCGCGCGGCTTAAACTCAACCATAAAGGGCGCAATAATGGTGCTGATTACCTTGCCGGTATTATCAAAAATTGGTATCACCTTATGCAAATATCCACCGATACGCTTAATTTTGTATTTAGAATTAGCCCCCTTCTTCTCCATTTACCCTCCTCCTTGATTAATGATGTTCAATTAATGATAAAATTCTTTTTTCTTTGCTTATTCTACTGACACTATGGTCACATCGAAATTTAAGGTTTTTCCAGCTAGAGGATGGTTTAGGTCAAGAATCACAGATTCAGCTTTAACCTCAGCCACCTTCACCGGTACAGCTTGGCCTTGCGGCCCTTGCATCTGCAGCATCATCCCGGCCTTTGGCTCTAGCTCTTTGGGCAAAGAACTTTTTGGTATTTCTTTAAAAGCATCGGGATTTTCTCCACCATAAGCTTCTTTTGGCCCTACCTTTACGCTTGCTTTTTCGCCTGCTTTCATCCCTTTTAGCTCCTCAGCAAGCCCGGGTATTATTTTCCCTTCGCCGTGAGTATAGGTAAGGGGGCCTCTGTCTTTAGAAGAATCAACCACTTCCCCATCGACGGTTAAGGTATAATCAAAAGCTACTTTTTTTCCTTGTTCAATAGTCATACTATCATCTCCTTTTGCTTTGCTCACACCGACATTGATTACTAAAAACAAACAAACAAAAACTAAAATAAATCGCTTCATAATTTTTACTCCTTTTTTTTATTTTCCCTATAAAAAAACCGTAAAGTTGAATTCACCTTTACGGTTTAATTTATTTTTTTTCTAAATACCTGACTTAACTTATCACTTATGGAAGGAAGTGTCAAATAGTTATGATTTTTTTTGTTTTTCTTTTTTCTTTTTTATCTTACCTTGAGCTTTTTTTAACTGGTCATGAAAAGACCCCTTCTTTAGTTGTTTGGTCCAGTCTTTTAAAACCAGCCAGCCGCCGAAGCGAGCTAAGCTATTTCGCCAAGGCCGGTACCAGCGGCGCCAACCGGCACGAATATTGTGCAAAAAGAAAATTAAGGAAGTAAAGGAAAAAATTCGTAATCCAATAATAAACAAGTACTTAAATTCATAAAAACGACTCATAATTTTTCCTGTTGCTTGCTGCAGCTGTTGAGCGCTAAATTGTTCATCCGGCTCAAAAATGGGAAAATTACCATCATAATACTGCCAGCCAATTTCTTCTTTCGGATAAACTCTTTGCCGTTTTTCTAAACGCTGCCGCAAGCCAGTCCCCGCTAAGGGTACCGGTAACAATACTTGGATTGTATCAATTTTTGCTTTTTTAATAAATCTTTTGTATATTTTGACCCGTTTTTCTAAAGACACACTCAGCCTTTTTCCTCCTTTTAAAGGATAGCCAAAGATAAACATCCCGTGGACCAAAAAGCCAAAACGATGATAAGTTCTAGCCAGCTCTACCATCTCTTCCGGTTTAATATGTTTTTCCATAGCTTCAAGCTCCTCTTTAATCGGAGACTCAAAACCAATTGCCACCATGTTAATACCAGCCTTACGCATTGCCGAAAGCAATTCTGTGTCCTTAGCCTTATCGAGGCGAATCTGGACCGCAAGATCAAGCCGGCGGCCTACTTTGTGTTGATAGCCATACAGCATTTGGCAAAAGCGAATACTGTCTTTGCGAAACTGGCCAAATAAGTCATCAACTATAAAAAAATGGCGGGCATCGCGCGTTTCAAGAAGACGGGCAATGTCTTCAATCAAGCGCTCAGGAGAAGCACGCCGGGGTTTGCCCTTAACTGTACAAAACTCACAATTCATCCCGCAGCCGCGAATTCTTCCTACAGGATAAAGTTTTATTTTCGCATAACGAACTAAAGAAAAATCCGGGGGCGGCAAAGAATCAAAATCGGTAATTGGTTCACGCGGCTCAGCGATTACCGTTTTTTCACCTTTTCGATAAGCAATGCCTTTAATCGCAGACACATCCCTATTGGCGGAAAGACTTTTCAATAGTTCTTTGATCGTCAATTCACCTTCGCCAATCACTAAATAGTCAATACCTGCAGCTAGAGCTTCATCAATATTTTTTTCCACAAAGTGTTGGCCACCGGCAATCGTTATTACTCCTTCCTTTTTATAGAAATCTGCAACCTCATAAAGACGGGGAACAGTACTGGTAAGGCCGCCGTATAAACCAACTACATCAGCCGGGCGTACTTTTTGTAGATAGCAATGATTTGCGCCGCCTGAGGAGTCTTTGGGGCCGTAGCGGCGTAAGTTATTTTCGTCAATCACTTCTACGTCCCAATTTTCTAATTTATTGGCTACACTGGCAATACTTACCGGGCCTAAGGCGGTAGTCCTTTTGGCAATACCGGAATAAATGTTAAAAGCCGGATAGACAGGGATGATAATTCTTAATCTGTATCTTTTTTTGCTCTGATCTAACATAGCTCTAACTTATAATCTCAAAACAATCTAAATATCTTTTAGGTAAAGGCGGATGCCCGCAATTGACAGCGATCTTTGTTGAATTCACGCAAAGTCAAAAGTACGATGCGGAGCTGCTTAATTAAGAATGACTTAACCTTAGTCAAGTCCCGCAGCCGCAGCCGCCAGACATCATCAGTAATAAATTTTATTAATTTTACCAGCATTGTAAATTAATACTCCTTATCTGTTGTTTTTATTGTTGATTATTATAATAGCTGAATATCTAACTTTAAGCAATTGTTTTATTCTCCCTTCCTCTAGCTTCTTTCCACTTCGTTGAAATATTCTTTTATATTTTTTATCTCAAGATACAATGCTTCGCTTACATTACTGTATTTGTCTTTGCCTTTGGGCTGGTATTTGTCGAGAAGTTGCTTGCCATTAAGCGGCTTGCCAAAATAAATAGTAACCGGATGAGGACGGGGCAATAGCTTTCGCCGCGGCCAGGATTGATAACTTCCCTGAATGTATACAGGCAAAACATCTACTTTTAATTCCTTAAGGAGAATGCCGATACCTTTTTTAAAACTTTTTAGTTTTCCGTCCGGGCTTCTTTCTCCTTCCGGGAATAAACAGAGTATCTTTTTTTTACTTAAAACATACGCTGCTGCCCGCATAGACTCAATTAACTGAGTGGTTGCGTCAATAGGAATTAAGCGAGCTAAGCGTATAGCCCAGCGAAAAAACGACAATTCAAATATGTCTCTATAACCAATAAAGAAAATTTCTCTGGAATACTTAAGAATAAGCGCGGAAAAAATGAAAAATCCATCAAAATAACTAGCATGGTTGGCACAAATAACAAAAGGCTTCTTATCCGGGATATTTCCTTTTCCCTCTACCTTAAGTTTAAAAAATAATTTAAAGAAACAAAACAAGATGGTTTTTGCAAAATAAGAAGTTAAAATATCGAAAAACGAAACCTTGATTTTTAATTTATTTTTAATTTTAAAAGAAGGTTCTTTTTTTAAAATATTTTGCCAGTCATTTGCCGTAAATTCCTGCCCCTTTTCTTTTTTGCGGTAAGTAATAATTTTTAAAATTAAGTCTTTAACTGTTGCTGCTTGCAAGAAAAAATCCTCCGGCAATTTTAAACTAAATTTACTTTCAGCCTCTGCGGCAAGTTCGACTCTATCTAATGAATCAATGCCTAGGTCAAGCTCAAGGTGGTCATCAAGGTATACTTCTTTATCTAATTTTTGCGAAAGAAATTTAACGATTGTTTGCGCTTTAGCTTTATCTTTTATATCCGGATCATCTTCTATTTTTCTTTTTTTCTTTTCCGCTTTTTCTTCTTTTTGCTCAAAATACTTTTCCTTAACTTTATAACGCTTAATTTTTCCCAAGGCAGTTCTGGACAGTTCTTCTTTTGTAATTACAAAATTATGTATTCTTTGGTAAGCCGGAAGATTGATTGATATTTGCTCAATCTGCCAGCGAATTTTACCTTTGATATCGGACTCATTTTTTTGCTTAAAATATTCTGTATCCGGGACCACTACCCCAAACAGAGATTCTTGGCCCCCTTTTGGTTTTTCCTTAGATATAATACAAATTTCTTTAATATAGGGGCTTTTTAGGTATTCTTCTTCTACGTCTTGGGGGTATATATTTTTCCCCGAGCTTAGCACAATTACTTCTTTTTTTCTTCCGGTAAGAAATAAATAACCTTCTTTATCGATAAAACCTAAATCTCCCGTATAAAACCAGCCATTTTTCATTACTTTCCGAGTTAAATCAGGCCTCCTAAAATATCCTTTCATTACATTTGCACCCTTTGCACAAACCTCTCCCGCGCCCGATTTGTCGGGATTATCTATTTTTATACCTATGCCCGGTAGGGCTCTGCCTACTGAACCAGGCTTAACTCTATCCGGCGGATTAAAGGTGAGAATCGGCGAAGTCTCGGTTAGCCCGTAACCTTCTGTAAAAGCAAAACCAAGTTTTCTAAAATCAGTGCCGATTTGTTTATCGAGACGAGCTCCCCCGGAAACCATCAGCCGTAATTTTTTCCCAAATTTTTTCCTAATTTTAATTTTAATGAAGGGAAAAACCATAAATCTAATTGGTTTTGGGATTGAATTAACTTTTTCAAATATCTTTTCATGCATCTTTTCGTAAAACTGAGGGATTAAAACTAAGATGGTAACGCCGGCCTCTTTTAAAGTTGAAAAAATCACCTCCTGGCGAAGGCTGACTTTAAAATAAGTAATTTTTATCCCGGATAAAAAAGGAGCAATTAAATTTACCATAAAAGGATAAGCGTGGAATAAGGGTAAAACCGATAAGAGATTGTCCTTTCTTTTTATTAATTTTAATTTTTGAATACTTCTTAAATTAGATATTATGTTCCGGTGGGTTAAAAGCACTCCCCTGGGCGAGCCGGTTGTGCCGGATGTATAAATTAAAGAAGCGGCTTGATCGGAATCGATTTCCTCCGATTTTGGGCGCTGTTGATAGTCTTTGTTTTTCGAAAAAGGGATAATCTTTTCTTGCTCCTCTTTTCTGTCGAGAAGGATCAATTTAGGCAATTTATTCTGGTCTTCTTTTAGCTTTTTTTGATAAATATCTTGCGAAGAAATAATATATATTGCCTTGCAATCATTACATAAATTAATAGTTTCTTCGCTTCTTTGCAGCGGGTTTAAAGGAACGCAAACAGCTCCGTTGTAAATAAGGGCAAAATAGGAAATTAACCATTCAACCCTATTTTCCAGCAAGAGCCCGCAATGTGTATCTTTGCCTATACCAATATCTTTAAAAAAGGCAGCAGTTTTTCGGATTTGTTTATAAATAGTTTGGTAGGTGTATTCCTTGTATTCTTTTTTTTCTTTAGAAATTACAGCAACGTCGTCTTTATTTTTTGAAATATTTTTCTCTAGCAGCAAAGAAAGTGTAGCCTCTTTATTCAAATTTAATCTCCTCCTGCGGGATACGGGCAAAATAATAAACAGCCGGGATAATAAATAAGCTTAAAGAAGAAAAAACGATTCTATACCGCATGACTCCCAGAGGCCTAAAAATCAAAAGCATCAACCCCCAAAATAAAGGGCCGATTATCCCGGCCAGATAGCCGATAACCGCAAAAAAGCCAAAAAGTTCACTAATTTTTTCTTCCGGGATAATTGCCGCCGCCAAAGCACGCGGGACTGTCATAATAGCCCCATAAATTAAACCAAAAAAAGCACCCAGCCAAAGGGCATGCGCCTTAACTGTGGTCAAGGAAGCTAAAATAAAACCAGTGAATATCAAAAAGAATATAAAATATAAAGTTCGTTTATAACCAACCTTATCGCCTAAAATGCCAAAACTAAGGCTACTTAAAACCGCAACTCCTGCGGCAACAGCAATGACATTAACTATCTCGGATTCAGTAAGCCCAAATACTTTAGTCAAGTACACAGCCATAAAAAGAATAATTACGTTTAAGGGGCAAAAAAAGAAAAAGCTGGCCCGAAAAAGATTTTTTACGCCGGGCAGCTTACACAAACTCTTAAATGAGTTTAAGGTTGATTTAAAGGTTATAAGAATCTGGCTAACAGAAATTATCTGTTTTATGCTTTTTCCTTTTTTTAATTGATTGCTCTTGGCTACGATTATACAAGGAAGAGAAAATAAAAAAAGCAAGAAACCGCTAATTTGGAATAAATAATGATAACCATGTTTCTCCACAATTGGCGCCATCCAATAAAGTATCCCTAACGCCCCCGCAAATCCCAGCATTTTGCCCACACCAGAGACAAAGCCTAATTTATTAGCAGGAGCAACTGCCGAAATGAGAGAGTTGTAAATAATTACCGCTAATTGTATTGATAAATTAGCTAAAGCAAAAAACACTAAAGCTATGAAGGGATTGGAAGTAAAACCGATAAGAAAAATTGATGCTGCGGCAATTAAGGTAAAAATTGCCAGGATATTTCCTCTTTTTCCGGTAAAATCAGCTATTTTCCCGATTAAGGGAGCCGATAAAAAAACAATGAGTAAAGAAACTCCAAAAGTCAAACTGTAACAAATATCAGGAAGATTTTTTTGAATAGTAATCCAGCGGACAAAATGAAGAGAAACAATGTTTAAAGTAAAAAATTTAACTGCTAAATCATAAAGTGCCCAAGAAACAATCTTAGCTGCAACTCTTACTTTCATCAGAAATTATTATAACAAAGATAACTTCTGGATAAAGAACTAATTTTAAATGAATTTAAGCTAAAACTTCGGTTAAAAGATCGAGATAGTCAGAAACCAATCTAGTTGTCAGAAAGTTTTTTCGCACCGATTCTTTAGCGTTAGTCCCTAATTTATTAGCTAGTTTTGGGTCTTTTAAAATTTTAATTACCCGGTCCGCACAGCTATCATAATCTGTAGGTTCTACTAAAAACCCATTTTTACCGTCGGTAATTTGAGAGGGGATCCCGCCAATATTGCTGGCTACAACAGGCTTGCCTTTCCATAATGCTTCGGTTACGGTTAAGGCAAAGCCTTCGCGCGTAGATTTCTGCACGATTACATCGGAAAATCTTTGTACGGCATTCACCAGTAAATCATTATTTCCTACCACAAAAATAACATCACCCTTGGCAACATCTTTTTCTACTTTGCTATAAACCTTTTCGTAGATTTTCATGCCTTCCGGGTCATCGGTAGCAAGGTTGTAACAATAAAGAAGGCGGCAGTCTACCTTCTCTTTAACCTTGCGAAAAACCTCTAGCACCCCTTCCGGATCTTTCCAGGAATCCATGCGCGATACTTGTGCCATGATCGGTTTATCGGTCGGGATGTTAACACTCTTGATGTATTTCATTATCACTTCTTCTGATAATTCTTTATTTTTTAGGGCTAAAGGGTCTATTGCCGGCGGAATCACCTTTTGCGGGACAGGCAAATCCTTTTTTTTATATTTTTCACTCGATACTATGATCACGTCATACCTAATCATAAATTTCTTTAAAAAGTTCCAAAGCTTAGGATTGGGATCGGTAATATCGATATGGCAACGCCAAATCCAGGGCTGCTGTTTGCGGTAAAACTTAATCAAGGGCAGCGGCTGGGGGTCATGAACAATAATTGCATCGTACATATTAAGATGAGAAAAATTCGCATATTCCTGATTTATGTTCATATATACTGATTTGGTCATCTCCGAAAGTTCGATATCTCCACCTTGCAAACCATTGTGAAAACTTTTGGTTATATCAAAGAAACCGGGACTACCATGAATTGTCCGCCATTCTGCATCGAGGCCGGCATCATTCATCAGTGGGACCATCCTGCCTAAAATCTCGGCGACCCCTCCGCCTAAAAAGGTCGCATTTACATTGGCAATATACTTGGTGTATAATTTGTTTGCTTTTTTGTAAATTTTTGAAACCTCTTCTGCCCCTACTACATCAATATAATCACTTAAACTCATTAACATTTTTGTCCTCCTTTTAGTTAATATTGGGTATCGAGTATTGAGTATTGAATACTGTAAATTAGATTGAAAGGATTATACCAAATAAAAATTTTTTGGGAAATATTTTTTTTAAAAAAAATAGATTATTTTTTATATACTTTATCGTTAGGATGGACCTTCTTTTTTACTTTGATGCCAATCTCGGCATTTTTCTTAGCGACTGATACATTTTGATGGTTAACCTGCATTGACTTTATAGTTTGGCTAAAATCAACATGGGCCCCTTTTATGGCTATTGTATCTCCCACCTTTAACGGGTTTTTTAATTTTACAATCCCCACTTTTATTTTGCCAAAATAATGAGTAACTACCCCAATCTCTTTTTCTTTGATTTTTTTCGGTTGTTTTTTCTTCACCGTTTTCTTTTTGGCGGGTTTGATTTTTTTTGATTTTTTTACCTTCCTTTTAGAAACCTTTTTCTTATTTTTTTTGTTTTGAAATAATTTTTTAAATAATTTTAATACCATATTATTATGTTTTATTTATTTGTTAATCTGATTAGAAAGAATAGATTCGTAAATTTTTAAAACTTTTTCATCTTCTAGGTGCAAAAAATGCCCCACTTTATCGATAGCTCTTATGTTAGAATTAGGAAGTTTATCCACTAACTCCTTAGCGTCTTTATGATCAATTATCTTATCTTCTTTTCCGTAAAGCACAGTGGTGGGGGTTTTGACCTGATCTAACTCTACAACTTTATCTAAAGAACCTTTCATCAAAACCGATAGGCCATGCTCTGAAAAAGCTTTAATTCTTTCTTCAGACATAGATTTAAATTGCGAAGTAATTTGAGCTTTAACTTTATTGGGTAGCTTTTTGCCGAAACTGCCAATTAAAACCTCTGCCATTTCTTTGCGATTATTTTTTTCAACATTTATTCCGTTTGATATTGCTGCCCTCATTTTAGAATTAGGACGCAAGCCAATACTGGCAAGGATCAATCTTTTTACATCTTGCGGATATTTCTGGGCAAAAGCTAAAGCAACTACCCCACCCCAAGAAGCGGAACAAATTGTGGGTTTTTTTATTCTTAATTTTTTAATAACTTGGTCTAATATATCCACCTGATCATCTAAGGAAACCGGTTGCGAAGGATCTTTGAGCGTAGCCTTGCCTTGATGCGGAAAATCAAAGAGTGTTATTTGGTATTTTAGAGAAAAATGTTTGATGAACGAAAGCCACATTGCGCTCGATTGCTGGGCACCATTAAGGCAAATAATATTAGCTCCCTGGCCATAGAGCCGGTAAGGTATCTTAAATCTCTTAAAACTAATTACAGATTTTTCTTTAGGCAATAATTTTTTCATTTTCTTAGTTAGCTTCTCTCTAAAATAAAAAAAAATTTTCTTTAAAAAAATTACACTCTTCTTTAATATATAGTAAAATTAAATAAGTGCAACAGAATTATCAACAATTGTTTACTTAAAAAATGAAAAGAATACCACTGAATAAAGAAATTATCATTTACCTGCTGCTAACTTTTTGCTCTCTTTTTGTCTTATTTTCTTATGTCAACTTAACTCCCCAAATTGGCAGAAACTTCTTTTTCTCCAGTTCTGACCCACAACTTCAGCAAGAAAGAAAAATTTCAGAATCTTTTAAAAGGCAAGGCGGCCAATTAATAGTTAGCATCGAAGGCCAGATTAAATCTAGGCAGTATTATCAAAAAATCAATCAGCTCACTAAAGGCATTAACTCCCTCCCCGGGGTGGAAAATACTTTTAGTATCAGTAACGGCCCCGGTAACATCCAGAAAGCTCTAAATAGCCCTCTCTGGAGGCGATTGCTAATTGCCGGAGATAATTCCACCTACATTATAGTCAACTTAAAAAAAGATTTAATTAAAAAAGCCATTGACTCAATTGAAACTCTAATTGAAAAAACAGCTAGCTCAGATTTTAAGCCTTTCATTTCCGGTACTCCTTATATTACCGATTTAATCCAAGAAAATCTGTTAGACGACTTTAAAACCTTTAGCTTCCTTGCCTTTTTTATTTTTAGCATCGTGATCATGATTACATTTCGTTCCCTAAAAATTTTAACCGGCACCCTGGTCAGCTGTATAAGCGCCAGCGCCTGGACATTAATAATCACAAATGTGTTCAATATCCAGATTGGCCTGCTTACAGCAAATCTCTCTACAATTATCTTTGTGCTTACCTTATCACACATTGTGTTTTTAACTTATAACTGGAAACACGTAAAACCTACGGACAGAAAAAACAATCTGGTAAAAAAAGCTATTAGCCACACCCGGTCACCTTCTTTTTGGAGCATGGTCACCACCTTACTCGGATTTTTAAGTTTATTCCTGGTTCCTGCAAAGCCACTCCGAGAACTGGGAATATCCGGCTCAATCGGGACAATCATTGCTTTTATTTGCGCCTATACCATCTATCCCTACTTTTTAAAAACAGTAAAGCATCCGAAAAAGAATAATGATCGTTTTGAAATGGCAGAACACTGGCTTTATACAAAAATTAAGAATAAAAAAAGAATAATTATTACAATAATTATTACCTTAACTATTATCAGCTCTGCTGGTTTGCGTCTGATAAACAACGATCCTTCACTTCTTTCTTATTTTAATAAAAATAGTAAAATTTCAAAAGGCCTAACACGCATTGACCGTCAGGGAGGAAGCACTCCTTTATTAGTTGTAGTTAGAACTAAGCAAAATGAAAAATTAAACACAACTCCGGCCTACAAAAAACTCTGGAATCTCCAGGAATCTTTAGAAAAAAAAGAATCGGTAGGGACTGTTTTATCACTGGCAGTTTTAATGAAAGAGGCAAAAAGGCCCTTTTTTTCTTTCTTCTTTAGTTGGGAATCATTACTCCAAGCTTTAGAAAGCCCAAAATACGGCCAAGTAGCCAAAAGTTTTGTTACCGAAGACCGAGAAAAAGCAATGTTTATGCTCCGGATGAAAGAAGATGGCCGCAAAAAACAGCGTTTAAAAATAATTAAAGAGATAAAAGAAAGTGTCAAAGACGCTGGATTTATCCCGGAAACTGTAGGAGGGATATATCTTCTCCAAGGCTACTTGGCAAAATTGGTAACCCAAAGCCTCCTCTCTGGCTTATTCAGATTGTTAATCCTTTTTTTCTTAATTAGTTGGTTTGTTTCTAAGTCTTTGCGGATAAGCATCGCAATGACCCTCAGTATATCTTTTGTTCCGGTAATTGTATTAGGGTTGTTAGGGTTGGCAAAAATACCTCTGGATGTAATCGCTACCCCGGCAATTAATGTCTCAATTGCGATGGGGATTGATTCAATGATTCACATGGTTAAATATCTGCGGCGAATTAAACCCCAGGGATTACCGGCAAAAGAAACTTGGGAAAAGGTGCGCAAACGGCTTTGGGACCCAGTTCTAAATACAATGATGATCATTACGATCGGCTTTGGGATCTTTTTCTTTTCTCACTTTCCTCCCACCCAACGCTTTGGCGGGATAATTGTCTTTGGCGCTTTCACCGCCGCCTTAATATCTCTCTACCTAGTGCCTTTTTTGGCAAAATTTAAAAACAATAAATAAAATTAAAGATAAGCTTTATCCTTTAATATTACCTATGGGAACAAGTTTTGCAACCGGCTTGCTAATTTTCGCCAATTCAATTGACCTTACCACTTCATCGATATCTTTATAAGCACCGCCTGCCTCTTCAGCTAAATCAGATAAAGAAGCAGTATTAATATAAATTCCTCTTTCTTGTAGCTTTTTTTGCAGAATTTTACCATTAAATGTCTTGCGCGCCTTGCTTCTACTCATAATCCGGCCGCTGCCATGAGCAGTCGTATAGAAAGTGTCTTTACCGGATTCTTGCCCTACCATAAGATAAGAACCGGTTTCCATACTACCGCCGATTATGACCGGCTGGCCGCATTTTTTATATAAATCGGGTAAATCTCTTGAGCCGGGCGGAAAGGCTCTGGTCGCCCCTTTTCTATGAACCAAAACTTTTCTATCTTTCCCATCTAATTGATGAGTTTCTAATTTAGCAGTATTATGGGCAACATCATAAACCTGGTTCATGCCTAAATCTTGAGCAGGCCTACCAAATAGATCCGAAAAAACTTCTCTCACTCTATGCAAAATTACTTGGCGGTTAGCAAAGGCCATATTTACAGCACATTGCTGAGCCTGATAATAATTCTGTCCTTCCGGTGAATTAAAGGGTGCGCTGGCTAATTCCCTATCCCTAATCTTGATTTTATATTTTGAATCCATGACTCTTAAAAAACTCTGCAGATAATCGGTACCGATTTGATGGCCAAAACCGCGGCTGCCACAATGAAACATTACAACTATTTGATTGGGTATGTTTAAACCTAATTGGCTTGCTATTTCTTTATCTTTGATATTCTCAGGTTTTACTATTTGAATCTCTAAATAATGATTTCCTGAACCCAGGGTTCCAACTTGTTTATGGCCGCGTTCTATCGCTTTATTGCTTACACAACTTGCATCAGCATCAGGGAACCTCCCTTGCTCTTCAGTTCTTTTTAAATCCTCCGGCCAGGCAAAATCATTCTCTAGGCACCATTTTGAACCTTGTTCAATGAGATCGCAAAATTTGTCTTGGCTTATTCTAACAAAACCCTTTTTCCCTATTCCAGCCGGAATTCGATTAAATAATTTATTAACTAATTTATTTATATGAGGTTTTACCTCATCATAAATTAAATTTGTAAGCACTAAGCGCATACCGCAATTTATATCAAAACCAATACCACC
>CAZSDJ010000017.1:16709-35037 GCA_964605645.1 uncultured Planctomycetia bacterium
TTAAATTTGTAAGCACTAAGCGCATACCGCAATTTATATCAAAACCAATACCACCGGGTGAGATAACACCTCTGTCGGTATCCATGGCAGCAACTCCACCAATTGGAAACCCATAGCCGCGATGGCCATCCGGCATACAAATTGCATTTTTTAAAATTCCCGGTAAAGTTGCCACATTAGCAATTTGCCGGAGAACGCCTTCTTCCATAGACTGGATTAACTTTTCAGTCGCATAAATTTTTGCCGGAACGCGCATCCCTTCTTGGTAGGTTATGGGTATCTGCCAAACAACTTCAGAAATCTTTTTTAATTCTTTCTGAATATTCATAAAAAGCTACTCGTCAGTCGTAATCGCATCTACGGGACAGTTTTCTGCGGCTTCCCTACATTTACTTTCAGCCTCTTTAGGAACTTGATCGACAACAACTTTTGCTTTACCCTCTTTTAAGGTAAAAACCTCAGGGCAAGTTTGTGTACATTGTGCACTACCAATACATCTCTCTTGATTTACTTTTGCTCGCATAAGAACCTCCTTTTTCATTTATTATTATCCAATAAGAAAGAATAAGCAATTGGCTTTATCTACTTTATATTGACTTTTTTCTACTAAAAAAATGCAAGTTTAACTTAAATAATGGTAAAAGAGGAAAAAAGATGTTATATTTTAAGTAGAATGAGCTGGGATAGCCATGAACGTAGGCGTTTTGTCCGGATAAATTTGCCACTTAAAATTTATCTATCCGGCTCTGACTATGGCCTAACGACAAAAACTGAAAATATCAGTGCCGGTGGCCTGCGAGTTATGATCAACCATAAATTCAGTTCCGGATCAATGGTTGACCTTAAAATTTATGCAACTGAAGAAAAACTAATTAGTTGTCAAGGCAAAGTATTGTGGTCTTTTAGCCGCAGAAAACCACAAAGCAAAGATCTTTTTTATTATGATACCGGCATCGAATTTGCAAAAATAAGAAAAAATGATTTAGAGTTAATTAAAAAAATTATAGCTAGAAATCTAGCCGGAAAATAAATTATTCAATTTCTTCGTATTCAGCATCAATAATGTTTTCTTTTCTGGAATAAGTTTTATCTTTAGATGCATTTCTTTTAAAGAAATATTTAATTAAAAAAATAATCAATCTAAAAGCAGCAACAAACAAAAAATAAAAAAACAATATTCTGAAAAAGAAATAAATAAATTTCATACGTCTTTAAAAATTGCTATAAATATTTTCAAATTTGATCCCAGAGATGTCTTTTCCTTTATACTGATTAATGATCTCTTCTTTTGCTTTTTTTAAATCCCGATTCACTACTCCATTTTGCAAAGATAAATAGACTTCAATAAAAGCCGCTAATTGATCGCAAGCTTTAACTAGTTTCCCATCTCTGATGACCGACCCCTTAGCCGATTCTGATTTTAAATCAGAAAATTCATCTTCTGTATAAATTTTTAATTCCCGATGCCAATCAGAAGGCAAAATTTTATAGATCCTTCTTTGCATTTCCTCTTTTTCATAATCTTTAATAATATCTCCAATACCTTTTACGGAACGTTTTACGGGATTGATTACATCCCGAGTTAAAACTTCCGGTAAATCATGGAAAAGGCCGGTAAGATAATTATTAATTAATCTTTCTTTTTTAGATTTTTCATCAAGAGAAAACAAATAACTTAACATTGCAACAATCAGCATGTGGCCTAGTACTGAAGTTTTGGGGACTCTGTGAATATGGCTCCAGCGAATTTGGAAACGGAGCTGGCCGCAAATATGAATAAAATCACCTAAATCCTGTGAGCTAAGTAAGTGCTGCATACTAGCTAAATCATGGTATTTTTCTTCTTTTTTTCGAATATCTTCTTCAATTTCGTTAATCAAATGGCCGCGAGGATTAGCTCTTTTAATAATTTCAAACTCCCACTTGGTAGCATAGAAATGCGCGGCACTGATGATTCGTCTATTTATATTTCGCTCTTTGCTAAAAAGATAGTTTTTAAACCGTAAGGAAAAATCCTTACCAATCGGAGCAATTATCGCCTCCAGCCGATCGTAGGCCCATTGATTAAGACGGATATATTTTTGCCTGTTTCCCTTGATTCTATGAAAGAGAGGCGGTTTCAGGTCCGTAAGTTCTGTTCGCTGCAAATATTCAAAAATACCGGCTTCAATGATTTCGGGCCAATCAATGTTTTTATTGCCCTTGTCCTCTTCAATTCTGGCAAGCACATAAGCAATAATCATTTTATGAGCTTGCTTATCAAGCTCACTCAATTCAATTGGCCGAATTTGATCGTTCCAACGCCGCATGCTTGCAGCTTCATAAAGTTTTAAAATAAACTGTTTGTTAATCATGGTTTTATTTTATAGTTTAGTTTATAAATTTGCAAGCCTTGTTGTCAATCTCTCTAAAATAAAAAAACCCGGAGCTTAGCCCCGGGTCAATTTTTAGCTACATCAAAAATTTAAGTTTTTGATTTAAGCTCATTAATCGTGTTTTTTATCCCTTCGGATATCCCTTCTAGCTTAGTTTTTGTCTCTTGCCAATTTTCTTGGCTTTTCTGACACAGTTCATCCAGTTTTTCTTTGCCTTGTTCAATCTTACCTTGCAGCTCTTTAATATTTTTATCTGCATTAGCTTTTGCTTCTTCACTTAAGCCTGCCGTCTTTCCTTTTAGTTCAGAAAGCTTAGCTGACCACTCTTTTAACTTAGCTTCAGTTTTTTCTTGATAAGCTTTTTTTAAATCTTCATTCATAACTACCTCCTCTATTTTACAGAAATTTGTTTTGAATTTTCCCAAAGACCATGAATGTTGCAATAACTTGACGCAAAAAGTGTCCCGCCTTTATCGGTTTTAAAACTTAAAGACGTCCTGTGATGAGTATAAACTGAACTGGTATCCGGGCCCTCGGCTGATGCACCGTGAGCATTAAATTCTGATTTTCCGATTTGATAAGGGAATTTTGACCCTTCCGGTTGAAAATATAGATCTACCCAGCGAATATGATGCTCCGTTTTGTTCGGATGGGCAACCTCTTTGCCGATAGTTACTTCAATTGAAAAAAATTCCCCTTTCTTTACGCTATCCGGTGCATCAATTACGGGAACGTGCTTTTCTTGTTTCCAATCCGCAGATTGATACAACTCTTCAAAATCTGCCATACAACCTCCTTTTTTTATTTTTATCTACTTTTTAATCTTAGATAAATTATCTAAGTTCATTTTTTCTGCACCTTTTCCAATCATTTCTTTTTTAATCTCTTCCGATTTATCCGGATCCACGCCTTTTATGGCATCAACCAATAGCTTGACTTGAAACCCCCGCTTCAAGGCTTCAAGCACTGTGTGCTTGACGCAAAAATCAGTAGCTAAGCCGCCAATATAAAGTTTTTTCACCTTCTTGGTTTTTAATAATTCCTGAAAATTTTTACCATTATTATCTTTACCTTCAAAAGCCGAATAGCCTTCAGATTCCGGATTCATCCCTTTTGATAAAACAATTGTATCTTCCGGTAAGTTTAGGTTAGGATGAAATTCTGCCCCTTTTGTGTTTTGCAGGCAATGTTTGGGCCAATCTCCGCCTGATTCTTTAAAATGTTTTGTTTGTTGGGGATGCCAATCACGCGAGGCAAAGATAGGCAAATTTTCGGCCTTAAAAATCTCTATGTAACCATTTAAAGCAGCGACCACCTTGTCTCCTTCCGGTACAGGAAGCTTTCCTCCCGGACAAAAATCATTTTGCACGTCAACAATCACTAAAGCCGTTTCCATATTCACCTCCACTACATTTTTAGTCTTTTCAAAAATAAATTTAACATTTTCTTTTTTTTATTCAGCTCTGAACGATAAAAACACATATAATAATGCAGCCAATAACCTAATTTCGCCCCCACCGGTTGCCCGATTACAACCCCAGGCGCTTTTTTGTAGGTAAGCGGAATCAGATAACCGAGGTCAATCGGTTTATAGGCAACAGGCTTTTGGTTGTTGTGTTTATTTATAATATTTCTTGCAGCTGTTTTTCCCTGGCCAATCGCAAACATAATCGCCATTCGTAATGATTCGCTGTGATTAAGGGAAAAATTAGCAGAGTCACCGGCTACAAATACATTTTCATCGCTTTTTTCTTTAAAATTTAAATTATCATCAACCATCAATCTTCCTTTAGTTTTTGGTTGATCTAACTTTTCGATAAAATTAGACGTTTTTACCCCCGCCGACCAAATGCAGAATGCATTATTGATTTCTTGCCCAGATTCAAGCCAGGCGGTATCACCTTTATACTTTTTTAAAGAATCTCCGGTTGTAACCTTAACCCCTAACCGTTTAAGTTCTAGTCTTGCAATTCGTTTGATTCTATCTGGCAGCATCTTTAATATCTCCGGAGCTTTCTCTACAATTGTTATCGAAAAAGGTAATTTATTTTTGGTCAATAAAAAATGGGCATTAGTTGCAATTTCAAGGCCAGTATAGCCTCCTCCCACTACTATAATATTTACTTTTTTCTCTCTAGCCTTACCGAGAAGGTCATCTTTTATCTTTAAAGCATCTCCTACCGAGTCTAGTTTTCGACAATTTAAAGACAACTCCGTATTGCCAAAAAAATTAGTTTTTGAGCCAGCTGCAATAATCAAATATTTATAAGAGATTTCACAATTATTGGTAACAACTTTTTTTTCATCCTGGTAAATTTCTTTAACTGAATCATGAATAAAATTAATCTTTTTTTCTTTTGAAAAACTTTCTAAATTCAAGCTAATTGCTTCCGGGTTTAACCAGCCGGCAATTAAATCAGGCAGCATCGGAATAAACTCATAATTTTTCTTGCTATCAATTAGATAAATAGTGCAACCTTTTAGCTTTTTTTTATTTTTAGCTAAATATTTTGCTGCAGCAATTCCGGCAAATCCCGCCCCAATTATTACAATATTTTTATTCATATTTTATCTATTTAAGATTTTCCCGCTAGATAGCGAGCCGCTTTTAGCAGCGCAATACAGCCTTGCCCCGCTGCTATTGTGTATTGATATTCATTGCCGGATGCACAATCACCCGCTGCAAAGACTCCTGAAAGCGAGGTTTTTGACTGGCAATCAATTATTACATGCTTTTTTTTATTTAATTCAAGAAAGCCCTCCAAGAAGTTAGTGTTGGGGGTTCTGCCAATTTCAACAATTACCCCTTCAACATCTATTTTTTCCGTTTCGCCGTTTTGCTTATATTTTAAGCCCGATACCATTTTATCTCCTAATATCTCTGCGGTTTCTGCCTCAGTTATTAATTCCACATTATCGTAAGAATTCACTTTTTCAATTAACCCTTCGTGCGCGTTAAATTCCTGATCAATATTAATTAAGTATATTTTTTGAGCAATTTTATGAGTAAAATCTACTCCCTCTAGGGCAGAATTGCCACCACCGATGACTGCAATAGTCTTATCTGCAAAAAGAGGCCCATCACAAACAGAACAATAAGTTAATCCTTTATTAGCAAACTGATCTTCGCCTTTTACCCCTAACTTCTTAGGATGCGAGCCGGTAGCAATAATCACCGTTTTAGCTTGGTAATTGTCTTTTTTGCCTTCTAATTTAAACCCGGAATTAATTTTAGAAATTTTAGTAATTTTTTCACCAATTTTGGGTTCTATTTCATTAAATTTAAGTTGCTCCTTAAACTTTTTACTAAATTCAAATCCGTTGGTTTCTTTGATACCAGGATAATTATTAATTTTACCTGATTCTAAAAATTGTCCGCCAAATTCTTCTCCTAATATAGTAAAATTCATCTTCTTTCTTTTAGCGTAAATTGCTGCAGTAAGGCCGGATATCCCCGCGCCCACTATGACTACTTCCTGCATGAGTACCTCCTAAAACTAATTTTCTTGCCCAATTTTTTCAAGTCTAGATAAAAGCTGCTCTGGCTCAAACGGCTTAAGCAGATAGGAATCTGCCCCGTAAATTTGAGTAATTCTTTTACACTTCTCTTCATCATAAAATGCCGTTATCAAAATAACTTTGCACCCATCAATTAGCTGATGAGTATGTAAATAATCTAAAATTTGAATGCCGTTTATCTTCGGCATTTTAATATCTAACAACAAAACCATCGGATGAAATTGTTCAATTTTAGCTAAAGCTTCGGCTCCATCAGCAAAATCTTTCACCTGATAACTTTCCCCGCTTAATAGCGCCGACAACTCTTGCCTGAGGCTAGTGTCATCATCAACAATCATAATTTTTTTTTTGGCCATATCTTTGCCTCAAAATTTAAAATTAACTAATCTCTAACAATTCAGCTAACTTTTCTTTATCAAACCCTTTAATGATTTCACCGTCAATGTCAACAACCGGAACCCCCATTTGCCCTGATTTATCCTGCATCTCTTCCAGTTTTTCCTTGTTTTCAGAAACATTAAAATTTTCAAAATTAATATTATTTTCCTTAAGATACTCTTTCACCTTCTGACAATAGGGACAGGTGGGTGTACTGTATACTAAAACTTTTTCTGCCATCATAGACCTCCTTTTTTGCTTATTCAAAAAACAAAATTTTCTTCGCGCTAGTATGATTTTTTCTACAAGTTTTAGCCAGAAACACAGCAAAATGGCTAAAAATCTCCTCCCAGCGCTGCGCGGCTCGTCGATTTTTTATACGCCATTTTTCTGCTAAAATCATAGAGCGCTTAAAAAATTTGTTTTTTTCTATTTGTAATTTCATCTCTTATTTACTTAACTTGTTTAAAGATGCCTTAATAAATGCCGGTAAATCACTTGGTTGCCGGCTGGTTACTAGATTATCATCTTCAACGACTTCTTGGTCTAGATATTGTGCGCCGGCATTTTTAATATCTGGGATTAGTGACTTCCAGCCAGTTGCCTTACGTCCCTTTAAGGTATCTGCACTAATTAAAAGCTGAGCCCCGTGGCAAATTGAGAAAACCGGTTTGTTGGCTTCCATAAAATTTTTCACAAATTCTACTGGTGCTGGCCTTGCTCGTAATTTATCGGGAGAATATCCGCCCGGGATGAGTAAAGCATCAAACTGATCCGGGCTAACTTCACTTATATTTTTATCAATTTCGACCGGAGTGTTTTCTTTTTTTCCCCTTACAACTTCATTTGAATTTTTTGTTCCCACATGCACCAAGTCGTGGCCTGCCCCTTTAAAAGCTTTTGCCGGCTCTGTGTATTCAGAATCTTCAAATAAATCTGTGATTAATACTGCTATTTTTGCCATAATCACCCTCCTTATTATTTTTGCTTTAAGGCTTTCTTTCTTTTTAACTTATAATACCTGATTATAAGAATAAAAAAACTGGCAGTTTCTCCTTTTTTCTGACCTTTTTCTACTGATTATAAACTCAAAAAAATTAGGATTTAATTGGTATTTTTTTGGCAGGCAGCTTGATGGCGACAGTGGTCCCTTTACCTTTTTTGCTCTCCAGATAAATTTGGCCGCGATTTAAACTAATTAACTCTTTGGTTAAACTCAAACCCAGGCCAGTCCCCTCCTTTTTATCGCTAAAAAAAGGTTCAAAAACTCTCTTTATGTTAACTTGATCTATACCCGGGCCGTTATCTGTGATGGTGATTGAATAGCAATTATTGTCGTTTCTTTTTGCACTTAATTTAACAATTTTTTGCGGCGGAGAGGCTTGAAAAGCATTATCCAAAATATTACCAACAATTTCATGAAGCTGCCTGGGGTCAAGCTCAAAAAGAACATTCTTTAAGGCTTGTAGGTCTTTTTCTGCTTTTATCTTTTTTTTAGAATATAATTTAGAAACAGATTGAACAGAATCAATTAATAATTGATCAATGTAAATTTCTTCAAAACTCGGCTGCCTAAGGCGAGCGTAGGCAAGTAAATTAGTTATGGTATGGCTGCTTTCTGATATTTTATTTTCGATATTTTTAATATGAGTGGCTAAATTAGGGTTTTTGCTTTTTCTTTTAATATTAAATACCGCCATCTTCATCACCGCAAGCGGTGTGCGCAATTGATGAGCAATACTTGCCGAAAGAGTCCCTAAACTTGATAATCGCTGCGCATCAGCAAGTTTCTTCTGGACCTCAACCAATTCCAGTTGCTGTTTTTTCCTCTCAGTTACATCCACCAAACACAAAAGCAACCCTTCAACCTTACCAAAAGAGTCTTTAATCGGCTCCAGGGTCCAATCCCAATAAGTAACTTTATTAGGTTGATCCGGATAAACAAATGGTTTTTCGTAAGCAATGTAAGTTTTTCCGCTGGCCAGTACTTGTTTAAACATTTTTAGATTTTCTTTGTTGGGATACAAATCAAAATGATTTTTCCCCTTAAAATAATCAATAGGCCTTCCTTCTGCGTCAGCATAAGATTTATTGACAGTAATAAAATTAAAATCAGTATCCAGGTAAGCAAAAAGAATGTAAGTTGAAGAAAATATACGCGCCAGGAGCTCATTTGCTTCTTGAAGCTCAACTGTGCGTTTAATGGCTATTTTTTCAGATTCTTGATAAGCATTCTCTAAGGCGCTTTCTATTCTTTTTTTATGTGTAATTTCATTATTAATTTTAATTATTGCAATTGGGTTTCCTTCCTCATCTTTATCATAAACCCATTTGCTCCAGACAATAATTTTTGTTCCATCACTCTTTTCCTGAATTAATTCGCCTTCCCATTTTCCGCATTTTTCGATTTCTTTTGTAATTTGGCTAAAACTTTTGTTGCTTTTAGTTTTTAATAATCTCTTTGCCTCTTTGCCTCTTGCCTCTTTCTTCAGCCAACCATATTTCTTTTCAGCCCCTTTGTTCCAAAGTAAAACCTGATTATCTAAATCGCAAGTTACAACTGGTTCATCAATTAGGTCAAACAAACTACAATCTAATAAAGATAATTTTTTATTATTCATAATCTTATCTTTCTTTGCCATAAAATTATTTTCGTTTTTTTGCTTTAAGAGGTTTTTTGCGAAATTGAGTTGGCCGCAATCCAGTAAATTTTTTAAAAATTCTTACAAAAGATTCAATGTTTTGGTAACCTAGCTTATAGGAAATCTGTTCAACAGTAAAAGATGAATTTTTTAAAAATTCTTTTGCTTTATCGATTTTACAGGAGAGCTTAAACTGGTTAAATCCCTGGCCGGCAACTTTTGAAAATACACGGCTTAAATATTTCGGACTTAAAAAAACAACTTTTGCTGCATCTTTTAAGGAAATTTGGGTATGATAATTGCGCCGCACATACTCCTTGACTCTCTTGATTTTTTCTTCAATACTGTTTGTACCTAAATTATTGCTTTTAGCTCCGTACTTTAGATATTGATCAAAGATCGCCATAGTTTTTTCAATATCCAGCGGTTTTTCCAGATAATCATCAGCGTCAGCTTTTAAGGATTCAATAGCAATATCTTTGTTGCTGTAGCCGGTTAAAATTATTATTTTCAGGTGCGGTTTTGTTTTTTTTAATTTTTTAAGAATTTCTGTCCCCCGTTGATCGGGAAGCATCACATCAAGTAAAACTAAATCTATTTCATTGGGACTATTTAATATTTGCAAAGCATCTTTTCCGGTTAAGGCGGAAATTATTGAATAATCATCAAAAGAAGCAGCAAATTCTCTTTGAAATCCTTGATCATCATCGACTAAAAGAATTGAATAAGGCATATTGTGATCACTTGGTTTGAAACGATAAATTCCAAATTACAAATTTCAAATTACAAATAATTAAATTTTTAAACAAATTGTCAACTGCAATATTACTATTAAAACACAGTTTAGGCAAGATTTTTATAAAAAACCCCGAAGCGGTTAACTTCGGGGCTGTTCTAGTCAATTATTTCTGGATTTTATTCTTCAATAGGTATTGCATCTACGGGGCACTGTTCGGAAGCTTGTTTGGCTTCGTCTTGCTTGTCTTCGGCTACCTCTTCGACCTTGGCCACAGCCTTGTCTTCCTGCATTTCAAATAAATCAGGGGCAACCTGCACACACATTTGGCAACCGATACATGTTTCGGCATCAACTTTTATCTTCATTTCCTACCTCCTCTTAACTAATTTGCATTTAGGCAATAGTTATTTCCTTATCAAGATAAACATCTTGGATGGCGTTTAATATCTCAATACCTTCTTTCATCGGCTTCTGAAAAGCCTTACGGCCTGAAATCAAGCCCATCCCGCCAGCTCTCTTGTTAATTACGGCAGTTTTAACTGCTTGCTGCAGATCATTTTCTCCCGATGCTCCACCGGAATTAATCAACCCTGCTCTACCCATATAACAATTTGCAAGTTGATAGCGAGTTAAATCAATCAAATTATCAGAAGTTAATTTCTCATAAACAAGGGGGTGAGTTTTTGCAAAATTTATTGCTGTAAACCCGCCATTATTGGTCGGTTGTTTTTGCTTGATAATATCAGCTTCAATTGTAACTCCCAGGTGATTTGCCTGGCCGGTTAAATCAGCAGCAGCATGGTAATCTTTACCATCTTTTTTAAAAGCTGAGTTGCGTAAGTAACACCAAAGAACTGTATACATCCCCAACTCATGAGCCCGAGAAAAAGCCTCAGATATTTCTTCAATCTGACGGCGAGACTGCTCAGAGCCAAAATAAATCGTAGCCCCTACTCCGGTTGCTCCCATTTCAAATGCTTGCTCCACACTAGCAAATAATTTTTGATCGTATGAATTGGGGTAAGTTAAAAGCTCATTGTGATTAATCTTTACGATAAAAGGTATTTTATGGCAATACTTACGTGAAACCATCCCTAATACCCCCAGGGTTGAGGCAACGGCATTACAGCCACCTTCAATCGCAAGCTTTACGATATTTTCCGGATCAAAATAGATCGGATTAGGTGCAAATGAAGCACCGGCAGTATGTTCGATACCTTGATCTACCGGTAAAATTGACAGATATCCGGTTCCTCCTAATCTGCCATGATTGAAAGTTTCTTGTAAATTTCTTAATACGTTGTTCGGCCGGTCAGAACCGCCATGGATTCTTTCCACAAAATCAGGCCCGGGCAAATGCAGGTCTTCCTGGGAAATAGTTTGACAGCTATGTTCCAATAAATCTTTTGCCTCATCTCCTAAGATTTGTTTAATCTTATCACTCATCTTTCCTCCTTCTTTTAATTAGTATTGAATCGTAAGTATTGAGTATCGTGTAACCGCTAAAATGAAATATTATTGTATAAGTTTTTGAAAAAAATACAACTAAAAAATGAAATTAATTATACTTGTAAGTTAACAATTTTAATGACTAATTACTAATTTCTAATTGACCTATTCAAACCCCAATTTCTAAAAAAAGAAATTGTATAAATCTATTATAAAATAAAGATTTGTTGTTTTTTTTGACATTGGGATTTGGAGTTTATTAGAAATTAGGTTAATTAAATTAATTAGAAATTTATAAGTATTAATATGTCCGATGTTAGAATTTGTTAAAGAGTGAAAATTTACCGGCCCCCGTTAAGGCCAGCGATAAACAGGCTGCTAAAATTAATAATTGATATTCAAATCCACCCCCGGACATAAAAAAACCTTTTGCCCCGTGGATGGTAATTATCGCAACAATCATAACTACTCCAATTGCAGCGGCACTCAATCTGGGTAAAACGCCCAAAATCAAAAATATCCCGCCCAGCAATTCTACTATCGCAACAGCCCAAGCCCAAAACAAAGCGGGATTGGCGCCAATGCCTGTAATCATTTTTGAAAACCCTTCAATGCCCGGCCCACCAAATAAACCAAAAACTTTTTGCAAGCCATGAGCTACAAATATAACTCCTAAACAAAGTCTGAGAATAAAAATAGCCCAACTTAATTTCTTTGCTTCCATTTCTACCTCCCTTTTAAACTGTTAAAAAGATATTTTTTAATTATGCTAATATTTTACCTAAACTTTTAAATCTTGCAAATTTATTTGCTATTCTTATAGTCTATAAACTTAGAGTCAGAACTAGCTATTTTTATTGCTTTTGCCGCACTTTTTTCTTTATCTTTAATCTCTAGCATCAAATCAAAATCATAAGGCTTACTTTTTGTAAGAAATTTTTTAAAATCACCTGAATCAATTGATTCGGCATGACGGCCTTTTTTTAGGCTTTGATGAATACTACTATAATCAACCATTGGCAAGCCGTCTTGCTTTTGCCAAGTCTTTACAGCCTTGGCTAACAAATCTTTTAATTTTTCGCCTCTGTTGTTTAGCTGGTGATGGTAGGAATCAAAAAGAACAGGTATCCCCAGCTGGGAATTAATGTAGAGACAGTCAGCGGCCCCGTAGCTCTTCTCATCGTTTTCAATAACCAACCGCTTTTTAATAGTTAGAGAAAGTTTTTTGTATCTTTGGATAAATCTTTTTATGCTTTTTGCTTTGTCAGCATAGACGCCGCCAACATGAATTTGTATCTTTGCGCTACTGTCTAAACCTAATAAATCTAAAATGGCGGCATGATATTTTAATTCAGCGACACTTCTTTTGAATATGTCATAATCTATTGAATTGATTAAAGTAAATTGATCCGGGTGCATTGATATCCTGATTTGATTATCTTTAATAAAATTACCGATTTCTCTAAATTGATCTTTAAAAATCTGTTTCCAACGAACTTCACAAACCGGATGGGAAGCGAAAGGGATAAGGTCGGAGCTGATTCGAAAAAATAAGATATTGTTTTCTAAATTATATTTTAAAATTTTCGATAGGCAATTAAGATTGCTTTCTGCCTTTTCTATCAATAAATCCTGACTGTAAGATTTAAGGCGAAAGGTGGAAGAACTTGTGCAGCCAAGAGAACGATTTAAACAAGGATAACCGATTTTCATATCAAATAAAAATTATTGATAAAATTAAAATCAGGCTAACTAAAGTTTGGTTGAGGATGGTCAACTGGGAAGATTTCATTAATTTATGTTTTAAATTAAAATCTTTTTTGATTATAGCCATAGCCTTTAAAATTAATAAAAATGAACCCAAAGAAATAAGAGTCACAAAGGGAAGAAGCCCTAAAAAACAAGAAATCAATATTGACATAAAACCCAAAATATTTAAAATTAAATATAATAAATATGCATCTTTCGAAGCAATTAATTTAATAAGATTAGATTTATTAACCAAACTATCTTCTTTGTGATCCGGAACCTCATTGGCTACTAAAATTGCTGCAGTAAAAAATCCAAATGGTAACGATAAAAAGAACGAATTAAGCGAAGGAAAAATACCAGTTTGTAAAAAATACGCTCCCATCACAGTAACCGGGCCAAAAAGTATAAATATTATTAACTCTCCTAAAAAATGATAAGAAAACTGAAAAGGTTTGTGCGAATAAGAAAATCCCAGAAAAAGAATTAGAAAATAATAAATAATAATTTTAACGCTATCTAATTTAACCATTAAAAAAAAGACACTAATTGTAGATATGATAAAACAAATGATAGCAGATTTCAGATAAAATTTTTCACTTAAAGTTCCTTCTTGTATCAACTTTGAACCGCCAAAAAAACCATAGAACTTTTTGTCTTTCCAATCTAGACCCGTTTTAGAATCAGAATAATCATTGATTAAATTTGCGCCAAGATGAGTAAATATAACGCAGATCAAACCAGCTAAAAAAACAACAAAATTAAATTGGTGGGGATATAATGAACCAAAAATAAAAGGTAAAACACTTGCGGTTATAAAAGGTAGGCGAAAAGCCCGAATGTAAACTTTAATTTTGGTAGTTAACCCCATATACTAATTTCTAATTGCTCTAATTTCTAATTTCTAAAAATATCCAAATCCCAATTTCCAATTAATAAACTTATTTAAGACGATTAGTTATTGAATTAAATATAAGATTTAACTCTTTAGCTTTCTGCCAAAGTTTATCGGCTTCTTTTTTCAAATCCGGGCAAGATACTATAATCATTCGCAGCCAATGCTTAGTTTCTCTGGCTTCTTTTTTACAAATGCCAATTTTATGTTTAAAATCTTTTCTAGATTCTGCATCATCGGCCTCACAATAATTGCTGCCCACCGAAGTGCCTGATTTAATCAACTGAGTTATCATGGGAAAATTTATCACATTTTTAGGTATTCGTTTAGCAAATATAATTATATTTTCGCCAAATTTTGCAGTTCTTTCTTCAAGGTCAAACTTTCTTTTTGGATTTATTTGTTCATTAGTCATTGAAATTTAATTAGATCAATTAGAAATTAGTAATTAGTAATTTTTTTACTAATATTTCGTTGTTTTATTTTGCTTATATGTTATCATAAATCGATGTTTTTAAAAATAAAAAAGGAAATTGATAAAAACCTTGCCAACTTTATCGCGGAACTAGATAAAGAATACGCTTTATCCTCCATCTCCCCAATTCTTTTTGCTAAAATTAAAGATTTTAGCCTGCGCGATGGTAAAAGAATCCGGCCAATTTTATTTATAATCGGTTACAAAGGTTATAAGGATAAGGCGGCAGCCGGCCTTTATCAAAGCGCACTTTCGATAGAACTACTCCATGATTTCATGCTAATCCACGACGATATAATTGATAAATCTCAAACACGTCGGGGAAAACCGGCAATGCATGCAATGTTTGATAATTATTTAGCCAAAAATAAAAATGCTAAATTTAATGGCAGTGACCTGGGCATTGTAGTTGGAGACATTGTCTATGCCTTAGCTATCAACGCCTTTTTAGCGATTAAAGAAGACTTTTCACGCAAAGAAAAAGCTTTACAAAATTTTGTCAAAGCCGCTATTTTTACCGGATCCGGTGAATTTATTGAACTTATCAATGGCATCAAACCACTACATAAGTTAAAAAAATCTGATATTTACAAGATATATGACTATAAAACAGCCTTTTACACATTTTCTTGCCCCCTTTCAACCGGCGCAATATTGGCAGGAACTAACAGTTCAGAAATTAATAAACTAAACGATTACGGAAAGTACCTCGGCCGCGCTTTTCAAATAAAAGATGATATCTTAGGAATTTTTGCAGAGCAAAAAAAGACGGGAAAATCTCAAATCTCTGATTTACAAGAAGCCAAAAAAACCTTGCTCATATTTTATGCTTACGATAAAGCTTCCGGCAAAGAGCAAAATAAAATTAAGAAAATACTGGCAAAAGAAAAAATTAACAAAGCTGATCTAACTCAAATGCAAAAAATTATCATAAACACAAATGCACTTGATTTAGCTAAAAGAGACATTAAGGGCTTTGTCAAAAAAAGTCAAATAATTCTTGACCGGCTTTCGATGAAAAAAACTTACAAGAAAGCATTAACCAAATACTTCCTGCCCCTACTTACCAAAGAGTAATTAACTAATCAATACAAATAAAATCGCAGGTACGAGTTTTTATGTCGAGAGCAAGTTCGTTTTTCGAGCCTACCTCCAAAGCTTTATTGATATACTCATAATATTTATCCATATTGCCTTTGGCACGATAAACCTGAGCCAGCCTTACATAGGTATTAGCAAAATTAGGGTCAGCTTCAATTGATTTTTGAAGATATTTTTCTGCCTTTTCTAAATTCCGGCCGAAAATAGGGGGAACAAGCAAATAATAACTGCCAAAACCAAAGTAAACTATAGCCGAATCGGGATCAATTTTTTCTGCTTTTTTTAAATAAGCCATAACTGCTCTTCCGTTTATAATTTTGGATAAAGGCCCGCCGTAATGGACGATCATCCCCTTAGACCCGGAAAATAGGCCCAAGGCCCGGATATAATTCGGTTGGTCGACATTAGATTGCCCCATCTTGATAACCTTGTAAGAAAGTTTCGCCGATTTCTCAAATTTCATATCTACATAATAAAGATAAGCCAGAGTCATGTAGGCGGGAGCAAAATCCGGTTTTTTGTCAATAATCTGCTTGAGTTCTTCTCTACACGTCTTGCATTTATGTTGCCGGCGTAAAGTTTCGATTCTTCCCCACTGGGCGTATAAATTAGAAGGCTCTATTTCTAATATTTTTTCAAAAATATCTTTGGCCTTTTGGTTTTTGTATTGCCTAAAATACACTAAAGCCAGAAGATAAAGATCAGCGATTGACTGTTTATCTCCAGATACAAGTTTTTTTGTTTGCTTTAAACTAAGATCATCAGATTTTTCGTGAAGTTTTACCCAATCTAAGGAAAAAGTTGATTTTGTAATCAACAGGCAAAACAAAATAATTAAAATTAATATTTTTTTAAATAGTTTTTCTTGCATATTTAGCCTTGATCAATAGAATGGTTACAGAGCTTGTATAAAAATTAAATGATTCATTATACCTAAAATAATTATTTATGAAAGTAAATTTAGCTAAATCAGCCGGTTTCTGCATAGGAGTAAAAAGAGCTTTAGATATTGCACGCGGCCACGCTCGAGAGAGTAAACAAATCTATATGTTAGGAGACATCGTTCACAACGAAACAGTAGTCAAAGAAATCAAAGAACAAGGAATAAAAAAAATAACTAGATTGAGCAAAGGTAGAAATAAAACTATTCTTATCCGCGCCCACGGAGCCCCAAAAGAAACTTATAAAAAAGCAAAAAAACTTGGTTACAAAATAATTGATGCAACTTGCCCAATGGTAAAAGAAATTCATAAGATCGCCCGTGAACATGAAAAAAAAGGATACAAAATCATTGTAATCGGCGATAAAAAACATGATGAGGTTCAAGGCATTATCGGCCAGCTTGAAAACGAAGCAATGGTTTTAACTCCGGATGAAATGATAGATAAAAAAGAGTTTGAACTGATAACCAAAGCGGCTGTAGTTACCCAATCAACTCAAAATATTGAAAAAGTATTAAAAATCCTAGACAAGTTAAAAGAATCTATTCCTGAACTTAAATTTATAAATACAATTTGCGCCCCTACACAAAAAAAGCAGGATGAAATTAAAAAAATGCCTTCTCAAAATGATCTGATGCTAGTTGTCGGTTCAAAGACAAGTGCAAATACAAAAAGGCTTTACCAAATATCAAAAGAAATCAACCCTCATACTTATTGGATAAAAAATGCTAAAAATATTAAACCTTCTTGGCTAAAGAAAATAAATTCGGTAGGTATAACTGCGGGAGCCTCAACACCCGCAAGTAGTATCAAATCAGTAATTGACAAACTCAAGAAGCTTTCTTAGAAATTTTCCCGCTCAAGTTTAAGGGCTTCATTAATTAACATTTTATTTTATAAAACCATCTTTACTGCCGGATGATCATTAAAATCAGAAAAAATTTTATTCCGGTCTGATTCATCTAAAACCCTGGTTTTTATTTCCAAAGAAACATATTTACCGGTTTTGCTTTGTTTAGATAAAACCAGGTTGTATTCTCTGTCATTTACCACTTCAGCAGCCACCATCTCCAGTGATGTTTGGTTGTTGCCAATGATTTTGTATCCCCAATAACAAGGATATTTTATTTTTGGTTTTTCCATAGTTACTTCTTTTTTAACTATATTTTATCACAAAATTATTTCAATAATAAAAAATCCTTCGCCTCCCCGTAAGGAAACGAAGAATTTTGGTTATGCATCTAATAAGTTGTTTATTTTAGATATTTATTGC
This sequence comes from uncultured Planctomycetia bacterium, assembly GCA_964605645.1. Classification (GTDB taxonomy): domain Bacteria; phylum Omnitrophota; class Gorgyraeia; order Duberdicusellales; family 4484-171; genus PXAH01. The sequence continues at coordinate 34,246 of CAZSDJ010000017.1, forward strand.
GAAAATCTTCTAATAGCTTTCCCGCCACATCTTTTCCGCCTAAGCCAAATGCTAAAGATAAAGCGAGGCAAATCCCGCCAAACAAAATATAAAAAGTAGTAGATACTAAAAATGGTGCTATCCCTAATTGACGCAATGATGCAGTAACAGCAAAAATTACAATTGCCCACTGGCTTAAGCCAGCCAAGATTTCCGGTTTCGGCAATTTTGCGTTACTAGCTGCTGTCCTGACAATACTAGAAGTCAAATTAGCTAAAAATAGGCCGAGGACCAACACAAAAACTGCAGCAATTACGTTTGGAATATAGCCTAATAGCCCATCTAATAATTGTGAAGCAACAGTTAACCCTAGAGCATTGACTACCATGGCTAATACTAAGATCATAATAAACCAATACACCAGCCCGCTCAATAATTGGCTGGCACTACTTTTGATGTTTCCTTTTGATAATGCATTTGATATCCCGGCTTTATCGGCAAATTTTTCAAAACGAATTAGATCAAGAAACTTAGTCGCTATCTTTTTAATTATTTTTGCCACAATCCAACCAATTACCAGAATAACTAACGCACCAAGCACGGCTGGAAAATATTCTCCGATCTTGCGAAGCATTTCTTTAGCGGGTTCGCCGACAAGTGCTTTCCAATTCATACAACACCTCCTTTTAAATTGGTTTAAAATATTACCCCGATATTTTATCTAATCATTTTTTTATTATTTTGTCAAGAGTTTCGATAACTGGAGTTTCCCCATTTTTTTTAGGGAGCCGCGAACTTAAGTAAAAGCTGTTT